>NZ_JBFBAE010000009.1:189905-327572 GCF_040689465.1 Amycolatopsis sp. NPDC051373 | reverse complement strand
CGCCGGCGGCGCCGCGTACGACATCTACCGCATCGGCGACTCCGGCGCGCAAGCCAGCTGGCAGGGCCAGTTCTCCGCCACCCCCGCACCGCGCGCCGGCCACCGGTGACCGACGCGATCACGCCGGCACTTCGTTGGCTCCCGCGCCTCCGTACCAGCACGACGAGCCAGGCTGGCGAGGCCGACGGACAGTACCGCAAGTCCGGCGGCGGGGATGGCGGATGCCGGCGGCGCTGGGGTGGTCCTCCCCGGGAAGGGCGGGAGCCTGGCAGCGCCGCGGCCGACGTCATCATGACCGTCCTGGCTCGCTGCGGGAGTTCCTGTCCGTCTGGCATCCGCGGCTCGAGAGATGGCGCCAGTCGGCGGCAGGCGCCGCAGCCGGTGCCTGCCGCTCCGAGGCGCGCTGCGCCGGCGCCGTCGATCGCGACGGCACGCCCTACGGCTGCGTCGTCCACACCGGACTCGCCGAACCGCACCTGCTCCTCGCCTCCGGCGACATGTGCCTGGCCGTAACCTGCCCGGTGGCCACCACCGACCCCGCCGCCCGCGAACTGCTGGCGACAGCCGGGCCGGCGTGGTGCTACCAGATCGACGGCGCCCGCCACTTCGACTTCAGCGACTACGACGCCTACTACCTCGCCGCTCCACTCAGATCCCAGCTCGCCCTCGGCGACCTCGACGAGGTCTTGACGATCACGGGCGCCTACGTGACCGCGTTCCTCGACCACACCGTCCACGCCCGCCCGGAACCGCTCCTCCAGGCAGGCAACACCGAATTCCCCCAGGTGAAAGCACAACGGCGACCCGCCTGACCGAAGCACCAGGCCGAACACCACCCGATCGAGGAAACCGTCTTGCCGCAAGCCGTCCGCACGATAGGGAGCCGTTAACCCTGCCCCGGCCACCATCGGCACCAAGATCACCGACATCCACCGCAAGGAGATCAAAGGTGCGTTACGGCGAAAGCCTCCGTTCGGCCATCCGCTCGGATTCGATCACCCCGCTCATCGGCGTCTTCGACATGTTCTCCGGCTCGGTCGCGGCACAGCACTACGACGGACTGTTCGTCTCCGGGTTCGGCTTCGCCGCGTCCCACTACGGACTGCCCGACATCGGGTTCATCGCGTGGCCCGACATGGTCGCCTTCGTGCAGCGGCTGCGCCTGGCGTTGCCCCGCCACCACCTGCTCGCCGACATCGACGACGGGTACGTCGACCCCGAGGTCGCCGGCCACGTCGTGCAGCAACTGGAGCAGCTCGGCGCGTCCGGCGTCATCCTCGAGGACCAGAAACGACCGCGCCGATGCGGTCACGTCGACGGCAAACAGGTCCTGCCCATTGACGAGTACCTCGAAAAGCTCGACCTCGTGCTGTCCGCCCGCCAGGATCTCGTCGTCGTCGCCCGCACCGACGCCACCGAGCACGACGAGATCCTCCGCCGCGCCGAAGCCCTGGCCCGCACCGACGCGGATGTGGTCCTCATCGACGGCGTCCGCTCCGCCGACGCCATCACGGAAATCCGGACCGTGATCGGCGACAAACCGTTGCTGTTCAACCAGATCGCAGGCGGCAAGTCGCCACGTTTGTCCCTGCCCGAGCTCTCGGCGCTCGGGGTCGACGTCGCGATCTACAGCACGCCCTGCCTGTTCGCCGCGCAGGAGGCGATGGACAACGCGCTCATCCGGCTCCGGCACGACGACGGCCGGCTCCCCGAGCTCGGCGCCGACGGGGTCGGTGTGGCGCAGTCGCTCGGCTTGCTGGAACGCAACATCAGCCGCCACCACTCGACCCCAGCCCGACTCGGCGCCTGACCCCGGGGCCGGCCGAACCCGTTCTTCCGGCCGGCCCCGCCTGATTGATCAAGCAAAGTCCCGATCGCAATCGTCAGCTTGTGTTGACACCTCGGCATCGTCAGCTTATGTTGACGAGATGAAGACACGAGCGGAGATCGCCGAGAGCGCGGCCAGTTCCGACCCCGACGTCGGATTGCGGGCGGTGGCGGCGCTGCGGGCGCTGACGGAGGAACTGGAGACGCTGCAGGTGGACCGGGCGCGCCTGTCGGGATGGTCGTGGCAGGACATCGCGGCCCGACTCGGCGTGAGCAAGCAGACGGTGCACCGCAAGCACGGCCGCAGAATCCGGGGGCCGCAATGAGGAACCGGCAGTTAGCTGAGGACGCCCGCGCCCTGGTACGGACGGCACAGGAACGCGCCCGCACGCTCGGACACCCCGAGATCGGCTCCGAGCACCTGCTCTTCGCGGTCGCGGACGCACCCACCCGAGTAGGCGAGGTGGCCCGGGACTACGGCCTGACTCCCGACGGCGTCGCCACCCAGACCGACCGGCTCCTGGCCAGGCCACGCCGGGCGTTCGACAACCTGGACGCCGAGGCGCTCGCCGCGATCGGCATCGACCTGGACGCGGTGAGGGAAGCGCTCGAGACCAACTTCGGCCCCATCCCGCCACCCTGGCCGCGGACCCGGCCTCCGCGGCTACCAGGACACCTGCCGATCACCGGTCGGGCCCGGTCCTGTCTGCGGGCCGCGGCCACCGAGGCCAGGCGCCGTGGCGTGTCCCCCGCCCGGGGCCAGTCACCTCGGTGCTGTCGTGGTCGGCACGTCTGGCGGGATGGTGCCGCCGATCCTGACCGCCCTCGGCATTTCAGCGCCGGCACTTCGGACGGCGCTTCTCGACCGCACGTGGTGACGTCGTGACCCTTCAGAACCGCCGCTGCCTGTGGCGGCTGCTCGCGACAGGCCTGGCTGCCTGGGCCGGCAGCTGGCGCATCATCCCACTTGGAAGTGACCCGCTGGCACCATCTGGACTCACGCCCGCGCTTCACTCCGCCGCCCGCGCCTCCCGGCGGTCCGGCTCCCCACGCCGGACTACCGGTGATCATGGCCCTCGCGGTCGCCGGGGCCGCCCCGCTGGTGTCCATCGTGGTCATCACGCTCCTCCTCGCACGGTCGTCCGCAAAGGACAACAAGCAAGCGGCCGGCTGACGTCGTCTCGGGTCAGTCGCGGCCGAAGCCGTGATGTGGGCCGTCGTCGGCGATGCCGTGCACCGCGAGCAGCAGCATCGCCGCGAACACGAGGACGGTGGCCGCGATCAGGAACGCCCGCCGGCGGGTGCCGGCGGCGGCACCACGACCGGTGAGCGTGATGAAGTCCGTAACCAGCTGGTGGGCGGCCAGCGTCAGCACGGGCCGCCATCCCGAGGTCGGCGCGGGCGCAGCGGAACGAGGGAGGTCGGCGAGGACGGCGTCGAGCTCGTGCCGGAACCGCGCGGCGTAGATCGTCGCGGTCCGTTCCTCGACTTCGGCCAGTGACAGCCGGCCTTCGCCGACGGCCGCGTGCAGCGCCGTGGCTGCGGTTTCGCGCTCGGCGTCGGAACAGCGGATCCCCGGGGCCGGCGGCTGTGGCCCCGTTAGTGGCTCGTCGGCGGTCATGGTTTCCTCCCGGCCTGGCAGACAGCAACTGCAGTCACCGAAATTCTACATGAATGTAGTAGCCACGGTCAGGGCTCGAGCGGCAGCAGCAGGGTGAAGAGAGCAGGCGCTGGGCGGGTCAGGCGCAGGCGTCCACCCTCGGCTTCGGCGAGGCGGCGGGCGAGGGCGAGGCCGATCCCGGTTCCACGGGCGCCGGGCGAGCGGCGGTCGAACACGTCGGTGCCGGTGACCTCGCCTTCGTCGGCGACGTCGACGGCGAGCACGTCGCCGGCGTCGCGGGCGGTCACGGTGACGATGCCGGCGCCGTGGCGCAGCGCGTTGTCCAGCAGGACGGTCATGATCTGGCGCAGCACCGGGCCGGACAGCCGGGCGCCGGCGACAACGGGTTCCACCTTCAGCACGAGGTCGCGATCGTGATCGGCCAGGGCCGGCGCCCACTCGGTTTCGATGGCGGCGAACTCGCCGGCGAGGTCGGTGGCGTCGTCGCGGACAGGCGGAGTGTCGCGGGCGAGAGCGAGCAGGTCGGTGACGGTCCGGTCGAGCCGCCCGGTGGTCGCGACGCCGGCCTCGACCACGTCGCGCAGGTTCGCTTTCGGGTTCTCCAGCGCGGCCTCCAGCTGCAGACGCAGCCCGGCGAGCGGGGTGCGCAGCTGGTGGGACGCGTCGGCGGAGAAGGCGCGTTCACGGGCGAGCAGGTCGTCGAGCCGTTCGGCGGTGGAGTCGAGGGACTCGCCCACCGAGTCGATCTCGGGAATCCCGGCCCGGTCGGCGCGGATGCTGAAGTCGCCGTCGCCGAGGTCATGGGCGGTCGCGGACAGCTGTTCGAGCGGGCGGGCCAGCCGCCGGGCCTGGCGGCGCGCCACGAGGTAGGCGGACAGCAGGGCGACAACGGCCAGGCCGGCCATGCCGAGCCAAGTCACGCCGGTGTGCTGGTAGACCTCGGTGCGCGCGGTGGCGGCGCGCACGAGCGCGACCACCGATCCGTCGTCGCTGATCGGCACGACGACCACCAGTTCCCCGGAGGTGTCCGCGGACAGGACTTCGCCCGCCGCGGTGGCTTCGCCCGCGTCGGCGAGCGTGGGCGGGCCGGCACCGGCGAGCAGCGTGCCGGCCGGGCTGTAGACCGCCACGAAGGTGGGGTCCTCGGTGGCAGGTGTGCGGTCGGGGGTGCGGTGACGCAGGATGTCGGCCGAGACGTCGAGAGCGTAGGAGTCAGCGGCTCGTTCGAGTTCGGCGCGCTCGGCCGTGACGAAGTAGCGCGCGACCGCGACGGCCAGTGGAACGCCGAACAGCCCGATCGCGACCAACGCGGCGAGCACCGTCGTCAGGACGATGCGGCGGCGCACGGGCTCACCCTTCCGGTTCCTCGAGCCGGTAGCCGTGCCGACGCAGCGTGGCGATCTCCGGCATCGGACCCACACCGCCGGCCTCGGCCAGCTTGCGCCGCAGCGTGGCGATGTGGACGTCGAGCGTCTTGGTCGAGCCGAACCAATGGGCATCCCACACGTCGGCCATCAGCGCTTCGCGGCTCACCGCGTTGCCGGGGTCCTGGGCCAGGCGCAGCAGGAGCTCGAACTCCTTGGCGCGCAACTGGAACTCGATCCCGTCCACGGTGACCCGCCGCGCCGCCGGGTCGATCCGCAGCCGGCCGAGCGTGATCTCGACCTGGCTGCGATCGGTCGAGTGGCGTCGCAGGTGCGCGCGCAGACGAGCATGCAGTTCGCCCAGCGGCACCGGTTTCACGAGGTAGTCGTCCGCGCCCGCCTCGAGCCCCACGACCACGTCCATCTCGTCGGCACGCGCAGTGAGCATCACGATCACACAGGCCGGCAGCGCGCCGCGCAGCTCGCGGCACACCTCAGCGCCGTCCAGGTCCGGCAGGCCGAGATCGAGCAGCACCAGGTCGCACGGCTGCTTCGCGACGTCCTGCAAGGCCGTGCGGCCGTGGGTGTGCCACGTGACCTCGTGCCCGTGCTGGGTCAGGCTCGTGTGCAGAACCTCACCGATGGTGCGGTCGTCTTCGACGACAAGGACTCGGGCCATGAGCCGAGAATATCCACGTTTCCCGATTCCGGGGCGGCGCGCGATCATTTTGCCTGCCGCTAACCTGAGCGGACTGTTCGCTTGCCCGCGCGGACGGCGAAATCGGTTCGCGTTCGCCGGGGAATGCGTTTTTCCCTGTCACTAACCTCCGGCTTTCCGAGCGTGCACCGAGCCGGCAATAGCTTGGGATCATGTCCGCCGATCAGCTTTTCTTCCACCCGGTTTCACCGAGCCCGACCGCTCCCGCGCCCCCGAAGCGACGCTGGCGGCGGCGGATCGTGCTTCTGGTCATCGCGGCACTGGTCGGCTATCCAGCCGGAACGTACGCCTACGCACTGACCTACCCCGGCGACGCGAGCGTCTCGGTCCGGACCGTGGATTGGTTGCGGGACATCGGTCTCGGTCGTGTGGTCAACGCCGTGGAGAACTGGTGGTTCACCCGGCACCCACCCTCGAGCGCACCGCCGTCGGCCGGCGAGCTGCCCATGATGGGAGACCCGGCAGCCGGCGGTGCCGGCCCGCGCCCGCAGAACCTCCCGGTCGGCCCGTCCGCCGCCGCCGGAGCCGGCGAGTGGACCCCCGAGGCACGAAGTGGCAACCAGGTCGCCGAATACACCACGTTCATCCAGCCCGACCCGGCCCACGCGAGCGTGGTCGCGGGCGTCGCATGGCTGAACCAGTCCCTGGTGCGCACACAATTGTTCGCCGGCACGAAAGACCCCGGCGGGCCCGGCCCGGCCGCGATTCCTTCCCGAATGCACAGCACGCTCGTGGCCGCATTCAACTCCGGTTTCCAGCTCAAGGACTGCAACGGCGGCTTCTACCTCGATGGCACCACCGTCGCGCCGCTCCACGAGGGCATGGCGTCGGTCGTCATCGACAACACCGGGCGGGTGTCCGTGGCGCAATGGGGACGGGACGCCACGATGAACGCGAACATCGCCGCGGTGCGCCAGAACCTCGACCTCGTGATCGACCACGGCGCTCCCGTGCGGGGGCTGGATCTCAACCCGGCAGGCCACTGGGGCAGCGCGTCGAACCAGTTCCAGTACACCTGGCGATCAGGCCTCGGCACCGACCGAGCCGGCAACCTCCTCTACGTCGGCGGTACCGGCCTGACCCTGCACACCCTCGCCGACGCCATGGTCCAAGCGGGCATCCAGCAGGGCATGGAGCTCGACATCCACTCCCCCATGGTCACCTTCAACAGCTACCGGCCCGACCTGAACACGGGCGCGACGAAGCTGCTTCCCGCCATGCCCGGCAGCCTGGGCCGCTACCTGCAACCCGACCAGCGTGACTTCTTCGCCACCTCCCTGCGCCTTCCCCCGGCGACGGCGCCATAAACTACGACAACAGTGTAGATTTACGCCATGCGCAGAGGACCAGGTGAACTGGAGGCCGAGGTGCTGGCCGTGCTGTGGCAGCACGATCAGCCCGCGTCGGCAGCGGACGTCCGGCAATGGCTCGACGACGACAGCCTGGCCTACACGACCGTGGTGACGATCCTGTCCCGGTTGCACGAGAAGGGTGTGCTGGCCCGGGAGAAGCAAGGCCGGATGTTCGCGTACCACCCCGTCGATGACGCCCCCGGCCTGGCAGCCCGGCGGATGCGGGCGGTACTCGACAGCGAGGACAACCGGGAAAGCGTGCTGGCCCGGTTCGTCTCGAACCTGCCACCCGGCGACGAACAAGCGCTGCGGCAGCTCTTGCAGGGCGACCGCGAAGGCACGTGATCGATGTACCCGGGCGTGTTGGTTCCGCTGCTGGTGCCGCTGGCCTCGTGGCCGGTGGCCCGATGGCTGGCGCCGCGGCTGGCCCCGCAACACGGCGCGCGGCTGCTGACGTTCCTGGCCGTGGTCTTCGCGGCCGGAAGCACGTGCGCGCTGGCACTGGGCACGGTCGCGGGGCTGTCGCTCGTACCCGCGGTGGCCGAGTTCGGTGACTTCTCCCCCGCCTCGCTGAGCGCGATCGCCGGCTCCGACATGCCGCTGGCGATCGCCTGCGGAGTACTGCTGATCGGAGCCGTCGTGGCCCTCGGACGAACCGCGTCGGGTCACTGGCGCTGGTACCGGCGGGTACACGCCGAGCTGGACGAGTATTCGAGCGATGGCGGCGTCGTGGTCTTGCCCGGCGCGGACCCGGTGGCGTTCGCGATCGCCGGTCGTGGCGGCCGAATCGCTGTGTCCACGGGCATGCTCAGCGCGCTGTCGGCGGACGAGCGGGCCGCGTTGCTCCATCACGAACGTGCTCACCTGCGGCTGCGGCACCCGCGCTACTCCGCCGCGGGAGTCCTCGCGGGCGCACTCAACCCGTTCGTTCGTCCTCTCACGACGGCGGCGCGATTTGCCATGGAACGCTGGGCCGACGAGGCCGCGGCCACTGGTGTGGGCAATCGACGGGTGGTGGCGACCGCGGTGGCGAAGGCGGCGCTGGCGGACAGGAGACCGGCGTCCTACGCGCTCGCCGCGGGCGGCGGCCCGGTGCCCCGACGGGTGCGTGCGCTGCTTGACGATGCCCCGCCATCACTGGGTGTGCGCGGGCGCGGGCTCACAGCCGTCGCCGTGGCGGTCGTACTGGCCGGCGCTGCCTGGTCGGCCGGGGCCGGAGCCCAGGCGGCGATCACGTTGCACTCCGACATCGAAGCCGCCCAGCTGGCGTCGTGCGCGGCCCACCCCGTGCTCGCGAAGCGGCCCCACGGTCAGGCCTCGCTCACCGCAGTCCGCCAGGATCGCCGGGAGTGCGCCGAGGGCTGAGCGCCACGCGCCGACCGCGGCTTCGGTGTCGGAGTCGTGCAGCAGGATCGTGCCACCGCCGCGAAGTCCCTTGTGGACGTTCGCGGCCACTGACTCCGAGGTGGCGTTGCCGGTCCAGTCGAAGCCCCAGGCCGTCCACAGCACCGGACGCAGGTCCAGGGTGCGCGCGGTCAGCAGTGCGCCGGAGGAGAACACGCCGTACGGAGCGCGCAGCCAGCGCGGCCGTTCCCCGGTCACGGAGCCGATCAGATCCATCGTGCGGGCCAGATCATCGCGCAGAGCGGACGGGGATCGGCGCAGAAAGCAGCGGTGGTCCCAGCCGTGTACCGCGAGCTCGTGCCCGGCCGCGACGATCTCGCGGCCGAGTTCCGGGGCGCGGGCGAGTTCGCGACCGAGCACGAAGAACGTTGCCCGCGTGCCGGTCCGGGTCAGCAGCGACAGGAAATGCGGGGTGGACCGCGGGTGCGGCCCATCGTCGAAGGTGAGGGCGACGTGGCCGGGATCGCCGAGACCGGCCAGCGCGGGCGCGAGTGCCGCGCGCACCGGCGGCAGGAACAGCGCGGCCGGCCCGGCGTGCGCCGCGACCGCCGCCGCCACAGCGGCGGCACGCATCATCCCGCCACCTCGATGGGCGCGATGGCATCGAACACCGGCGGTACCGGCTGCAGAGCCGCGTGCAGGGCCGCGCCGAGCGCATCCGGCGACCGCACCCACGGCACGGTGCCGGCCTGGTCCAGCACCGCGGCGTTCGCGCGGCCGTGCCCGGGCAGGCAACGGTAGGTCAGCACGGGCAGGCCGGTGGCGAGCGCCTCCGACGTGGTGAGCCCGCCCGCGTTCTGGACTACCACATCGCAGGCGCGCATCAGGCCGGCCATGTCGTCGACCCAGCCGAACACCTGCCGGACCCCCGCCCTCTCGAGCCGGTGCCGCAGCGCGTCGTTGCGGCCGCAGACGACCACGGGCTCGACCGTGCCTTCGGCCCGCAAGTCGCCCACTGTGCGTTCGACTTCGCCGACACCCCAGGAGCCCGAGACGACGAGGGCGAGCGCGCGGTCCCCAGGAAGACCATGTGCCACGCGGAGCAGGGCCTTTTCGGCTGCCCCGGCAACCGGCCGGAACGCGGGCGCGACCAACGGTTGCCGCACCACCGTGCGAACGGCACCGAGCGCCCGTGCCTGCTCGGCCGCGAGAGCGTTGGGCGCCACGACCAGATCGGCCCACGGGCTCACGCACAGGCGGCGCACGGAGGGGTCCGTCAGGTACGCCACCAGCCCCTGCGCAAGCCGCCCTTGTGCTCGCAGCCGCCCGGCAGCGAGCGTCGCAAGCGGGTACGTCGACACAACCAACTGGGCCCCGGCCACGGCATCGGCGAGGTTCTCGACCGCGAGCCCCGCGAACCGGTGCGCCGCCGAGGCCGGGCCGGGCGAACCGAGCGCGCCGAGCAACCAGTCCCAGCTGCGCGGAGCGACCTGCAGCTGCCGATGGTAAGCACCGCACAGAATCCGGCCGAGCCGTCCGGGCAGCAGGTCCAGAAAGTCCACGACTTCCGATGAGGTGCCGCGCTCCCCCAGCAGCCGGGCCAGCTCCTTCGCCGCACCATCGTGCCCGGCCCCGATCCGAGCCGACACGATCACCACACGCTCCATGCGCACGCCTTCCAGAGTATCTACAGGCACGTAGTAAATCTACATTCATGTAGATGGAAGGGCTTTCTGGGTGCGCGCGTCCGGTTCGCCGGGTTGGCCCCCACCCCGGACTGCCACCGGGGCGAGGACCGTCGACGTCAGTGCCGGTCGAGCCCAGGGAGCACGCGGGTTCCTTCGGCACGCACGGCGGCGAGCGAGCGGGGGTCGAGGTTCAGCAGCCGCAGTATGGTCGGCGCGATCTGCGTCGTCTCGATGGCACCGCCGATCACCTGGCCACGGCCGGTGCCGCTGACGACCAGGGGGACGGACCGGTCGTCGGCGGCAGCGCCGCCGTGTTCGGCGATCTTCGATTGCCCGCCGGTGTAGACGACGCCGGGCACCGTCAGACCGACGAGGTCGGGCACCCGGTCGTCGCCGGGGCGCACGCCGAAGTAGCGAGCGGCGTCGGCTCCCGCGTGGACGGTCGCCAGTCCGGAGTGGACAAACGGTTTCACCGCGCCGGTGGCCCCGTTGCCCGTGCCGGACTGGGCCAGGAGGTAGTTCTTCGCGAACGTCGTGGCCGCGGCCGATCGGTTGGTGAGCCACAGCAGCATCGCGTCGTCGTCGGTCGACTGGGCCACGAGGTCGGCCGCCCCCGGGTGCGCGGCGCGCCAGGCGGCGTTGAGCCCGTCGAGCAGGGCATCGTCGTCGATGCGGGTCAGCGCGTTCGGGTCGATCGGCGACTGGCCGTGCTTGGCGGACAGGACGATGGTGGTGCTCCGGTCAATGCCGCGCCGCTTGAGCTCGGCGGCGAACGCGCCGAGCTGCCGGTCGACGAAGTCGAGCGCCGAGCGCACGACGGGCCCAGGGGCGCCACCGGAGAGATAGCCGCCCGCTTGGCCGCCGGAGACCGGGAGCTTCTGCGCGGTGGACACCGACTGGAAGTTGAGGCCGAACACCGCGGGAGTGCCGACCTTCGTGGTGCGGCTGTGGTCGTAGCCGTCGATCTCGTTGAGCACCGCGCGGGCCTTGTAGGCGTCGTAGCGCTGGGTCGCGGCGTTGTCGGTGGTCCAGTCCGATCCGGACGGTGCGCCGGGCACCTGGCTGTTGATCTCGGGCGTGAACAGGTCCTGGATGCCGGTGCCGGACGGGCCGTTGAGCAGTTCGTAGGCGGGGTGCTTGTCCGACCACGCGGTGCGCACCCCCGCCTGGCGGGCCACCTCGAACACCGTGTTGACCCGCAGGTACTGGTGCGGGTACACGGGTTGGCACGTCTGCGGGTCGACCGGCAGTTTCGCCGGGTCGATGAGCGTGCGCGGGTCCCCGGTCATCGCCAGCACGCCGTCAGGCAGGCCGCCCACGCCCTGCCCGGCGTCAAGGGCGTTCTTGTCGCGGTCGAGGTCTTCGGTGTAGTCGACCACCGCGCCCGGCTTCGCCCCGGCGCACTGGGTGGTGCCGGCCGGCAGCAGGGCGTGGTTGTAGGTGGCGTCGTAGTACACGCCGGTGGTCGCGCGGTTGCCGCCGGTGAGCTGGCCGACCATGCCGGGAAACGAGTCCGAGGGAACCGGGGTGCTCGCGTGCGTGTACTGCGTGCCGTGCGCGAGCAGGTTCGCCAGCTCCGAATGCGGATGGGTCGCGGTGTACCAGACGAGGTCCGACTGGTGCATGCCGTCGACCGAGACGAGCAGGACGTGCTGCTGACCCGACTGCCCCGGCTGCGCCACCGCCGCGGGCGCGGCGGTGGCGAACAATCCCGCGGCTGCGAGAAGGGCGAACAACGGTGTGCGGTTTCTCGACACGAATCTTCCCTGGTGTTGCGCGGCCGAAGTCGGCGGCGCACGGGGTATTCCAGGCTTCCGAAACGGATTCCTGGAAACCTGAGGAAGAACATCGAGTGAACTGAGCTTCCTGACACACCAATAGGAATGACGCTGCACAGTACAGCGCCGAAGGTTAGCGCGAGGTTTACGGACTGCCATTCAATGGCAAGAAGAATACCGGCAAAACAAGCAACCGGGACACCGCCGGAACATTCATTCCGATCGCACCGCCGGCGTTGGGGAATGCGAGAATTTCCCCATGACGGCAGCGGAACTGAGCGACGGTGCGCGCCACACCCGCGAGCGCGGAGCCTCGAAGGTCCCGGCGGTCACCGCCCTCTTCTGGATCATCAAGGTACTCACGACCGGTGTCGGGGAGACGACGAGCGACTTCCTCGCGCACCTGATCGACCCGGTGATCGCGGTGGCGCTGGCCGGCCTGGCGTTGGCCGTGTCCCTCGTCGCGCAGTTTCGCGCGCGTTCCTATCGTCCGGCGCTGTACTGGACGACCGTGCTGCTGGTCAGCGTGTTCGGGACCATGGCGGCCGACGTCGCCCACGTGGGCCTGGGCGTGCAATACGCGGTGTCGACGGCGGTCTTCGCGGTCGCGCTAGGCGCGGTTTTCCTGCTGTGGCACCGGTTCGAGAAGACGCTGTCGATCCACGAGATCCGCACGCCGCGCCGCGAGTTCTTCTACTGGCTCGCCGTCGGCACGACCTTCGCGCTGGGCACCGCCGTGGGCGATCTGACCGCGACGACATTGCACCTTGGGTATCTCGGCTCCGGGATCGGGTTCGCCGTGGTCATCGCCCTCCCTGCGATCGCGACCCGGTTCCCCGGCGTGAGCCGTGTCGGCACGTTCTGGGCGGCGTACATCCTCACGCGGCCGCTGGGTGCCTCCTTTGCGGACTGGTTCGGTGTGGGGCCTGACCGAGGCGGGGTGGGCCTGGGAACCGGACCCGTCAGTCTCGTGCTGCTGCTCGTGATCGCCGCGCTCGTCGGTTGTCTCGCCGCGACCGGCTCCGGATCCGTCCCGCGGAACCGGTAGGTCCGGGATGCGCGTGGCCTTGGTGACCGAGACGTGGCTGCCCTCCGTCGACGGCATCGTGACAAGGCTGGTGGCCACGGTGCGCGAGCTGCACGCGGCCGGTCATGACGTGCTGGTGATCGCGCCGGAGGGTCCCGGCTCGACACTGACCGGTGCGACGGTGCGCACCGTGCCGACGGTCGGCGCGACGTTCCTCTACGGGGGCAAGCGGTGGGGCCTGCCGCTTCCCCGCGTCGGCCGCTACCTGCGTGAGTTCGACCCCGACGTGGTCCACCTGGTGAACCCCGTGCTGCTCGGCGCGGCCGGGCTGCTCGCCGCGCGCCGGCAGCACCGGCGGATCGTGGCTTCGTACCACACCGATATCGCCCGCTACGCCCGTCACTACCAGCTCGGCGCCGCCGTACCGCTGATCTGGTCCCTGCTGCGCGCCCTGCACGGCCGTGCGCACCTCAACCTCGCTACCTCCACCGCGTCCGTCGACGACCTCGCCGGCCATGGCATCACCGATGTGCGCCTCTGGCCCCGCGGCGTCGACCTCCGGCGGTTCCACCCCGCCCCCGGCCCTCGGCGTGCGGGTCGGCCCGTCGCGCTCTACGTGGGCCGTCTGGCCGCCGAAAAGGGCCTGGAGCGTCTCGCCCCGCTCGCCACGCCGGCCGGCGGCTTCCGGCTCGTGCTCGTCGGCGACGGCCCGGCCCGGGCTCAGCTCGAGCGCACCCTGCCGCCGGACACCGTGTTCACCGGCATGCTCCACGGCGACGCACTCGCCGAGGCTTACCGTTCCGCCGACTTGTTCGTCTTTCCCTCCACCACCGACACCCTCGGCCTCGTCCTCGTGGAAGCCCTCGCCAGCGGGCTGCCCGTCCTCGCCGCCGATAGCCCGGCCGCCCGCACCACGCTCTTCGGCACCACCGCCGCGCGGTTCTTCCCCGTCGAGCGGCCCGTCGATCTGCCCGCCTGCGCCCGTGCGCTCCTCAACGACGACCATCGCGCCGAGGCCCGCCGCCACGCCGCCGAGTCCGGCTGGGACACCGCGACCCACGGATTGCTCGCGCTCTACCGAGGGGTGCTGACGACTCAGGAGAGCAGTCCACTGCCGTACCAGTCGTGGTCGTCCCGCGCGCCGGGCAGGGTGAAGAAGTAGCCGCCGCCGAAGGGGGCGCAGGTAGTCGGCCAGGGGTTCACCGGCGAGGCCGCCTTGCACCGCTTCGAACTGCGTGACGAGGTTCTGCTGGGTGTTGCCCGCCCACGAAGTAGTTCGGCACGCCCTCGGCCCATATAGACGGCGGCCCCCTCAGTGATTCGGCAAATCTCAGCCAACCAGGGTCCGGGTAAGACGCGGGCAAAAAAGTTCTTGCGTCCCATTAGCCGTGTCCACCGTGAAAATATAAGACAGCAATCGGTTAACCCTGCTCGAACCGTTCCCTGGGCTGCCTCGGCCTACCGTCGGCTTGTGGGCGCGCTCAGCGTCCTCACAGGACACTGCGACGAAGGTGGCCGCGATTCGTCCACCGTGTGAAGGAGTTCCCGTGGAGAGCCCGAGTCCACCAGCCACTCTCACCGCGCGAGCCCGGGTGTCCCCGGGTCCGGGGCGGCTGCCGGCGCGTACCCGGCTTGCGGTCGCCGCCGCCCGGTCTACCGCGGCGGTCTCCCGTCTTCTGCGGTTGGGGTCGGGCGGCATCATCGGCGGGCGCGTCGCGCTGCGGCTGGACCCTGACGCATTGCGGAACCTTGCCCGCGACCGCACGGTGGTGCTGGTGACCGGCACCAACGGCAAGACCACCACCGCGCTGATGCTCAGCCGCATTCTCGAGACGCTCGGCGAGGTGGCCCGAAACGGCAACGGGGCGAACATGCCCGACGGGGTCACCGCCGCCCTGGTGGCGAAACCTCACGCGCCTATCGCGGTGCTCGAAATCGACGAGAACTACGCCCCGGCCGTCGCCGCGCAAGTACGCCCGGCGTGCCTGATCCTGCTCAACCTCAGCCGGGACCAGCTCGACCGGGTCGGCGAGGTGCGCACGCTCGAGCGGGAACTGCGGGCGCTCGTCGCCGCCCTGCCGGGCACGACGGTGATCGCTAACTGCGACGACCCGCTCGTCACCTCGGCCACGCTCGCCTCCACGCGGCCGCTCTGGGTCGGAGCGGGACAGGACTGGCACGCCGACGCGGTGACCTGCGCTCGCTGTGGCCAAGCCGTCCTCCACACCCCGAGCGGATGGTGCTGCACGTGCGGCCTGACCCGGCCTGATCCACTGTGGACTCTGCACGGCAACACCTTGGAAAACGCGCGGGGCACGAGCGTCACGCTCGACCTCCGGTTGCCTGGCCGGGCGAACGCCGCCAACGCCGCCGTCGCGGTCGCCACTGCCGAGCACTTCGGCGTGTCGCCGAACGTCGCCGCGGTTCGGCTGCGCACGATCGACGACGTCGCCGGCCGCTACCGCCGCGCCGACGTGAGCGGACACGCCGTGCGGCTCCTGCTGGCGAAAAACCCCGCGGGCTGGCGCGAAACACTGCCGCTGATCGATCCGTGGGCTTCCGTGGTGATCGCGGTCAACAGCGGCCAGGCCGACGGACGCGACACGTCGTGGCTGTGGGACGTGCCCTTCGAGCAGCTGCGCGGGCGCCACGTCGTCGCCGCCGGCGAGCGGGCGACCGACGTCGCGGTGCGCCTGACCTACGCCGACGTGCAGCACACCCTGTGCCGACGGCCACTCACCGCGGTCAGCGCCCTGCCACCTGGTCCCGTCGAGCTCGTCGCGAACTACACGGCGTTCCGCGACGCGCACCGGAAGCTCGGCGATGGCTGACTCCACGCTGGGCATCGGCCTGGTGCTGCCCGACATCCTGGGCACCTACAGCGATGGCGGCAACGGCCAGGTCCTCCAGCGCCGGCTGCAGTGGCGCGGCACCGCCGCCACCGTCGTGGACATCCGGCACGGCGACGCCGTCCCGTCCTCCCTCGATCTGTACCTGCTGGGTGGCGGCGAAGACGACGCGCAAGCCCTCGCCGTCCACCACCTCCGCACCCATCCCGGATTGCAGCACGCGGCGGCCCGTGGCGCGGTCGTGTTCGGGGTGTGCGCGGGCTTCCAAGTACTGGGCACGAAGTTCACCACCTCCGACGGTGTGACCCACTCCGGGCTCGGCCTGCTCGACGCAGTCACCGCTCCAGGTAGCAAGCGCGCGGTCGGCGAGGTCGTCGTCGACGTCGCCGATCGGCTCGGCACCGAACCCCTTACCGGTTTCGAGAACCACCTCGGCCGCACGCAGATCGGCAACGGCAGCAGCGCGCTCGGCCCTGTCCAGACCGGCATCGGCAACGGGGACGGCACAGAGGGCGCGCTCACCGGCCGTGTCCTGGCCACCTACCTGCACGGCCCGGTCCTCGCCCGAAACCCCGCACTGGCCGACCTGCTGCTGGCGTGGGCTCTCGGCGTGACGCGCTCCGCGCTGCCCCTGCCCGAGATCGACGCCTTGCGGCAGGAACGTCTTCGTGCGGCCAAACGCCGGCCACATAGGTAAACGGATGGTAAGACATTTTGCCGGAGGTTGACCCGCCTCGTGTCACACTGCCGCCACTACCTGGTTTCCCGCTGCCACAACGGAGACGAGCCCATGCCCGAACTCCAGCTGCCGCGCGCGGCGCGCCTGTCCGAGCTGACCGGCCGGCTCGCCGCGCAACTCCGACCGTCGATGCCGGCCGACGACGCTCCACCGCCTGGCCCGTTGACGCTGGCCGCGTGGCACGCGGTGAATACAGTGCAGCGGGTTGCCGAGCTGTTGCCTGACGGGGATCTTCGCGATGCTCCGCTCATGCGCGAGCGGAGCCTCAACGACCTGCTCGCCCACGGCGAAAGCATCGTCGCCGCCGCACGCGAAGCGCTCGCCGCAGAGGGCTTCGCACGGTCCGACTCCGCTTAGGCCGACAACACGCCCGACGCCAACGCGGCCAGCAGCGCGACCCCCACGACAACGCGGTAGATCACGAACGCCGTGAAGGTGTGCGCCGCGACGAACTTGAGCAGCCACGCGATCGCCGCGTACGCCACGACGAACGACACGACCGTCCCGACCACGAGCGGCAGCACGTCGACGCCGCCGCCGAGCGCGTCCTTCAGCTCGTAGAGCCCGGCTCCGGTCAACGCCGGGATCGACAGGAAAAACGACAACCGCGTGGCGGTGACCCGGTCCAGGCCGCGGAGCAGGCCGGTCGAGATCGTGGCGCCGGAGCGCGAAAACCCAGGGAAGAGCAGTGCGAGGATCTGCGACGAGCCGACCAGCATCGCGTCGGCGAAGGTGGACTCGGCCTCACCGCGTTTGCCGGTCCCGAACCGATCCGCGGCCCCCATGATCCCGCTGCCGACGATGAGCGAGATCGCGACGACCCACAACGACGCGAGCGGCCCCTTCACCAGCGACTGGAACAGCAGGCCCGCGACGACGATCGGCATTGTCGCGAGGATGACCCACCACGCGAACTTGTAGTCGTGCTCCTGGCGCGCCCGCGGGTTGACCAGCCCGCGGCCCCACGCCGCGGCGAACCGCACGATGTCGCGGAAGAAGTACACCAGCACCGCGGCGATGGCACCGACCTGGATCACCGCGGTGAATCCGACCACGGACTGGTCGTCGACCGGGATGCCGAGCAGCCCCTCGGCGATCTTTAGGTGCCCGGTCGACGACACGGGCAGGAATTCGGTCAGGCCTTCCACGATCCCGAGGATCACGGACTGGCCAAGGTCGATCGCGCTCAACGCGTTTTTCCTTTACTGACAGTGCTGAAGGTACTGAGGGGCGGGAACATCAGGAGCCGGCTCCGCGGCGCTGCTTGCGGCTCCGGAGCACTTCGAGCGCCAGCGGGATCAGCGAGACGATAACCACGAGCGCGATGATCGGCAGCAGGTACTGGTCGATCCCGGGAACACTGGCACCGAGAAGGTACCCGGCGACCGTGACGCCGACCGACCACAATAGCCCGCCGAGGACCTGCCACAAGGTGAACGTGCGCGTGGGGACGTCAAGGATGCCCGCGAGCGGGTTCAGCACGGTGCGCACGACCGGGATGAACCGGGCCAGCACGATCGCTTTCGCGTGGCCATAGCGGGTGAAGAGCTCTTCGGCTCTGGTCATCCCGCGGTGCAGGTGCGCGTTGCTCGTGCGCGCCAGCAGCGCCCGTCCCCCGCGGCGACCCAGCACGAACCCGGTCTGCGCCCCGAGCAGCGCACCGGCGACCGCGGCCACCAGCACCAGCGGCAGGGACAGGTGGACGGTGGCCGTGGCATTGGTGGTGCAGAACAGCCCGGCAGTGAACAGCAGTGAGTCACCGGGCAGGAAGAACCCGATCAGCAGGCCGGTTTCGGCGAACAGGACGAGAAACACCCCCGCCGTGCCGAGGCTCGAGAGCCACGACGTCGCGCTCAACGGATTCATGCAGCAGACCGCCTTCCGCGGTAGTCCAGATATTCGACAGGAATGTAGTATTTCTACACCATTGTCGTTTTACGGAGTGATCAGGCGTCCCTCCCGACGCCGGTGAGCCGCCGCCACTCGCGGTCCCAGCCCCGGGCGCGGAGACGGTCGAGCCACCATCGCGCAGTCGCGTACCCGAGCGCGACCGCCACGACCACGCAGAACTCGAGCGCGACGCCGTACATGAGCGCGCCGAACAGCAGGTCGGCGGTGGTCCGCGGCGCCGCCTGCTGCACTCCCCGGCGGTCAACCCAGATCTTCACCACATGCGGTCCAGCGGGGCTCAGCTCGACCGTGAGATCGCCTCCGCGGGCCGCCCCGTCGGGCGCGGTCCACGTTGCGCGGACGCGGCGCGTGCCGAGCAAGCCCTCGCTGCCGGCCGTCTGCAGGGCAGCCGAGCCCGGGAACACCTTCGCCGTGACCTGGTAGCGCACCCCGGCCCGCGCATCCGTCGCCCGATCCTCGGCGAAGACCGACGAAGCGAGCCCGAAGCAGACCGGCACCGACCCGAAGAGCGCCGCGCTCAACACCAGGATCAGCACCGCCTCGATCCGGTCCCAGATCCGCACCGAAGGCCGCCGCCGCACGGCCGGGCGCACCAGACGAAGAAAACGTGCCACCGGGGAGAGTGCCGAACGGGCCGAATCAGGAACAGCCATGGTTCGAGACTGCCCGGGCCCGAAGCCCGCGGCAGCCGAATTGGCCGCGATTTTGCTGTGCCCTGGCCGAATTCGATGATCCACGGGAGCGGCGTCTCGACTGGTCCGTTCACGCAGCTCATCGACGGTCGCGGTCCAGCTCGATCAGTCAGGCTGTGCGTCGATCCAGGTCTCGGCAGCCTGGTCGAGGCGCTCACTCTCGATCTTCTCCAGCGCATCGCGCGCCGCCTGGTCGAGCCGTGCTGGCTCGACGAGGCCGAAGAGCCGACCATCGTCTACGAGTGAGGTCCCGAGGGAACGTCCGGGCAGCGCGAGCAACGCACGCCACGGCGCCCGCGCCATCGTCGCCCGGCCGCCACGGTGTCAACAGCTTCCTGCCCGGCAACAGCGTGCCCGTCGCGGACCTCGGCCTCGTTGAGGTGCTCCAAGGCGTCTCGAAGAGTTTTCAGCCAGGGGTCCTCGGTCGGCACGGGTTCGCCCCGTTCCGTCGCCAACCGCGCAACCCAGGATTCGAGCTGGCGAGCCGACCAGACAAGCAGATGAGTTTCGGCCCACAGCTGCCGGAATGCCTTCGATCGTTCGTCCCCCGCGGAACTCCAACCGTCGGCGCGGTCGAAGCGGTCCCATGCCTGATTCAGATCAGCCCAAGCGCTGTTGTCGCGCTCGGCCTGCCGCAGGACGGCCTCGGCCCACGTCTCGACGAGCCCGGCAGCTTCGAATTCAGCCTCGTTGGTCACATCGGTCAGGCGGTGGTCACGAGCTTTGCGCAACAGACGGTTGGCGCAGCTCGGTCTCCGCCGGTTGCGCCACTCCGCATGCGTGGCGGTACACGGAGACGAAGCTCTCGAGGGTGTCGGCGAGGTCGTGCCGTGCCACCAGGGCACGGCTGGCCGCGCCCATCGACGCGCGGACGCCTGGGGCGACGGCCAGCTCGTCGAGGCGGATGGCGAGGGCGTCGATGTCGCCGGGTGGGTAGAGGTGGCCGTTGACGCCGGGGCGCACGAGGTGCGGCAGCGCCATCGCATCGGCCGCGACGATGGGCAGGCCGGCGGCCATGGCTTCCATGGTGGCGATGCTCTGCAGTTCCGCAGTGCCCGGCATGCAGAAGATCTGGCAGCACGCGTAGATGCGGACCAGGTCGGCGTCGGGGACGAAGCCGTGGAAGCACACGCGGTCGGCCACACCGAGTTGCGCGGCGAGGTTCGTGAGCGCGGGGCGGCAAGAGCCGTCGCCGACGATCTCGGCGCGAAGCCGCGGCACGCGGGCGACGGCGCGGATGAGCTCGTCGACGTTCTTCTCCGCGTCGAGGCGGCCGACGAACAGGACCGCGACGTCACCCGTCGCCGGCGTGGCCCGCTCGAGGTAGTGGGCGAGATCGATCCCGCACGAGATGACGCTGACGGGGCGTTCGAGTCCGTTGCGCGCCAGCAGATCGGCGGCCCGCGGCGTCGGCGTCGTGACGGTCCCGACCGTGCGGTACACGCGAACCAGGTCGCGCCAGCCGACGCGGATCAGCACGCGCCGGACCGACTGCGGCAGCCGGAGGTAGCCGAGAAGGTTCTCGGGCATGAAGTGGTTGGTCGCGACGGTCGGTATGCCTCGGCGGTGCGCGGCGGCCAGCAGGGCGCGCCCGACGGAGAAGTGGGATTGGACGTGGACGACGTCGGGCCGGACCCGATCCATCACCTGCTCCGCGGCTCGGCGAGCACCCCCGGGAGTGCTGACCCGGAACGTCGGGTGGAAGGGCGTCCCGAAGGCGCGCGCGTCGTGCACGGTGAGTCGGCCGTGGTCCGAGTCGTCGCTGCGGGGCTGGGGCCGCAGCACGTGTATCTCGTGGCCGAGGCCGGCCAAGCCGTGGGCGAGGCGGGCGGTGAAGTGGGCCGCTCCGTTGATGTCGGGCGGGAACGTGTCGGCGCCGAGCAGGATCCGGAAACCTGAGGCGGAGCGCGAGTCGGGCATCTGAGATTCCTTGTCGTCTTCGGAAGGACCGTGTTCGGAGAGGTCATGTTCGGAGAGGTCATGTTCGGAGGGACCGCTGAGGGAACCGGCCAGCACGAGCACGCCGAGCACGGCGGCCAGCGCCAGGACCAGGCGTGCGGCGACGAGTGCCGGGACGAGGTGAGGTGCTTCGCCGTAGAGCAGCTGGTCGGCGCCGACGGCGGTGAGGGGGTCGAGCACCGTCGTGGCGGCGACCACGACGGCGGTGGGCCCGGCGGCGTGGGCTTGCTGGAGCAGCCAGCCGCCACCGGCGATCAGCGCACCGCCCGCGAGCGCGAATCCCGCCGCGGTCAGCGGGTGGGGCAGGCTGAGCGCGGCCGCCCGCATCACCGCGGCGCTGAGTCCGAACAGCACGGCCGCGGCGGCTGCGCGCCCGAGGCAGCGCGCGCGGCCCCTGCAGGCGAGCCCCGCCGCGGCCACGGCCGGGCCGGCCAGCACGGCGAGCACAACGGCGCTCGTGGTGATGTGCGCGTGCGGGGCCGGCGCGGACGCCGAGGTGAGCACGAACCCGGCGACGGCGACGCACACGACCGCGGCGGCGACGCGGATCCGGCGTGAGGTCACCGCGCCGTGCCCGGCGAGCACGGTCAGCACGAGGCTGAGTACGCCGAGCGGCTGCACGATGGCCAGGGGCGCGAGCGACAGCGCGGTCAGGTGTAGCGCGGTGCCGGTGACTCCGAGGAGGACCCCGGCCTGCCACGTCCGCGACCGGGCCAGCCACGCGAGCTTGACCCGGCCCGTGCCGCTGCTCCGAGTCTGGACGGCGTTGTGCTGCAAGGCAACAGATCCGGCGAAGAAGCAGGCACCGAGCAGGGCGAAGGCGACGGCGAGGAGGGTCATCGAGCCGCCGTCCGCACCACGAGCGCGATGGTCACCAGGGTGCCGAGCTCCCCGGCGAGCGCGCCTCGTTCGAGCAGTCCCTGGGGCAGCTCAGAGACGAACTGTGCGATCCCGAACGCCGCCGCGGTGGCGAAGGCGAGCCGGCCGCACGAGCGGACCCGCTGCGCGTGGCGTGACCATCGGGGGTCAGCGCGCAGGAGCCGCACCAGCGCCCGGCAGGCCAGCGGAAGGCACGCGAACAGCACGGCGCCGCCGAAGCGATGGATTTCGCCGTGCACCGTGACGACGGTGGTGCTGGGGTTTTCTTGGAAAAGCAGGACGAGGAACAGCCCGGCCACCCACAGTCCGAAGAGGACGGACACGGCGCGGTCGCGGGGCAGCCCCGCCAGATGGGCCGCCACGACGAGGGCGATCCCGCCGGCGAGCACGAGCAGCACCGCGATCGTGAATAGGGCCCGGCCCCAGCGGTGCAGCGCGTAGTCGCTCACCGGGTCACGGAACGGGTCGACGCGGTCCGCGAACCCGATGGTCAGCCCGCCCACCAGGGCCAACGCCGCCGTCCACAGCCCGATCGCGGTCCACGCGATCGGGCTGATCCGAGCGGGCCGAGGCGAAGTGGTCGTCACTCGGCCCACGATCGTGAGCTTGAATGAGGAAACGATGAAGATCGAGCCCGGTTTGGTTAAGAACCGCGGACGGGTGCTGCGCATGGCAGGGTCAGCTCGAAGCGAGCCCCGCCGCGGTCGCCGTTGGACGCGGTGACCCGTCCGTGGTGCTGCAGGACGACCTGCTGCACGATGGCCAGCCCGAGCCCGGAGCCGGGCAGTGCCCGGGCGGACGCGGCCCGGTAGAAGCGTTCGAACACGTGCGGCAGATCGGTGTCGGGGATGCCCGGGCCCTCGTCGGTCACCACCAGGTGCGCCTCGCCCGGCTCGGCGGTGAGGGTGACGGTCACGGTGCCGCCGGCAGGGCTCCACTTGGCGGCGTTGCCCAGGATGTTCAGCACCGCGCGCTCGAGCGCGGCCGGCCCGCCCCGGACCACGGCGGCTTCGGCCGACAGGGCGAACCGGATCCCGGTCGCTCGCGGCCGCGCCCGGTCCACCGCGGTACGCACGACGTCGGCGAGCTCGACGTCTTCCACGTCTTCGGGTGAACGGTCTCCCGTCGCCAGTTCGACCAGCTCGCCGACCAGGTCGGTGAGCTCGGCGGACTGAGTATCAAGGTCGGCCAGCAGGCGAGCGTGGTCGTCCGACGGCAGCCCGGACCGGGTCTGCGCGTGGATGAGCAGCTCGATGTTGTTGCGCAGGCTGGCCAGCGGCGTGCGCAGCTCGTGGCCGGCGTCCTCGACCAGGCGGCGCTGATCGTCGCGCGAAGTGGCCAGCGCGGCGAGCATCTCGTTGAACGACTCGGCCAGCTTCGCCAGCTCACCCCGGCCCTTCACGGTGATCTCGGCCGCCAGCGCCTGGGTCCGCGCGACCTCGCCGGCCGCCGCGGTCAACGTGTCGACCGGACGCAACGCCGTTTTCGCCACCGCGCGGCCGATGAGCGCGGCGACCAGGACACCGGCGAGACCGACCAGCAGTTCCCACAGCCCGAGGTCGGCCAGAGTGTGCTCGACCCCCTCCGAATCGCGGGCGACCTGCACCGCACCGCCGGCCGGACGCGCGGCGATCCAGACGCGGTAGCGGTCCGACCCGATCCTGTCGACCTCGGAGCCGACCGAGATCACCCCGGCCGCGACCTGCCGCGCCTGCGCACCGACCGGAAAGGCGCTCACCTCCCCGGCGGCCCCGGTCGGCGCGCCCGCTGCGTCGAGGAACTGGACGGTGAGGCCGACGCCGTGACCCGGGTCCGCGCTGCGCCCGTCACGGTCGGCCGCGCGCAAGGTAGCCAGCGCGTCGGCCGGCGACGCGGATTTCGCGGCCACCTGGGCGTAGGCCTGCAACTGCGCGTCGAACTGCCGGTACAGGCTCGCCTGCGTCACCAGCCACGAGGTGAGCGAGACGGCGACCACGGCCACCGCGACCGCCGCCACCACGAGCACGGTCAGCCGGGCCCGCAACGTAAGGTCCGGGAACCGCCGTTTCACAACGGGTCCTCACGCAACACGTAGCCGACGCCGCGCACCGTGTGCAGCAGCCGCGGCTCTCCCCCGGCCTCGAGCTTGCGGCGCAGCGAACCGACGTAGACGTCGAGGCCGTTGGACGCCGCACCGAAGTCGTACCCCCACACCTGTTCGAACATCACCGCGCGGGTCAGCACGTGGCGCGGGTTGCGCAGGAACGTCTCCAGCAACGAGAACTCGGTGCGCGTGAGGCGAAGCGGCCGCGATCCACGGGTGACCTCCCGGGTCGAGGAGTCCAGCACCAGATCGGCGAACGCCAGCGGGGGCGGGAGCTCCGTCGCGGCGGCGGCGTAGTCCGTGCGGCGCAGCAGGGCCCGGACCCGGGCGAGCAACTCCTGCAACGCGAACGGCTTGACCAGGTAGTCGTCGGCACCGGCATCGAGGCCGGCCACACGGTCGTCCACGCCAGTGCGGGCCGTGAGCATGAGGATCGGGACGTGGTTTCCTTCGGCCCGCAGCAGCCGGCAGCTGTCGATGCCGCCCAGGACCGGCATGGTCACGTCGAGGATCACCCCGTCCGGCCGCTGCGACCTGACCAGCTCCAGCCCGCGCGCCCCGTCCGACGCGACCGACACCGTGTAGCCCTCGAACCGCAGGGTCCGCGACAGCGAGTCCCGCAGCGCGGCTTCGTCATCGACGATCACGACGTGCACTCGCGCCTCCGGGTCTCTTCCACCGCAAACTACCGGCGCGTGGCTGAGCAGACCGTCAGCGTACGGTTAGCGACCGGTTAAATCCGCTTGCGAAGTCATTGACCTCGCTCGAACCTCCCGTTAGTCGTGGGGAACCTACAGTCGAGCCGTGCACGGAACCGCGGAACCGGAGACCGGCGGCCGGGTGCTCGCCCCGGCCGCCGTCGCCGAGGTCGCGACACTGGTTTTTCTGCTGCTGACGGTCTCGGCGACCGGGATCCTGCCCTGGACGAAGGGATTCGACCTGGGCTTGCACGCGTGGGTGACCGGCCACCGCTCCGTCGCGGTGGTCTCGTTCGCTGCGACCCTGACGAGCACGGCGTCCTCGGCGTTCGCCGTGCCGGCGGTGTTCCTCGCCGCGATCGCGCTGACGCAAGGCTCGCTCGGTCCGCGACTGGCGCGCGCCGCTATGGTCACCGGGGTCGTCGGGTTGGGCGTGTTGTGCCGGTTCGGGCTCTCCGCGCTGATCGCGCGGCCGCGACCGCCCGAGACCGACTGGGCCGCCGCCGCGTCGGGCCAGTCGTTCCCTTCGGGTCACACCTCGGACGCGATCCTGGCCGCGGGCGTGCTCGCCCGGCTCGCGGCGCAACGGCTGCGCGACCGGCCGGTCCTGCGCGCGACGCTGTGGATCATCGCGGGCACCTACGTGGTGGCGATCGCGTGGACCCGGGTGTACCTCGGCGTCCACTGGCCCACCGACGTGATCGGCAGCATCGCCTTCGGAACCGCGTGGGTCCCCTACGGCTGACCGATCTGATCGGGCTCGACACGACCAAGGCTGTCGCGGACTCCATGTACGCGGAGTTCAAGGAGTCGCTCTACGCCGCCCCTCCGCTGCTGCTGCGCATGGTCGACGCCGGGCTGTACGGCAAGAAATCCGGTCGCGGGTTCTACGACTACAGGAAGGATGCCTGATGTACCAGCTCGCCGTGGAGCACGAGGAGCTGCGCACCGCCGTGCGTGCGATGGTGGAGAAGGAGATCGGGCCGTACGCGGCGGAGGTCGACGAGCACGAGCGGTTCCCGGCCGAAGCGGTCGAGGCACTGAACAAGTCGAGTTTCAACGCGGTACATGTCGGCGAGGCCTACGGCGGCCAGGGCGCTGACGCCATCAGCGCCTGCATCGTGATCGAAGAGGTCGCGCGCGTCGACGCGTCCGCGGCCCTGATCCCCGCGGTGAACAAGCTCGGGACCCAGCCGATCATCCTGTCCGCCTCGGAAGATCTCAAACAGCAAGTGCTGCCCGACATCGCCGCCGGTGCGCTGGCCTCCTACGGCCTGTCCGAACGCGAAGCCGGCTCCGACACCGCGTCCATGCGCACCCGCGCTCGACTCGACGGCGACCGCTGGATCCTCGACGGCACCAAAGCCTGGATCACCAACGCCGGCGAGTCCACCTGGTACACCGTCATGGCCGTGACCGACCCCGACGCTGCGAAGAAGTCCAACGGCATCTCCGCGGTCGCCGTCCACAAAGACGACCCGGGCTTCTCCATCGGCTCGAAGGAACGCAAAACTCGGCATCAAGGGCTCCCCCACCCGCGAGATTCACTTCGAGAACTGCGCCATCCCCGCCGACCGCATCATCGGCGAACCCGGCACCGGGTTGAAGACCGCGCTCGCGACATTGGACCACACCCGCCCCACCATCGGCGCTCAGGCGCTCGGCATCGCGCAGGGCGCTCTCGACGCGGCCGTTGCGTACGTTAGGGAACGTCGCCAGTTCGGGAAGACGATCGCGGAGTTCCAGGGCGTGCAGTTCATGCTCGCCGACATGGGTATGAAAATCGAAGCCGCCCGCCATCTCATCTACGCTTCCGCCGCGGCTTCCGAACGCGGTGACAAACGCGCGGGCTTCATGGCGTCCGCCGCGAAGACCTACGCGTCCGACATCGCTATGGAGGTCACCATCGACGCCGTCCAGCTCTTCGGCGGCGCCGGCTACACCCGCGACTTCCCGGTCGAACGCATGATGCGCGACGCCAAGATCACCCAGATCTACGAAGGCACCAACCAGATCCAGCGAATCGTGATGGCTCTGGCCCTGCTCAAGGGCTGACTCCGCACGCGCGGCCGCGGACGTCCACTGAGGACAGCACGTTCGCGGCGCGCGCAGCGGTGTCAACCCGCGATCGCCATGCGGGCTTCGCGCGCCCGGATGGCGGTGACGCCGCCGTCGACCAGCAGGTCCGCGCCGGTGATGAATCCCGCTTCCGCGCTGACCAGAAAGGCGCAGGCGTTGCTCCACCGCCTTGGTGCGGAGCTCGGCTATCTCGCATTGGATCGCGCCGGCGCGGGCTTCGCCGTCACCACCGCCGACACGCCATGCTGAGACGCGTCGTCGATGTTCGCCGAGCCGGGCGGCAACGGGAACGAGCCATCACGATTGTCGGCACTGACCCCGGTCGTTCCGCCTGCGTCGACATCCCTGCTCACTTAGCCATCACCCGAATGGCCCTGCACGAAACCTCGAACCTCATGCAGCCCGCACCGACGCCAGGCGAAGCCCACCACCACGAAGCAAAACACCAGGTCAGACTGCGCAATTGGCCCCGGTGAGCACAGCAGGAAGAACGGAGACACAACAGAGCCCAGACTGGCCGTTAGCAACCGCAAACATGATCTTGAATTCGATAAAACCGCAGGTAGAAGCCCTGCAATCGACGACTGTTTCAAGATCACTGCGGTCAAACCCGCGGGCTTTTAATCCCCAGGAATGCCGTGTCAACGAGTGCCGCGTAGTGTCGGTCAGGGTTAAATTGTGCAGGCCAGGCCGCATTTTTCATCGACGTTAGTGTTAAGCAGTGTCGCGGCGTATTGGGCGCTCTGCGAGCAATGGAGTCCAATCGGAGACCGGCATCGGTCCACAGCGTCCACCGCAGGCCCCAGGCACGCCACCCGTCGCTTCGCAAAGTCGTAATCTAGCCGCCGTTGGACCACCTTTTGCACAAGCCTATCTACCTCGACATTTCGTCTTTTTCAACGGCGTTGTGGCCGCAGGGCAAACGCGATGGTGCCTGCGGCTGTGTTCAGCGCGATGGAGATTCCAGCGAACAACCTCTGATTCAGCACCTGCGCACGGAGGTAATCATGTGCACTGATCGAAAAGTCGCCGTGGCGGGTATCCATGATGTAGCCGGCGGGGTGGCCTCGGGGACGCCGTCGGGCACCTTCGGGCCGGCCAGAACAGTGAAATGACTGCGCCCAGGGTGACGAGCGGAGCGCCCCACCGAAGCGCGGCCGGAAGCAGCCGGGCCAATCGTGGAGCCATCATCGCGGCAGGCTCCTCGAATAGGCGGAGAAAGATCTTGCCGACCGTGATCACAACTGCCGGAAAGACCCGACGAACGCGACGAACAACACCGGAACCGGCAGATGTGGCGCGCCGGGTGTAAACGAATCGAGGAGGATGGTCAGCGAGGCAACCACCGCGAACGCGCACCATAATGCGATCATGCGCACGGTCGGCCTTCGTCGTCGGTTCGTGCGGCGGCTTCTTCGTTCATATGCGGGCTTTCTCTGGTCGTGGGATGCCGTCGCCGATGCGAATGTCCCAGCCAACGCCGAATTGGCCGCCGTCGTTCGGATTGATGATCCGGCCGGTGACGTCGTGGCCTGCGGCATGGGTGTCGAGCAGGGGTTGACACATGTTCGCCAGCGGAATGGAGACGGTTCTGCAAGTGGATCCGCCATGCCCAGCACATCGCCGGCCAGGACGCGTTCGCCGCACGAGTCGCCTTCGAGGTGGTCGGGCAACCGGCGCAAGGTGAACGCGAATCGCTGATGGCTGAGTGGCGCCGATTCCTCCAACCGGAAGTCACACGTCGCCCACCATGCAGACAGTGATCTGCTAACCAAAGCCGGCGCGCCGGCTCGCACCCCACGGGACGTCGACGCCCGCAACGTTGCTCTGACTCTCCCCGAAATCGGCACCGACGGCTTCAGAAATGCAGCCGATACCGCGATCGCCGACAGCGACGGCACCCCAGCGAGCAATGCGGCCGGCTGTCGGGTCCGGCTACGGCCTGCCCAGGTCAGCGTCCACGAGAGCCTGGACGACTTGCGCCTGGCGTTGCGGCGAATCGCGGACGGTGCGGCTCATCTCGACGTGCAGGAAACCCGTGTCGTCCTTGGCGGCTGCCTTTCCCTGGACGTTCGTGGCGCCCTCCAGGCCCGTGCACCGGTCTGCCCAGCCGCGGCACACCGCGAAGCCAGCCACCATCAAGCGGTCGGCGGCGCGGTGGGCGGCGCCGCCGGCGGTGGCGGCGCCCGACGACAGCACGATGTCCGTCGACGGCAGGTTCTGGTCGTGAAAGCCGTGCAGTTGCACCTGGGTCAGCCCGCGCGCTGCCAGCGAGGCAGCGATGACGTGGAACACCGAGTCCTCTTCGTGGGCGACGTCGGCGTGGCTGTCATCGGCCTTGCGGTGGGCCCCCGCGACCAGCAGCACCGCGCCCGGCACCCGCCGGAACAGGTCCACCCCGAACAGTTCTGTCCGCAAGTCGAACCCTGGGTGCGGCACCTCGACGACCAGCGACGGCGGCGCCGAGCGATCGATCACGTACATCCCCCACGCTCGTCTGGTGCCCGGTTCGTTCGTCGCGATCGTGTAAGGCCGTCCGGTCGCCGGGTCGACGCGGTCCTCGACCGAGAAGCCGAGTTTCCGAAAGTCCCCGGTGTCTCGGCGATCGAGCAGCGCGGTGAGGCCCGCGGCGGCCGTCCGCCGTTCAGCGGCGATGGGCGGGCGGTAGGGCTGGTCTGCGGACAGCGCCGAGGTGAACTCCGTGACCAGCGTGTCCAGACCGGCTTCCGGCCCGTGCGCCACGGGCGCCGGCGTGGCTCCAGATCTCAGCAGGAGGGTCAGCACCAGAGCCAAGGCCAGGCCGACGCCAACAACACTGAGTAACACTCGACGTGACCAGATCACCATATCCAGTGTACGGATTCGCTCCATGTGCCAGCCTTGCCCCCGTTTGCCGAAGGTAGAGGCCTTGTAACGCTACTGTCGGTTTCGTTGATACGTTCATGAAGCCCGAATGGGTGGCAACGTTCCATCAACGGCCGGAGGGCCGGCGATCCTGTCGGATCGAGTGAGTGAAAGGCCTCGAGGGACCAGGTGAACCGGCCGAGAAGACCCGTCGACCGTGCGGCGCGGCTCCGCGAACAGATCCCCGAGTCGGGTTTTCCGCGCGGGGTCGGAGTCTCCTTGGCGACCACCTTCGTGTTGCTGGTGGTGGTCGCCGTCTTCACCGCCGTCTACCTTTCGACCGCCGGGCCGCTGTCGCTGCTCCACGCGGACGAGGCCGCGAGCGCGGTTTCCGGAGAGGTCGCCGCCGACCAGCAGCGGGCGACCACCGCGCTCGCTCAGAGCGCCGCGACCTCGGCCGCCTCGGTTGCGGACGACCTGCAGATCGCCGCCAGTTCCGGCGTGTTCGACACCGTCGACGACGCCGCACTGCTCACCCGGCTTGGCGAGACCTACCCGGAATGGCGCGGCACGGTCTTGTACGACCGGGCGAAGAACAAGGTCCTGGCGGCCCACGGTGAGCCGGTGCCCGTGGAGACGTTGCGCGGGGTCGCGGTCGTCAAGCTCACCCTCCGCCCGGTCGCGCGTTCTGGTGATGCGCCGCTCGTGCTCACGGCTTTCCCGCTCGGCGGCGCGAGGGCCGGGCGGCTCCTCGTCGTCTCGGCGGCGCTGCGCGAAACGACCGGAGATCTGGACAAGGCGGCGCGGCAGCAGGTCCGCCTGGTTACCACCGAGGGCGCGGTCCTGCACTCGCTCGGTACCGCGGTACCCAAGCAAGACACCGCTGCGCAGGAGCTGCTCACCCGCGCCGCGTCGGCTGCCGCCGCCGGTCAGTCCGGTGTGCTCACCGGCGACGCCGGCGGTGACCCCGGCCGGCCGGTCGCCCCCGTCGTCTCCTACGCGCCGGTGACCTCGGCCGAGATCGGCGGGAGTCTCGGCCTGTCCGTGGTGTCCCTGAGCCGGGTTCCGGTTGATCCGGTGCCGGCCCGCTGGCCTGGCCTGATCCCGGCGGCTGCGCTCCTCGGCCTGGCCCTCGCCGGGTTCGTGCTGCTGCGCCGCGCAGTCGTCGCACCGGTCCGGCGCCTGCGCACCGACGCGCTCGCCATCGCGGCGGGCGTGCTCGCCGAGCGGGTCCGGCAGTCGCGGATCCGCGAGGTCAACCGGGTGACCACCGCGTTCGAGTGCTACCAGGCCAAGCTGCGCCGCCGGAAGCCGGCGGCGAGCGTGAAGCCGTTCCTCTCGGCCCAGTTGGTCCTCGTCTTGGTCTCCCTCGCCTTGCTCGGGTGGTCAGGCGCCGTCGCCGCAACACTCGGCCGGCAGCACGCCGAGGTCTCGCCGGCGCTGCTCAGCGAGCACGGCGTCCGAGTCGCGCGTTCAGCCGACAATTTGCGCCGTAGCCTCGTCGAGGGCCTGACCGATCTGCGCTCGCTCGCCCGCCTGGCGGCGGGGAAACAGCCGGATCAGGTGCGCGGCATGCTCGGGCAGCTCGCCGACAGCGAAAGCCGCTTCCGCAGTGTCTACGTCGCCGATGCGCAGGGCGGAGTGGTGCTCCAGGCCGGGCGCGAGTCGTTGCGCGAGCCAGGGAAACTGCCCGCGGGCGAAGGCCTGCACCAGCACAACACCAGCGGCCGCGTCCCAGTTGTCTACGCGTTCACCCCGCTACCCGGCTCGGCGAACACCCTCGTCGGCGAGTACGACGTTCCGCGGATGGCCGAGCTGCTCGGCTCCGCGGGCGGCCGCCTCCGCGTCGTCGACGAGGGCAAGCGCACCATCGCCGACACCGAGGGCTACCTCGCCTTCGCCCCGCTCACCGATCCGACGCTGATCAAGAACGTGGACGCCGCGCGGTCCGGCAAGGACGCCCGCGAGACGACCTCCGCGGCGCTCGTCGCGGCACAGCGGCTGGCGACGGACGGCACCACCGCCTCGTTGAAGTGGGTTGTCGTCGCCGAACAGCCGGTCGGGTCGCTCGGTCTCGCGGACAACACCGTCAGGGACGGCGCGCGCGTGGCGGCACTGCTCGTCGCCGTCGTCGCGCTGCTGCTGTTCGGCTGGCACCTGCTGATCGTCGTGCGGCCGCTGCGCCGCGTCGGGGACGCGGCCGTCCGGATTGCCGACGGCGACACCGGCGACGTCGTCTACCCGCAGCGCCACGACGAAATCGGCACCATCGCGTCGTGCGTCGAGATCTGCCGGCAAGCACTTGCCGATGGCGCGGACCGACTGGGTGAGGTCCGTCGCCCGGCCGGCGCGGCGACGGACAAGACCGAACTGTTCCAACGCGTCCGCCGCGAGCCCGGCCCGCGGCGCGCCAAGCCGAGGGCCGCGCAGCAGGAACCGGCTCCGGCTCGCAAGGCATCGCAGGCCGAACACCGGGACCGGGGCGAATCGGGGCCGCCGCGCGACGAGCGGCGTCGCGAGCCGGCCGGTCCGCGGCGGCGACCGCCGGTGCGGCCTCAGCAGATCTCGGCGGCGCAACCGCGCACGCAGAACCCGCCGCCGGCCCGCGCCCTGACCGCAGAAGAGCAGGCCCGCCGGGATTACCTGCGCTGGCTGGACGAAGCCGGAGTCTGACGTGCTGTTCCTGTACCTCGTGCTGCTGCTGGCGTCGGCGGCCATCCTGATCGCCGGAATTTCCGAGCAACGGCAGCACTACAAGCACCTGCACAGCATCCCGACGCGCGTGCTCGTGAACGGCATCCGCGGGAAGTCGTCGATCACCCGGCTGTGCGCGGGCGCTCTGAGAGGTGGCGGGCTCGTCACCACGGCGAAGACCACCGGCACCGCGGCCCGGTTCATCCACCCGGACGGCAGCGAGGAACCGGTCTACCGCAAGTTTGGCATCGCCAACGTCGTCGAACAGATCGGCATCGTGCGCCGCGCCGCAGCCTACCGGCCGGATGCGCTGGTCATCGAGTGCATGGCGGTGATGCCGGACCTGCAGGAGATCAACCAGAGCAAGCTGATCCGCTCGACCATCGGCGTGCTGTGCAACGTCCGGGAAGACCACCTCGCGGAGATGGGCCCGACGCTCGACGACGTCGCCCGTTCGCTCAGCCGCTCGATGCCGGTCGGCGGGATCTGCCTGACCGCCGAACGCGACCGGCTGCACATCCTCGAGGAGGAGGCGGCGAAGCGGAACTGCAAGCTCATCGCCGTTGACCCGGAGTCGGTCACCGACGAGGAGATGCGCGGCTTCAGCTGGATCACCTTCAAGGAGAACGTCGCGATCGCGCTGGCCGTGGCCGACTTGCTGAAGGTCAACCGCACCTCCGCTCTCGAGGGCATGTGGGCGGCGCCGCCGGACCCGGGTGTGTTGCAGGTGCACCAGTACCGGGCGGGGCGGCGCCTGCTGCGTTTCGCCAACGTCTTCGCCGCGAACGACCCGGAATCGACGTTGATGAACATCGATCAGCTGCGCCGCCAGGGCGCGATCTCGGACCCGCTCCACGTGATCATCAACTGCCGGCCGGACCGCATCGAGCGCAACGGCCAGATGGGCGCGCTCATACCCCGCATCGCTCCACAACGCGTGGTGCTCATCGGCGAGCCCACGCGCAGTGCTCGCGTCGCGATCCCCGCCGAGTGGCAGGATCGCGTGGTCGACCTGGGCGGTTCACGCTCCCCGAGGGAACTGTTGCGCGGCATCGTCAGTGGCGTCGAGGTGGAGGCGTCGTTGCTCGCCATCGGCAACATCCACGGCCAGGGGGAATTGCTCCTCGAAGAACTCGCGAAACTGGAACCCGCCGCCTGATGCTGACCACCTCCCTCGCCCCTGAGGTCGCCACCGTGGGGCTCGCCATCGGCTTGCTGTTCTCGCTGGTGTGCTACCTCACCACGAACCTTTCTCCCGGCGGCATGATCACGCCCGGCTGGATCGCGCTCACGATTGTGGAAGACTACCGGCGGGCGGCGATCATCGTCCTCATGACCGCGCTGACCTACGGCGGTACCAAGCTCCTGCAGCGCATGGTGATCCTCTACGGCAAGCGGTTGTTCGCCGCGGTGGTCCTGCTCGGCGTGGTGCTGCAGACGACGTTGCTGATCGTGCTGCAGGCCGACTTCCCGCTGCTGTTCGTCCATCAGACGCTCGGCTTCGTTGTGCCCGGGTTGGTGGCCTACCAGCTCGTCCGGCAGAAGCCGATGCCGACGATCATCGCCACCGGCGGGGTAAGCCTCGCCAGCTACGCGATCCTGATCAGCGGGGTGCTGGTCGGCTTGGTTCCCACGGTATGAGGTGATGATGCGCAAGGCTCTGCGAATCGGCGTACTGGCAGTGATCATCGCGATCTCCGGCACAGCCGCCGTCTTCGTCGCGACGCGAGACGACAACGAGATCATGGCGGTGTCGGCCTCCTCGATCCCGGCCGGTGCTGCGGCGACCGGCGGTTACACCTACGAGCGGCTGGACAATCCGCCCCGGACGATCGTCCGCGACTCGGCGGGGGCCCAGCTCGCATCTTTCACCGACGGGTCGCGCACGGTGATGCTCACCGGTCCGAGCCGGACCTTCACCGAGTCCCGCTTCACGAAGGTCACGGTGACGTCCACCGCCTGGATCCGCCTGGCCCCGCAGGAGTGGAGCGCGGGCGCGGAAAAGAACACGTGGTTCACCGACTGGCTGCCCAAGACCGTCGGCGACACCTCGGCGGACGTCCTCGCCATCGCACTGCAATACACCGACGGCGCCGCCGATCAGATGTCGAAGAAGTTGCGGGTGGGCGGTGACGCCAGCTTTGGCCCCGACAGCGCCGAAGGCCGGCTGGAGAAGTCCGACTTCTACGACTACCTCGGCGTCGACTGGGACTTTGCCGGCGGCGTGCACGAGCACGCGGAACCGATGCGGGCGCGGTCGCTGGACTGCTCCGGGTTCGTGCGCATGGTCTACGGCTACCGCTCCGGGTATCCGCTACTCGGCACGAACACGAAGGGACCCGGCCTGCCCCGGCGCGCGTGGGCGCTCTCCGAACTCGGCCCGGGCACCGAGGTGATCCACGACGAGAAGAAGCAGGCCACGAATTTCAGCGCCCTGCAGCCCGGCGACATCCTGTTCTTCAACCTGGAGCCGCAGCTCGGATCGCAGGTATCGCACACAGGCATCTATCTGGGCATCGACAGCGACGGGCACCGGCGCGTCCTGTCCAGCCGCAAAGTCGCGAATGGGCCGACGTTCGGCGACGCCGGCGGCGTGTCCCTGATCGATGGCGCGGGCACCTACGCCAAAGCGTTCCGCGCCGCCAAGCGGCTGTGACGTTCGCTGGCGGTCCTGGCCGACGATCGCACGACCCGGCTTCGGCGGTGCATCCAGCTCTCGTGCGCCATGTACGGCCCCTCCGGCCATCTCGAATAGCGGTCGGTATGTCGCACCGATGGGCGCTGAAGTTACGCCGACGAGTTGTGCGGGCAAGCGGCCGGCGAAGTGTTTGCCTGATGACAGCACTTGAGCAAGCACGGCCGGCCTAGACACGATTGCCCTCGGACCGAGCTGGAAACGCGGTGATGACCTTATCTGGCGACATAGACCGTCGAGGTCGCCGCTGGGCGTCCCACAGCCGGTTCTTTACCTTGTCGATCGTGTCTTTGGCGCCGCGGAGCAGGAGCAATGCCTCGAGTTGGGCGATCGTCTCGCTGTTGGACAACTCGTCGCCGACCGGCCGCCGATCGGATTTCAGCCGATCACAGGCATCGCTCAGCCGCGCTTCTGCGGCGGCCGGGTCATTGTTGATCTTGTGGGGGAGGAACAGCCGACGACCATTACATGTGGGCACACCTCTACTACCTCGCCCGCATCGACACGCTCATCGAGCAGCAGCAGCGCCTGATCGAGGTGCTTCGCGAGCGTCGCCGTTCGGTCCTCGCCCACGCTCTGCACGAGGCTGGACCGCGAGTGCGTTTGTTCGGTGCATGACCGCGCAGATTGACTAACGGGGCGCTACGCCGAGAAGACTGACGCCGGAGTTCAACTGGTGACCGCACGGAACGTGAAGCCAGCGACGTCGTCGACCACGGGCAGGACAAGATCGAACGAGCAACCTGCACGACCCTCTCACCGGCCGCGTGCCGGTCGAGCCCGCCGGACTGCTGCGCGATGTCGAATTTAGCCGGTCACGTTCTTCCCGACTCGCGGCGCCAGACTGCGTGATCCACTTCCCACGCGGTGCGCCGCAGGCAGTCGGCGAGCGCGGCCAGCAGTTCCCGGGCCTCCGGCACGGTCACCGGTCGGTCTAGGTGCCGCTGCAGCCAGCGCAGCACCATTCGGTCGGGTTTCACGTGGTTGTCGTCTCCGGCGAGCATCCACAGGTAGGAAAGCCGCGCGCCGGCACCGTGGCCGGGCACCTTCGCTAGCTGCAACTCGGTTTCCGCCAGTCGATCGGGATCGGCGAGCAGCTCCGCGACATCGCCGATGCGTTGCACGCCAGCGTTGGTCAGGACCTCCGAGTAGCGGATCGCGGCCGCGGCCTTGAGGATGCCGCCTCGGGGGCTGGTGCGGCCGCGGTTGCGGAGAACCTCGCCGGCGACCCGCTCGGCGCCGAGCTGGCGTCCGAGATCTGCCAAGGCCTCCACCGGGTGTTCACGGTCGGTGCCGAGCACCGTGTCTGCGGCCGCCGCCGGCAGCATTGGGTCTACCAACGCGTCATGATCGGCGTAGGCGCGGCACACGCGCAGGACGCCGCTGTATCGCGCGTTGATCGAGAAGACCGCGTCGAGCACGCACAGCGGCAGGTGCGTCCACCGGACACCGCGCGGTTCAATGGTCAACTCGGCGGACACGGCCGCCACAAGTCTGTCGATATCGCTGCTCACGGTTATCCCCCCTCTCCCTCGGGCGGCAACACTAGTCACCGGGTACGACAGTCCCGACACTCTTGATTTGTGCAAGACAGTGCATCTCGCGGCCGCCTTGACTTCCGGTGCTGACCGTGCCCGCGCTGGCGTCGCCGCATTCCAGCCGCAGACATGCCGTAGGCCCGATGAATCGATGGCGGTCGGGCCGCCGTTCAGGGGGTGTATGGGCGAAGGCCCTGCTAGATCGCGTATTTCCAGATTGCGAGCCCGTACGCTGAGTACCAGGCGCCGACGAGCACGAACACTGCGGCGACCGTCACCATCGTGGCCGTGCGACGGTGTGCGAGTCCGGCCGCAATCGGCAGCAGCAACGCGAAATCGGGCAACAGAAACCGGGTCTTGAGCGCCGGCAACCCGGCAGTGCACACGACCAGCACGACAACGCCGACCGCATACGCGGCCAGCTGCCACGGCACGCGCCGGCCGGCAACCACAATCACCGTCAGGCCGACCGCGGCCAGCGTCACCAGCACGACAAGCGTTTCCCACGCGCTGCCTGCGCTGAACAGAGACCGCGACACCCACCGCCAGGTGTCGATGCCGGGGTCGGGACGTACGTTCCACCCGCGGCGCTCGACGTCCGCCCACCCGGTCAGGCTGCCTGTGCGTACGGCGACCATGCCCCAGTAGCCGAGCAGGCCGAGCGGCGCGACCACGGCGCATATGAGGGCCAGCCAGCGGCGACGGCCGCGCCACGCGTCGATCACCGCCGCCACGACCACGACAGCGATCAGCACGGATGCCGTAGACCTGGTGAGTCCAGCGAACACCGTCGCGCCGGCGGCGAGGAACCAATTCCGCTCGAGCACGCCGACGAGCGCCCACACCGCCAGCGCGGTAAACAGCGACTCCGTCATGACCATGCTCTCGGTGATCGCCATCGGCGCACCCGCCCATAGCACGGCCAGCAACAACCCGACGCGCGACCCGCTCACCAACCGGCCGATCCGATACAGCCCGCAAGCGGCAGCGATGCCGGCGACCGTCGACACGATCAGGCCGGCCGCAGTCAGGGAGATGCCGGGCAGCTGGCCGACCAGCTCGGTGAACGCCGGGTACAGCGGAAAAAACCCGTACGGTGCTTCAGGAAACGGGTGGCCGCTGATGTCCACCGGGTGGGGGACGCCGGTGTAGTTGGCCTCGGCGATGTGCAGATACCACCAGCCGTCCCACGACCGCAGCCGGTCAAGCAGCGGCCGGTTGCTGTGCGCGGCCATGATGGCCAGCACGCCCACGCTGAACAGCCGGACCGCGAGGAACAGCCCCGCCGCGCGCACGTAACCCGACTGCGCCCACGGCAACGCACGCACGCGAGATCGGAGTGCGGAGAGGAGATCGGCCGAACCAGGAGGAGGCGCGGCGAGCGCCCGTCCCTCCGTGTTCGGCACAGGTCTGTCCGCGACGTCCGTCAACGTTGCCCCCCTTGGGATTTGACTCAGCCATGATCCGTCGAGTCGATCAAGAACAGCGTTACGCCGCTTCCGGGTGATGAGGGTCACCGCTCGCCGTCGGTAAGACGAACCCGAGGCGACCTGCCAAACGTGGCCGCCGACCCGGCGGCAGTGGACCTGCATCGACCCGATGAGATCGACTTCGGGGCGACTACCGGCACCGCGGTCGTCGACCTCGTAATGCTCTTCGGATAAGTCTTTTACGCAGCTCGATTGCGGTCCAAACGTCGTTGCTCGTCCGGCGACGTACCCGCGACTACGGAGTAGCTGTGACGGCCTGTTGGGCATCGTGTTGACGGAGGGGCGCAAGCTCGCTGTCTACGGGGCGAATGGCTTCAAGAAGATTCACAAGGGAGGCGCCAAATGGCCGTGGCGAAGGACTATTACGACGCCCCGGCCCTGGGAGGGCCGTTCGAGCTGGCCGAGCCGGCTGCCGTGCTGGATCTGATGTTGACCGAGGCCACCGAGGCTGAGGTGGGCGTGATCGCCGAGCTGTCCTGGGATAGCGAGGACCACAAGTCGATCCTCCAGTTCGGTATGCGCAGGAAGCACGTCGGGTTCGTGTTCTCCATGGCGAAGGATGACAAGAGCGTGATCAGTGCGTCAGGCGCGACCTCGCGGACGCCAGTGGCCTTTGACTACCAGCTGCACGAGCGCGAGGTGCCGAGCAACGCGGAGGTTTCGCTGGACAGGCGGTCAGCAGCGCGACCGTGTAGACGTGTTCCACCGGCGAGCCTTTGGCGAGCGCCTGCCGCAGGTGCTGGCACACGTCGAGGGCCTGCTCGTAGGCGTCGCGGAGCGCGTTGCGGCCGTCGCTCGGGTAGAAGCGGCCGCCACCGCGCGGACAGGTCCCCGACTTCGAAGGTGAAGCTGTGCCCGCCGGTGTGTTCTTGCGGCAGCAGGCACCGGTGGATGTCAGCGAACTCGTCCGGCTCGCTTGTGTGCACCTGGCAGACCCGCCGGATCGACACGTCCCGCCCGGCGCGGCCGTTTAGGTCGAACGACAGCCGACGAGCTGTCCCGGATCCCGGGCGTGATGTCGACGAGGACCCACCTCGGCACCGAGATGCACCTCGAAGGCAGGCAGTGGCGGCTCGACGCGCTCGACTCCGGTCAACAGGCTGCCGTCGAGAAGGCAGCCAAGGCCGCCGCCCCCATCCGGCGAGGCGCGCCCGTCGACATCACCACGCCCACCTACGCCCCGCTGATGTCCGCCCTGAGCAAAGACGGCAGAGCGACGGCGATCGACATCGCCGACCAGGTCGGCCTTCCGGCGTCGACAGTGCGGCGGCAGCTGGGGCGGCTGCTCAAGGCAGGCGCGCTGGCGATGCGGTGCGAACTGTCACAGCTGCACACCCGGTGGCCGGTGAGCGTCATCTGGTGGTGCCGCGTGCCGAAGCCGCTCCTGCTGTCCGTGGTCGCCAGGATGCGAGCCGAGCCGCGCGTGCGAATGTGCATGTCGATGACCGGGCCCGCGAACTTCGTCGTCTTCGCCTGGACGGCGGGGCTCACCGACCTGATGCAGCTGCAGGGTGTGCTCGAGGACCTGTTGCCTCCCGGCGCTCTCATCGACAGCTCGGTGACCCTGCGGACGCGCAAACGCGCGGGCTGGCTGCTGCGCCCCGACGGCCGGCTGGACACGGACTCGCCGCAGCCTGCCCAGTAATCCCTTGTTCCGCCATCTGATCCGGCGTCCACTCGTCGGGTCCCGGATCGAAGGACGAAATAGGTACGCTGCACACTGCCGAGGAATTGATATTCAAACGCCTCGAATTCCCTGACGTCACCAAGGGCGTTTGCCGCCACCGCCGCAAGAAGGTGGATCAATTTTTGAGCCACCGGAACCGCATCACAAGACGACAGGATCTAAATACTTACTCGCCAGAGATTCGATCGAAACCACCCATGCGCGTCGTCCCGGAACGAGCACACTCACCCCGGACGGAGGCACTTCCTCGTCCGGGGTGACTGTGGGCGGCTGTCAGCCGGCGATGGCATCGGCGGCGCTCACGATGATGTCCGCGACCTTGTCCGGCAGCGAGACCAGCACCGCGTGCGAGGCCCCGGGGACCACGACGGTGTGAGCGCGAGCGCGCTCGGCCATCCACTCCTGGGCGGCCGGCGGGATGTTCTTGTCCCCCGTCGGGATCAGGCTCCACGTGGGAATCCCCTGCCACCCGGCCGCGCCGGAAGGCTCATTGAGCGCCTCGGCCGTGATCGGGCGCTGCGTGACGGCCAACAGCCTCGCCTGTGACAGCGGGACGTCGGCGGCAAACTGCTGCGGGAACAGGTCCTGCTTCACGTACAGGTCGGTTTGCCCGCCCGGCAGTGCCACCTCCCGGAGCGTGTCCCCGAGTGTGCTGCCCGGGAACTTCGCCGACAGCGCAGCCGCGGACTCGCCCTGCTCCGGAATGAAGCCTGCGATGTAGACGAGCGCCTGCACCTTCGGGTCGCCGACCGCGGCAGCCGTGATCACCGAGCCGCCGTAGGAGTGCCCGACCAGCACCACCGGGCCGTCGACGCTGTCGACCAGCGCCTTGACGTACGCCCCGTCCGAGGCGACCCCACGTAGCGGGTTGGCCGCCGCGATCACGGGATAGCCGTGCCGCCGCAGCCGTTCGAGCGTCCCGTTCCAGCTCGACGAGTCGGCGAATGCCCCGTGCACCAGCACGATCGTCGGCTTGGGTTTGCCGCTGCCCTTCGCCGGTTCGCGCGCCGCCGCCGACGACTGCGCGGCGGCGAAGACCGCGGCGCCTACCAGCACGGCGGCCGCCGACGCGACCTTGGTCAGCCCGATGCGTGTGCGCATTTCTTTGCTCCTCGAGGATCCGGTGCGATTCGACCGCGCTGGAGAATACCTCCGAAGCCGATTTTCGCACGCCGTCCTCCCGATCCGCCCGAACACATTTCCCGAAACTACTCGTGCACGTTGCACCAAATGAATCGCTGGCATGATCCTTGCGGAGAATGGCACTGATGCCCCTTGCCCACCGGCCGGCATCCCGGTGTGGCCGACATCACGTCAGGGAGAGCCCGGGCGAGTTGTCGCGCAACGATCCTTCACTGACCGATTTGACCGATTCTATGCTGCGGAAACCTCTTCTTCTACAGATAATCCAGACCAAACGGACATGGCACGAAAACTTTTACTGACAGTCACTGAAAGTGACTACAGTGCAAATTCAGGAGAACCCGTTGTGCCCCAACGCACAGTGGCCTCCAGGAGGCGGCGCTGCAATCATGCTCCGAAGTCATAGGAGGTGCTTAAAGGAGCGGATAACATGACCAACACCATCTCCGTGGACGGCACGGAACGGCATCCCAGCTGTCCGACGATTCCTGCGCCGCCGCGGAAGCGGACATCGAGCCGGCGAAACCCCTGGCTCGACGGCCGCGTCACTATCACCTGCCCGGTGTCGGGGCGGGCGGCCCGAACCCGAGGGAAGGCAGTATCCATGTCCGATTCCGTTCCCCCCGCCCCGCACCCGGCGACCGATTCGGGGATCACCGACGAGGCCATCTCGAAGAGGACCATCGACGGCGTCGACTACATCTTCAACCTGATGACGCCGGCGCCAGGAGCCAGCACCGGCGGGCACACCCACCCCGGCACCATCTACTCGGTCGTCCACAGCGGCGCCCTCACCCACGGTCTGGCCGGCTGCCACACCGAGGTGATCCGCCGGGGCGAGCCCTTCGTCGACCACGCTGACGAGGTCCACATCGGACGCAACCTCGGCTCCACACCCACCGTCGTCGTCGGACTGGCGGTTCTGCCACACGGCGCACCGTTCACCGAAGCCGCGCCGGATCCCGGCTGTGGTCACCGGTGACCGATGGCTGCGGATGCCGGAGGGTCATGTTGGTGTGCCCCTCGTGCCCCTCGTCAGAGGGAGCGGCACGGCTTCGCAGACCCTGTCGCCGACGGTCACCGACAGCACTCGTTGTGCTACTGTCGCCGGAAATGGTACGGAATTCGCGCAGGTTCCGATCTTGCCACGGGACTCGAACCGAGACGTGTGGCGGCGGTGCCCTTTGGCGCCGCACCGGCTGCGTCGAGGTCCGCGCTCGGCGCATCAGTCGGTGGTCAGCCGGCCCTGTCGACCGGTGAAGACACAACAGCGTCCGGGCAACGAGGACTGATTTCCGGACCGGTCCGCACCGGCGCGTGCCTCGCCGGAGCGCGTCGGCGCCTCGGCCCCGCCGGGGAACGAGAAGATTGGGGCTGTCCGTGTCAAAGGAGACCGGCGTACTCGGTGATCGCGTGCTCGCCAAAGTGGCGGTACGGATCATGCCGTTCCTGGCGCTGCTGTACTTCGTGAACTACCTGGACCGGGTGAACATCGGTTTCGCCGGTCCGAACGGGATGAACAAAGCCCTCGGCTTGACGTCCACGGCGTTCGGCTTCGTATCCGGCATCTTCTTCCTCGGTTACCTCATCCTCGAAGTGCCGAGCAACCTCGCGTTGCACCGGTTCGGCGCCCGGCGCTGGCTGGCCCGGATCATGATCACCTGGGGTGTCCTCGCGACGGTGCTGGCGTTCGTGCCCAACGCGACCACGCTGATCGTCCTGCGGTTCCTGCTCGGCGTGGCCGAGGCGGGCTTCTTCCCCGGCATCATCCTGTACCTGACCTATTGGTTCCCGGCCGCGCAGCGGGCGAAGGCCGTGGCGCTGTTCATGGTCGCCGTGCCGGTTTCCTCCGCCATCGGATCCACGGTGTCGAGCCTTCTGATCGTGGGCGGCCACGGGCTGTTCGGCCTGGACGGCTGGCGGTTCATGTTCCTGGTCGAGGGCGTTCCGGCGATCCTGCTGGCCTTCGCGACGTGGTTCTGGCTCACCGACAAGCCGGAAAAGGCGAAGTGGCTCAACGCGGACGAGCGGCAGTGGCTCATCACCGAACTCGAAACGGAACGGAAGGCGACCATTGCCGAGCACCACTGGCCGCTGAAGAAGGCCCTCACCCACCCTCGGATCCTCGCGCTGGCGTTCGTGTACTTCGCCATCGCCTACGGGTTGTACGCACTCGGCTTCTTCCTGCCGACGATCATCGCCGGGTTCGGCGCGGAGTTCGGCACGAAGCTGAGCGTGGTCCAGTCCGGGCTGGTCAACGCCATCCCGTACGTGATCGGCGCCCTGGTGATGGTGTTCTGGGCGCGCCACGGCGACCGCACCGGAGAGCGCAAGTGGCACGTGGCGCTGCCCATGCTGGTCGGCGGGGCCGCCATCCCGATCGCGCTGTACCTCGGCAACCCCTACGCCGCGATGGTCGCCGTGACAATCTGCGCCGTCGGCGTGTGCTGCGCGCTGCCGACGTTCTGGGCACTGCCCTCGAACTTCCTCGCCGGAGCTGCCGCGGCGGGAGGGATCGCACTGATCAACTCCCTGGGCAACATCTCCGGCTTCGCGGCTCCGTACATCACCGGCTGGCTGCGCGACCTGACCGGCACCCAGCGCACGGGTCTGTGGGTCGTCGGCGCCTGCATGGTCGCCGGCGCCATCGTCACCATCGCGCTGGGCGCCCGGCCACGGATGTCCGCGGTGCCGGAGCGGAAGAACAGCTCCGCACAGGAGTCGTAGCCGTTCTCGGCGGACCGGCGGCTACATCATCGCGGCGAACATAATGGCCATGCCGGCCGCCATCAGTGCCTGGGTGGCGATGGCGAGCTGGGCGCGGCCCGAGGCCGGCGGCTTGGCGTGGCGGCGCGCGAGGAGCTCCGAGATCCACCAGGCGCCGGCGACGGCGGAGCCGATGGTCAGCAGCCAGTTGAGTCCGGTGATCAACGGGGATGTGCCGGCGGTGTCAGGTGTCGTGTCCACAATGGGCATGTGCATGCCGGACATGCGCATGCCGGGCATCGGAGGACCGTGCTGACCACCAATACCGGCGACCTCGACCGGAGCCGGTGGCAGGCCGTCGGTCATCACCGCGTACATCCAGGCCATCGCGAGCATCATCAGAGCGTGATAGGCGTTGGCCCGGCGATGTTCCGCGGTCCGCACAGCGCCGGCGACGAACCAGACAGCCGCCGACAGGAAGACCAGCAAGGGAACTGTTGTCGGGAGGTCGTCACCGTGCGTCCACGCCATCAGGGCCATCGCGAAAGCCATGAGCGCGTGCAAGGAATGTCCGATGACGCCCTGCAGAGAGAGGCGAACGACGACGATTCCGTGCACGCGCTCAGCCACGCAGATGGCGAAGAGCGCGGTGACGACCCACCGAAGAACAAGATCGTGGATCATCGGGACAGCGCACGAGTGACATGCGCGGTGATCAGCTCGTACATCCGGCGGATCGTCTTCGTGTCGTCCGTCATGATGTCGTAACCGTGGTCCACATCGGACACCTCGACGTACTCGGCAAGCGAGCCGGCGACCTCGAGCTTGTCCGCGTACTGCCTGGCTTCGTTGCGCAGCCGGTCGTACTCCGCGGTGATGACCAGGGCCGACGCGATGCCCGTGAGGCCTTCGGCGTTGGCTCCCCAGGCCGGGGAGACGAAGCGGTGGCGGCGAAGGGCGCGGTCGGGCACGTAGGCGGTGTCGAAGACCTCGCAGAGCCAGGGCTGAAGCACCGCTTTCGAGCCCAGCGGGGTCGGTTTCCGCGAGGGCGGGGTCACGATGTCGAGCGGTGGGTAGTGCAGGATCTGCAGCGAGATGGCGGGGCCGCCGTTCTCCAGCGCCATCCGCGACACGGCCGCGGACAGGTTGCCGCCCGCGCTCTGGCCGCCGACGCACAGGCGGGTGCCGTCCCAGTCTCGCTCCGGTTCCGAGGCCCAGCTGACCACGTCGTAGAACTGTTCGACAGGCGTGGGAAAACGTGTCTTCGGAGCCAGTGCGTAGTCGGTGTTGAGCACGACGACACCAGCGTGCGCGGCCAGAAAACGGCACCAGGCGTCGTCCTGTTGCCGGTGCCCCACGACGAAGCCGCCGCCGTGGGCGTTGACGTACACGCCGGGGACGCCGGCCGGGGACGGCGGGAAGTACAGCGTCGCGGCGACCGGACCGTGGCGAGTTTCGACGCTGATGTCGGTGGTGCGGACAGTGATTTCAGGGAACCGAGGTTCGCCGGCGGGGTGGATCGCCGAGTTGATCTTGGCGGCGAACCTGCGGGCGACGATGTCGGCCACCGGCCGTCGCGACAGTACTGACATGAATCCTCGTCTCGTTTCGATCCGGTCGCGGCGACGGTCAGCCCTGGTGCTGCCGGGCGCTCGGGTGGCGCAGGTGATCGCGAGCCACGATCTCCTCCGGCTCCAGCATCGTGATCATCTCCACGCCGGGAGCGCAGATGCACACGGCGACGAACCGCGCCCAGGAGTCCGGGTCCGGGTTCGCGACCTGATAGTGCACGACGTCACCGCCGGGCTCCCAGAACGCCTCGCCCGCAACGATTTCCCGGGGCTCCTCACCTTCCAGCTCGAAGAAGATCTTGCCTTCCGTCACGTAACCGAACACCGGTCCGGAGTGGCGGTGCGGCGCGAGGCCCGGGTCGGCCGGCGGGAGTTCGACGAGCTGCGTCATCGCGTGCGAACCCTCCGGAATCGCGGGCGGAGTGGCGTGGAGGAGATCGGTGACCTTGACGTTTCCCTTGGCCAGCATGGCTTTTCCTTTCGTAGAGGACGAGCGCGAGGTGCGCTCCGTCCGGTTTCAGGCGGTGGTCGCGGTGTGGCCCAGCAATTCGCCGACTGCGCCGAAGGTGGATTGCGTCGGCCGTTCGCCGGTCCGGTCCAGACCGAAGACGGCTCCGTACGAACGCAGCGCCGCGAGGTCGCGGTGATCGGCAATGGTGACCGAGGCGGATGGGGCCGCCGTTTCCCGCGCGGCGAAGACGTAGATTTCGGGCCGTAGTTCATAAGTCGTGCACTCGTCGGTGCCGGCGCGCCCGGCCGCAGGGCCGGCCAGGCAGCGCCACGAGTACGAACTCGGTTCGAGGTGGACGTGCTCGTAGCGGCTTCCGTCGCCGTAGGTCCACCGCACTCGCCGGCCCAGGAGCGCGGCCGTGGGTGCCGGTTCGGTTCCGCTCGTCGCCAGTCCCTCGATGCGGCCCGGCAGGAAGGTGTGCTGCACCCTGGTCCGGTCCTCCGCCGGATCCCCGATCGTGCTCACGACGGCCAGGCTGCGTCCGTGTTCGAAGTCGAGGACGAGGCTCACAGCCGCGTTGGGCACGTCCCGACTGTGGTGAAACTGCGTGTACACCAACCCTTCCGCGATGTCGAAGGCCTCGTAGTCGTCCCGCCCGGACACCACCGGGTGCGGGTCGCCGGGTCCGGGCTCGTAGCTCCAGTCGACGATCGTCGCGCCGAACCTGTGCGACACGCGGCTGCCGTGCGAGTTCGTGAACACGATCTCGCGGCCGGTCACAGTGGAATCTCTGGTCATCAGTGCTTTCTCCGTTCGTCGTCGGACCGCAGACACCGGTCAGGTGAGGACGGGGTTCTTTTCGACGTCCCAGCTCACGTGCAGCGATTCCGGGCCCCGGAACGACGTGTTGGGGACGTAGCGGAACTCCTGGTGGTCGAGAGTCATGTGCGGCAGGCGCCGCGTCAGCTCTTCGAGGTAGATGACCATCTCGAGCCGCGCGAGGTGGTTGCCCAGGCACATGTGCGTGCCGGCGCCGAACGCGATGTGCGCCTTGGCGTCCCGGTCGATGTCGAACCGCTCGGGCTCGTCGAACACCGCGTCGTCCTGGTTCGCCGACGCGATCACCATGAGGATCTTCGCTCCGGCGGGAATCGTCACGTCGCCGACGAGCACGTCTTCCTTCGCGATCCGGCGCCAGGCAGCGACCGAAGGGTTGAGCCGCAAGCACTCCTCGACCGCGCCGGGGATCAGCGACGGCTGAGCGCACAGGCGATCCCACTGGTCGCGGTTCCGCAGCAGCGTCACGACCGCGTTCGCGGTGGCGTTCGTCGTGGTTTCGTGGGCGGCCATCGCGCCGCCCATGACGTTCGTCTGCAGCCAGGTGTCGGAGATGACGTCCGGGTGTTCGCGCTGCATCTTGATCGCGTGACCCAGCCAGCCGGGCGGGTCGTCGAGCTCCTTGAGCTTCCCGATCACGCGCTCACCCATCGCCCAGAACTGGCCCAAGCCGTCGGCGGCCCGCACCTGCTCCTCGGGACTCGGCCGTCCCCAGACGAACTCCGTCATCGACGTGGCCAGCCTGCGCACGGTGTCGACGTCTTCTTCGGGAATCCCCAGGAACTGCAACGCAACCAGGCACGGGATGTCCCAGAGCATGTCGGCGATGAGATCGGCGTGGCCGCGCTCGACGAAGCGGTCGATGTAGTCGTTCGTCGTCTGCCGGATGTAGGGAGCAAGGGGGTCGATCCGATCGGGCATGAACGCCGGAGCGTTCAGCCGGCGGTACTGCCGGTGCATCGGCGGGTCGGAATCCGCGAGAACGGGGCAGGGCGCGAACTCGTATTTCTCGAGTTGCGCACCCGCCGCCTCCGAAGGCGGCGTGACCGGCGTCAGCGTGATGGCCGCGGAGAACTTGTTGAACTGACTGAAAACCGATTTGACGTCTTCGTGTCGCGCGACGACCCAGTAGTCCGAGTCGTCGTTGTAGAACACCGGCTGGCTCTCTCGGGCCCAAGCCAGCGAGGCTCCGGGATTCTCCTGGTATTCACGGTCGAAGAACGAGAAACCCGCGGCGGTGTGAGCGACCGGGCATCCGGTCGCCGGTTCGTTGCTGCTGACAGCGCTGTCCATGGGCAGCCTTCCTCTCTTCTTTGTGCGATCAGAGATCGAGCCGGATCTTCGGACACGCGGCTCGGCTGATGCAGATCATCAAGGTGCTGTTCTCTTCCTGCTCCTCAGGACTGAGAACCGAGTCGCGGTGGTCCGCGCGGCCCGACACGATGTTCGTTTCGCAGGTCCCGCACGTGCCTTCCGAACAGGAGAACGGTGCGGGAATGCCGGCCGCCCGCGCGACGCCGAGAATCGAATCGTCCGGCCCGACCGAAACGGTGATCCCGGTTCGCACGAATTCGACTTCGAAGTTGTCGAGGACGGTCTCTTCGAGCTGGGTCTTGGGAGTGAACCGCTCCAGGTGGATCTGGCCGGCGATGCCGAAGTCCGCGGCCATCGCCTCCACCGCGCACAGCAGACCCTCCGGGCCGCACACGTAAACCGCGGTACCCGGAAAGACTCCGGCGAGGATGCCCGCGAGATCGATACGGCCGTGGGTGTCCTCCGGAACCAGGGTCACGCCGTCGCGGTGAGCCTGTTTCAGGTCGTCGGCGAACGCCATGTTGCCCCGGCTGCGGCCACCGTAGACCAAGGACCATTCGGCGCCCGCCCGATCGACCGACTCGATCATCGGCAGGATCGGGGTGATCCCGATTCCGCCGGCGATGAACAGGTACCCGGGCGCTTCGACGAGGCGGAAGTTGTTGCGCGGGCCCCGAACGGTGAGGCTTTCGCCTTCGCGCACTTCCCGGTGGACGCGTGCGGAACCGCCTCGGCCGTCCGGTTGGTACAGCACGCTCACCTGCCAGGAGCGAAGGTCGCTCGGCTTACCGCACAGGGAGTACTGCCGGACCAGGTCCGGTCCGAGGACGAGGTCGATGTGCGCCCCCGGCGTCCACGCGGGGAGGTCACGCCCGTCGGCGGGAACGAGGGTCAGCTGCGTGATGGTGTCGGTGATCGGCGTTTTCGCCTTGACTTCCATCACGAGGTCGTCGTGCGCCTGGTTCTCGGGATCCGCCCACCGGGGCTGTCGACCGGAGTGTCCGGCCTCGAACTGCGATGCCATGGGGACTCCTTCGGATTTCGCCGGGTGCCCCGACGCGTGCTTCGTTGCACCACCGCACGCCGGCGACTCGGCCGGTTCGTGCGTCGCTGACTGGCAGCCCTTGTAATCTCCGTCACTGTGGGACCACGCACATGGGGGAGATCACGGGAGGCGGTACGGAAGTTACGGATGTCCGTACCGAGCGCGGCCGAAGACACAGCTCTGACCTGCTAAGTCCAGTGCCACAACGGATTTCCCGACGAGACGGGCCAGGCCAGGTCCACAGTGGCGGACCTGGCCTGGCTCGGGTGGTGGGTTCAGCGGTTCGTCAGAGGGATTGGGCGATGTACCAGGAAGCGATCTGGCTGCGTGAGCCGAACCCGAGGCGCGTCATGATGTTGTCGATGTGGCTCTCCACCGTGCGCGCGGAGATCACCAGAGCCGCCGCGATCTGCGGGCTGGTCAGCCCTTTCGAGATCAACGCCGCGATCTCCTGTTGCCGGCTGGTGAGCACGGGTGATTCGCCCTCGGGAGCCGACTCGGCGACCTGTTCCGCCAACGCGTAGGCGATGATTCCCGTCGGAGATCGCTTTGCGCCCGCCTGCATGGCGTTGGTCAGCGCCCGGGACGGCATGGTCTGTTCGAGCTGGGCGAGACAGGCGGAGTGGTAGCCGGTGAGTTTCGGCCCGAACGCCACCAGCTCCGTTCCCGTGCGCTGCCAAAGGCTTCGAGACGCGCCGAGCAGCTGCGCCGCTCGCTCGCACTGACCGGTCGACCCCGCGATCCAGGCGAGGAGCTCGGTCATCAACGCGGTGCCCAGGGACGGATCGAAGTCGCGGTGATCGCGCAGCGCGTCGACCGCGGCCGTCTGCGCCGCGGTGCAGTCGCCTCGCAGCCAGTGGTCGAGGCCTTGGCTCCATTTCAGGTAGGAGCGCGCCCAGAGTTCGTTGCGCCGGTGGCACACCGCCAGCGCCGCAGTGCTGACGGCCAACGAATCGTCGCTGCGACCGGCGAGGGAAAGCGTGACGGCGTACTCGAAGGACGTCATGAGCCATTCCGGGGTCTCGTCGACCTCGGCCAGCTCTGGCAGCGCGACCTCGAAGTGGCCCTCGGCCTCGGCGAGGTCGCCGCGAAGCTGTGCGGCGAGTCCCCGCAGACCGCGGCACTGGGCCGCCGCGTCCGCCAGGTGGAGCCGCGTCGCCAACGCTTCGCACTCGTCGAGGCGCTGCGCTGCCGCCTCCTGGTCGCCTTGGAGCAGGCTGACCCTGGCGGCGACCCACAGCGCTTTCGCCCGAGCCGCCGTGGGCGCTCGCTCGCCCTCCGGCGCGCCGAGCGCCTCGTCGGCCCAGGTGCGGCCTTCGGCAATGTACCCGTCGGCGTACCAGCGGTAACGCAGCCCGGCAACCAGCTCGAGCTGGTAGTCGCCGCCCGCGGCAGCGGCTTCGAATGCGGCGCGGAGGTTTTCGCGCTCGACACGCATCCACTTGGCCGAAGCGGCTTGCGCGGGCCCGCTCCACGAACGTTCCAGATCCTTGACCACGTCGAGGAAGTACTGCCGGTGCCGGACGCGGAAGCGCGCGGAGCCGTCCGTGAGCTCGAGGACCTCCGCGCCGTACGCCCGGATGGTCTCCAACATCCGGAAGCGCCTCGACGATTCCTGGTCCTCGACGTTCAGCACGGACTGGTTCACCAGGGAGCTCAAGAGATCGAGCGTGGGGCCGCCGTCGTCGCCGCACACGCCTTCGGCCGCGGTCAGGTCGAAACTGCCCGCGAAAACGGAGAGGCGCGCCCACAGCCGACGTTCCGCTTCCGTGCAGAGGTCGAAACTCCAGTCCACGAGAGACCGGAGGGTCTGCTGGCGCGGCGCGGCCGATCGGCTGCCGATGGTGAGCAGCCCGAACCGGTCCGACAACCGGTCCAGGATCTGGTCGAGCGACAGGATGCGCATCCGGGCGACCGCCAACTCGATGGCCAGCGGAATTCCCTCCAGCTGAATGCACAACCGCGCTGCTGCGGCGGCGTTGTGCTCGCCGAGGGCGAACCCGGGGGACGCGGCCACAGCACGTTCTTCGAGCAGCCGGATCGACTCGAACTGCGCCAGGGCCTCGAGGCTGACCGGCTCCGCGTCGTCCGGAACGGTGAGCGGAGGTACCGGGTAGAGCAGCTCCTCCGTGACGGTCAGCGACGTGCGGGTGGTGACCAGGATCCGGGCCGAGGGCGCGTGCCGCAGCACTTCGTGGACCACCAGGGCGGCCCCGGCGAGGACGTGTTCGCAGTTGTCGAGGATGAGCAGGATCTCGCGATCGCGAAGATAGTCGATCAGCTTCGCGGTGGCGTCGCGATTCGACTGGTCCGCGATCCCCAGCGCGTGGATGACCGCCGCCGGCACGTCGCCTCCGTCCGAGACGGAGGCCAGCTCGACGAAGTACACGCCGTTCTCGAAAAGGTGGTTCATCTCGTCGGCGAACTGCAACGCCAGCCGGGTCTTGCCCACTCCCCCCGGACCGATCAAGCTCACGAGCCGCCCGGCCGACAGCCGGTCGCGGATTTCCTTGCGCTGCTGACGCCGGCCGACGAAGCTGGTGGCGGTGAAGGGAACGTTGCCACTGCGAGCTCTCGCCTTGGCCACGGCACCTCCACGGGTCGGCTGAACGATCAGGCGCGCGCTGCCTGGTCGACGGTTCTGCCCATGATGAGTTCGAACCCGATGGGGGTCAACCGGCGCCGGCGATGCTCGGCTCGCTCAGTGGCCGCGGGCGATCCACTCGTCCAGGTGCGGCGATTCTTCGCCGACCGACGTGCCGTCGCCGTGTCCGGTGTGGACCCGGGTGCCCTCCGGCAGGACCAGCAACCGGTCCCGGATCGACGAGATGATCGTCGGGAAGTCGGAGAACGAGCGGCCGGTCGCGCCCGGGCCGCCGGCGAACAGCGTGTCACCGGTGAACAGGACGCCGGCCTCGGGCAGGTGCAGGCAGATCGAGCCCGGTGAGTGCCCCGGCGTGTGGATGAACTCCAGTGCGGTGCCCGCGACTGCGATCCGTTCGCCGTCCTCGGCACGCCAGAACCGCCGCCCCGGATGGGTCAGCTCCCACAGCTCCCGGTCGGCCGGGTGCAGCAGGACCGGTGCGTGGAGGTGCTCCCCCAGCTGCGGGGCGACGGTGACGTGGTCGTTGTGACCGTGGGTGCACACGATGCCGACGACGTTGCGGTCGCCGACTGCCTCGGTGATCGCCTTCTCGTCGTGGGCGGCGTCCACGACCACCACTTCGTCGTCGTCACCGACGAGCCAGACGTTGTTGTCGACGTCCCACGTGCCACCGTCGAGTTCGAACACGCCCGACGTGACGACGCGGTCGATCCGGAACTCGCCGCTCACAGGATCACCACCGACCGCAGCACCTCGCCCGCGTGCATGGTGTGGAAGGCCTTTTCGACGTCGTCGAGGGAGATCCGCTCGGTGACGAACTTGTCCAGGGGCAGCCGGCCCTGGCGGTGCAGGTCGATCAGCATCGGGAAGTCGCGCTCCGGCAGGCAATCGCCGTACCAGGACGACTTCAGCGAGCCACCGCGGGCGAAGAAGTCCAGCAGCGGCATCTCCAGCCGCATGTCCGGGGTCGGGACGCCGACGAGCACCACAGTGCCGGCCAGGTCGCGCGCGTAGAACGCCTGCTGCCACGTCTCGGGGCGCCCGACCGCGTCGATCACGACGTCGGCGCCGAAGCCGCCGGTGAGCTCCTGGACGGCGGCGACCGCGTCGGTGTCCGAGGCGTTGACCGTGTGCGTCGCGCCGAGGTCGCGCGCCCAGGCGAGCTTCCGGTCGTCGCGGTCGACGGCGATGATCGTCGTCGCGCCGGCGAGGCGGGCGCCGGCGATCGCGGCGTCACCCACTCCCCCGCAACCGATGACCGCCACCGAGTCGCCGCGGCCCACGCCGCCGGTGTTGACCGCGGCGCCGAGCCCGGCCATCACACCGCAGCCGAGCAGACCGGCGACCGCCGGGTCCACGGCCGGGTCCACCTTCGTGCACTGCCCGGCGTGCACGAGGGTCTTGTCCGCGAACGCGCCGATGCCCAGCGCCGGGGTCAGCTCGGTGCCGTCGGTCAGCGTCATCCGCTGCGTCGCGTTGAACGTGTTGAAGCAGTACTGGGGGCGGCCGCGTTTGCACGCCCGGCACTGCCCGCAGACCGCGCGCCAGTTGAGGACGACGAAGTCCCCCGGCCGCACGGATTCCACCCCGGCACCGACGCTTTCCACCGTGCCGGCGGCTTCGTGGCCGAGCAGGAACGGGAACTCGTCGTTGATGCCACCTTCGCGGTAGGTCAGGTCGGTGTGGCAGACGCCGCACGCCGCGATCGCGACGACCACTTCACCGGGGCCGGGGTCCGGGACCACGATGTCGGTCAGCTCGACCGCCGCGCCCTTCGACCGGGCGATCACCCCGCGCACCTGCTGTGGCATTCCCTGAAACCTCCGTTGGTCACCAGCCGAGGCATGCGTGGCAACGCATGCCTGACGCGACCCTAGAACGGGTGAGGGCGGGTGCGACCTGGTCGTTGGTCGAGGGAAACCTGGTCTTCCGGCCAGGGTCGGCGGTCGTTATCGTGATCCCGGTGTCCGACCACATCGAGCTGACCGAGCTGCGAGAGGTCGTCGAGGGCCCGCTGCGTGAGATCGCCGCCCGGTTCTCGCGGTTCCTCGCCGACCGCTGGCCGCACCAGGCGCTCGTCATCTTCACCCTCGAGTGCACCGGGCGTCCGCGCAAGGTCGCCGGTGCCGCGGCGATCACCGAGAAGATCACCATCGCCGAGCTCGAGCAGCTCAAAGCCACCGTGCCGCACGACAGCCAGCTGACCACGCACGCCGGCCTCGGCGGCGCCGACCGGACCGTCTGGGTCGCTCTCGACGCCGGCGGCACCCTGCTCGCGCTCGTCCCGCGGTCGCCACGGGCGCGGTGCCCGCAGCCGGCGCTGCTGGGCGCGCTGTTCGGGATCGTCGCGACCTCCATCCGCCAGCAGGTCGAGCAGGCCAGCCCCGACTACCTGGCCGAATCCCGCGCGGCCTCGACCGAACGGGCCCGCACGATCGCCGAAATGGCCGCGGCCCACGAAACCGCGCTCGTCACGATCCTGACGGCGCTGCGCTCCACCCGCCTGGACGACCGCCCCGCCCGCCTCGCCGCGACCGACTCCGCTTCGGCCGCACTGGTGGCCCTGCGCTCGGCGCAGACATCCGACCTGGCCCTGTCCGAAGAGCCGGCCCACTGCGCGTTCACCAGGCTCCGCCGCGAAGTCCGGCAGATGCTCCGCCACCACGACGCGGAGCTGGAGTTCGTCACCCCACCGAAAGACGCGCACCCGCTGCCCGGCGAAATCGCCCACGCGGCCCGCGCCATGACCTGCACGGCGGTGCTGGCCTTCACCACCCAGCCCGACCTGACCCGCCTGAGGGTCGCCTGGTCCACCGACGCCACCACGCTCCACCTCGACATCCGCGACCGCGAATCCGGCCACCTCGACGCCGCCGGCCTCCGCCGCCAACTCGACGGCCGCGCGAAAACCCTGGGCGCCACCGTCGAGGTCGACGCCGTCCCCGGATGGGGCAGCCGCGTCGCCATCGCCGTGCCGTTCGAGCCCGCCTCGGACCAGCCGGACGACGCCCTGTTGTCCACGCTCAACCGGCGTGAGCTGGAAGTCTTGCGCCTGGTGTCTCGGGGGCAGCGGAACAAGGCGATCGCCGAGGCTCTCGGTATCACGGAGAGCACGGTGAAGTTCCATGTGGCGGGGGTGTTGAAGAAGCTGGAAGTGAGTTCGCGGGGTGAGGCCGCTGCTTTGGCGTTGGCGGCGGGAATCGCTACTGCTGACTGACGGGGTGCGAGGGAACGCCTCGCCCGCGTTGGCTCACCACGATTTCCCACCCCGTTCGAGCAGTCGGCTCAGCTCGTCGGCGAGGGCGACCGATGCCTCGATCTCGGCCTTGCGGATGGACACGCTTTCCACCAGGAACCCGAAGGGCAGATCGAGTTTGCGGCAGAAGGCGATCAGGTCACGGGCGGTCGCCAGGCAGTGCTGGTAAGACTCGGCCAGCGTGTCATCGGCATGACGCAGCGAGTTTTCCAGCCAGCGCGGGACGTGGACGCCGAGCCACTTGAGGAAGGCCAGCGTCTTTACCGAGCCACACACCGAGAGCGTGAACACCACGGGCTTCGGTTCCAGGTGCTGCTCGCGGCAAGCGTAGAAGTAGTCGGAGACCATGCTCTTCGCCGCGTCGGAGCTGTAGATCACCTGCGAAACTCGGCAGGTACGGAAACGGCCGCTCCGCCGGGTTACGGTCACTCTCGTCGTCAATGTCGTACAACGCCAGACCGTCCACCTCCAAGGAGCCCAACCGCGCCAACGTCGCCGCGGTGATCTCCCGGATCCGCTCGGGATCAGTACTCAGACGGGGCGGCGTAATGCCGAACAACAAGATCTCGCTGCCCGCATCGGTCACCAACGTCCGAAGAGCCGCTCCGTCACTGTCGTCCACCATGCCCGGAAGCTAGCAGCTCAGGCGTCGGACAGCAGGCAACGTCCTCGACGGCCCTTCGGCCGGGACAGCGAGTCGCCCATTGAGTGTCCACAGTGGCCATTTTCGCGCCCGGTGAAGCGTGTCCGAAACGTTGCCGTCTCGTGCACCTCAGGCCGTAACGGCCGGCCTCGACCGCCGATGTTTTGCGGCGAGGTCAACGAGGTTGGGTGGTACAGAGTGGACGATCACGACATCGAGAACCATCCGGACCTGATGGACCCGGACTGGCGGCGGCACGCCGAGAAGGAGGCGTGGGTCGATCTGCGGCGCAACCGGAGACGGGGCAAGTGGCGCAAGTGGCTGGTGACCGCGGCGGTCGTGGTGGTCGCCGTGGTGGGGGCCGGGTTCGGGTTGTACTTGTGGGGGAAGTCGACGGCCGAGCAGAGCACCGATGCGGACGTCGGCGCGCCGGCGTCGGCCGTGGTGGCGACGACGGAGGCCGCGCCGACCGAGCTGCCGGAGGACGGGTACGTCGATCTGACGCGGCCGTTCGAGGACACGCCGGCGCAGAACTGGGCCGAGGGGATCGCGGGGCTGACCATCCCGGCGGCGACGAAGGTCGGCTCGTTCTCGGCGAAGCAGGTCGGGCAGGCCGAGGACCAGGTGAAGCAGGCGATCACCGTCGCGGGGCTCGACCCGGACACGTTGGATCGCCACAACCCGGCCAAGTACGTCGCGCTGATCGCGCCGGCGGAGAGGCCGGACATCCAGGCAGACCCGCAGGGTTACCTGATCTACCTCGCGGACGGTTATCACCTGCTGCCCGTCTCGCCGAGGATGACCGGGGCGATGACGGTGAAGCCGGGCCGGACCGGGGAGCTGCTGATCCACACGTCCTACGTCGTGGCCTACGCGTTCGACCCCGGCGACCGCCAGGTCGACGGCCCGGCCGACCAGGTGCCCTTCGTCCGCGTCGACGCCGACTACGCGGTGCGCAGCGGATCCCAGTGGCAGGCGTCGAGCCGCGGACTGACGGTGGACAAGACCAGCTCGTACTACGACAGCGTGGCGTGCACGAATGACGAGAAGCTCACGCCCGCGTTCAGCGACCGCGACTACGCCGCCACGTCCGTGTCCCCCGAGCCCGGCCGGTTCGACCCGAGCAAGCCGATGCCCACCCTGGACAACTGCCACAGCACCCCCGGCTAGACGACGCCGGCTTCGATCAGCTGTTGCCAGATCACGCCCTGGTCCACGACCTCGACACCGAGTTTCTCAGCCTTGTTGAGCTTGCCGGCCCCGACGTCGGCGCCGGTGATGAGGAAGTCGGTACTCGCCGAGACCGACGACGCGGTGGTCGCGCCGGCCTGTTCGCACAGCCGTTGGAAGGTCGGGCGGGGGACTTTCTCGCCCGACCGCGGGTCGCTGATGCCGCCGGTGATCACGACCGTCTTGTCGGCCAGCGGCGCGCCCGCAGCCACGACCGGTGGGAGGTCTTCCTCCAGGACGTCCAGCGAAACGCCGCGCTCGCGCAGCCGCTCGAGCTCGGGCCGCAGCCGCGTGAGGTGCTCGATCAGGGAAGCGGCGACCTTCGGCCCGATGTCTTCGACCGCCACGAGCCCTTCTTCACCGGCCTCGGCGACCGCCTCCAGCGAGCCGAAGCCCGCGCGGCACAGCCGGGCCGCGGTGCCTTCCGACGCCATCGGGATCGCGAGCCCGATCAACGCCCGCCGCAGACCGACCCGGCGGCTGGCGTCGATCGACTCGATCATGCGCGTGGCCGAGACCTCGCCGATGCGGTCGAACTCCAGGAGCCGTTCCTTGGTCAGCCGGTAGAAGTCGGAGGGGTGTTCCAGGATGCCCATCTCGGCCAGTCGTTCGATCCACACCCCGCCGATGGCGTCGATGTCCGCGGCCGCGCGCGAAGCCCAGTGGATCAACCGCCGCACGGTCTGGGCGGGGCAGGCGACGTTGGTGCAGAACAGTTCCCGGCTGTTGCCCTGCTCGGTCAGCGGCTGCTCGCACGACGGGCACCGGGTGGGCGGAACGATGTCCCGCTCCGCGCCCGTGCGCTTCGACGCGTCGAGCACGCCGGCGACGAACGGGATCACGTCGCCCGCGCGGCGCACCAGCACCGTGTCGCCGATCTTGATGCCGCGGGCGCGGATGACCTCCTGGTTGGCCAGGGTCGCGCGGGTGACGGTCGTGCCGCCCACGAACACCGGCTCGAGCCACGCGACCGGCGCGATCTTGCCCGTCTTGCCGACGTCCCAGACCACATCGGACAGCACCGTGGTCTTCTCCTCGGCGGCGAACTTGAACGCCAGCGCGCCCCGCGGTGAGCTGGAACGCGTGCCGGCGGCCGCGTACGCGTCCCGATCGGCCAGACGCAGGACGGCTCCATCGAGGTCGTAGTCGAGGTCGTTGCGCTGCTGCTCGATCTTGGTGATCACCGCCTGCGCGGCCTCGGCGTCGGCACAGCGGCGCATGTCGGCGGCGGTGAAACCGAGCGTCTGGAGGGCGCGGGCGAGGTCGGTGTCGGCACTGTCGGGGTCGGTGTCCAGGTCGAAGGCGAAGAACCGCAGGCGCCGCTCCGCGACCGTCGCCGGGTCCTTCGCACGCAGGGTGCCGGCGGCGGCGTTGCGTGGGTTGATCAGCGGTTTGTCGGGGTGGGCGGTGTTGTAGGCCGCGAACGTGGAGCGCAGCATCACCGCCTCCCCGCGTACCTCGACCCGGCCGGGAGCGTCGACTTTGTCGGGCACACCGTCGGTCAGGGCGCGGACGAGGACGGTCACGTCGTCGCCGGTCGTCCCGTCTCCACGGGTGACGGCGCGGGCCAGGCGGCCCTGCTCGTAGACGAGTGCCAGCGACAGTCCGTCCAGCTTCGGCATCACCACCACAGGCTGCCCGGGGAAGCGGTCGAAGAACGCCGCCACCTGCTCGGGCTTCGTCGCCTTCTCCAACGACAACATGGGCCGCGAATGCCGGATCGGCGCGTGCAACACCGCCGGCGCGCCCACCTGCTCCAGCGGGTTCGGGTCGGGCGCCAGCGCCGGGTTGGCCTCGATCAACCCCCGCAACTCGTCCTCGACCACGTCGTACTCCGCGTCCGCCACCACCGGCGAGCCCCGGTAGTACGCGTCGCGCAGCACCACGATCTGATCGGCGAGTTCCTGAATCCGCTTCCGAGCATCCACGGCTGAGGACGCTACCGGGGCACACCGACAGAAGTGGCGCTGTGGCTGGTCACGGGCAGGGTGATTTTTTCGCCGGCGAGGGGGCCGCCGCGGCCGCGTCAGTACCCGGCCAGGTCCTGCGCGATCGGACCCGAGGCGGGCACGCGAAACCACCACCATCCCCGCCCGGCGAGGTCGATGTGCGCGACCTTCGCCATCCGGTCGCCGGGGTCTTCGACGGTGAAGGACCGGAACAGGTCGTCGGCCGCCGTGACGCCCGGACGGACCCGATCAGCGAGCTCGGGCTCGAGGCCCGCGAGCGCGTCCTCCACGAAGTCGCGCATGAACAGTGCGGCGGCCAGGTCGTTTTCGGTCCACACAGTGTGGTCGGCAGGCGGCAGTGCGCAATCGCTGTCGAGCTCGTTCCAGGGACCGACTCGGCGATCGACAGCTTTATGGTGACAACGTGTTCTTGCGGCCCGAAACAATGCCGTGGCGGGATCCGTCCCGGCCGGTGAGTACATTGTGGACCCTCATCTCACCTTCTTCCGCGGCACCGGAACCGCCGGCCGGTACGGCAGAAGCCAGTGCAGCAGCAGCCCGGACAGAGCCGAGACCGTCACGGCCCCCGCCGAGCCGAAGATCGTGAACTGCTCGTCCACCTTGATGCCGGCCGATGTGGTGATCACCCAGCCCAGGCACCACAACACGGGCATCGCGACGGCCCAGGCCCAGCGCTGGCGCGCGGCGCGGGGCAGGGCGACCAGCTGCGCGGCGCCCAGCAGCACGCCGGTGAAGGCGCCCATGATCGCGAGGTCGGCCGGTGAAGTCCCGTAGTCGACAGCGGCCGCGCCGATGAACAGGCCCGCGCCCATGCCGACGGTGGTGGCGGGGATCCAGCGCAGCGGGTCGAGCCGACGGCGGCTGACGAGCGCCTGGCCGGTGCCGACGACCAGTCCGGTCACCGCGCCGCCGAAAAGCGCGGCCAAGGGGCTGTCCACCCGGCCGACGACGGCGCCGCCCGCCACGCCGCCGAGGGGGAAGGCGAGGAATCCGACCGTCCAGAGCACCCACGTCGCGAGGAACGAGTTACGCGGCATCATCGGCGTCTCCTTTGCTCAGCAGCACCGTCACCCCGAGCGCGGCGACCCACAGCGAGGCCACGCTGCCGAGCAGCCCTGCCAGGTCCCAGACCGGGAAGCCGGGCACGGCCGTGGCGAGGATGTCGCCTTGGTTCAGCAGGTAAAGCGCGCTGACGAACAGCCCGGACACCCCGATCCACCGCGGCAGCACGCCCGTGCGCAGCACGATCGCGCAGAGCACGACCGACCACACGATCACCAGCAGCTGCCCGAAGTGCTCCCCCGGCAACGGCCCGCCGAACTGGTGCTGCGCCGTCCACGCGGCGTTCACAGCGGTTTGGGTGGTGGCGTCGCCGGTGACATACGAGGCGGCGAGCGGCGCGACCACGAAGACCCACCGCAGGAACCCGATGAGCGACAGCACCACCGACGTCGCGCCCACGTACGTCGCCGCGCGCAGCAGCGGGTCGTTCCGGCGGCCGAGCGCGGCCGGGAGCAAGAGGATGGGGACCAGGAAGAGGCCGCCGGTCGTCTGTCCGAGGCGGGTGGTCGTCCCCGCGCACGCTGCGCGTACAAGAGGTGGTGAGTGCCATGCCGGCCCCCTCTGGGCACGATGTGGACGCTGCCGGATCACGGTACGTGGCAGAGTCCTCGGTCGAGGTCACTCGCGGAGACGGCCGACGCGCGCGAGAACAACCGTGTGGCACCTCGTGGCTGTGGCGGAATTGCAGGACCGAGGCGGCATCCGTGCGCGGGAGGTGGTGCGCGCTCGGTGCCGGTCACCGCCACAAAGCCGGAGTTTTCACGGCGGCCGCCGTAAGGTTTCGGTCGTGCGCGAAGACAACGTCCGGAGTGAGCCAGTCGCGAAGATCGTGATCACGGTTCTGGGCGGATTGCTCGTCGCGCTGGGATTCGCCGCCGCAGCCGGGCTTGTGTTCCTGATGGCATTGACGCGCAGCAATCGTGACTTCGCCGATTCCGGGGGAACGTTCACGATGTTCGGCCTCGCGGCAGCGTGGACGATCCTGGCCGGGACAGCGGCGATCTGGGCATCCCGCCGGGCGCGCACCCGGGCGATCTGGCTGGCGGGCCTCCCCTGTGTCGCGCTCGGAGCGGTGCCGCCCGCTGTCGTCGCGGTCGACGTGTTGTTCCTCATTCCTGGCTGACGTTCACGAACGAGGACCGCAGCTGTCCGCGATCGGTTCTAGCGTCGGCGAGGTCTGGAAGCAGTCGGCCAGGTCTGAAAGCAGCAGTGGGAAGGAACCCAGTGAACTTCGCGTCTCTACGGATCATCACCGGCAACGTCGGGCGGCTCGTCGCGTTCTATGAGCGGGTCAGCGGACACGCGGCGAGGTGGAGCACGCCCGATTTCGCCGAGGTGGGACTTCCGTCGTGCACGTTGGCGATCGGGAGTACGCGCACGGTCGGACTGTTCGGGGCCGGGTCGGCGGAGGCGGGTGTGAACCGGTCGGTGATCATCGAGTTCATCGTGGACGATGTGGACGCGCGGTACGCCGAGTTGAGTGAGTGGCTGGAGGAAGTGGTGACCCCGCCGACGACGATGCCGTGGGGAAATCGCGCCTTGTTGTTCCGCGATCCTGACGGGAATCTCGTCAACATTTTCACGCCGGTCAGCGAGGAGGCCGTCGCGAAGTTCGTTGCTGTGTCACGGTAGGCGCCCCTCACCTACCCAGCGAAGCCGGCGACGCAACCTTCATGGCCCGGCGGCTGTCATCGACGCGTGAGCGAGCCGGGCGGTCTGTCCTTTTCAGACAACCCACCCGGCTCGATCACCCCCGGCACTAAGGAAAGATCAGGCGGGTTCGACGCGGAACACCGCGATCCGGTCGGCCGCCTCGGCCACCGCGTCCGGTGAAGCAGCCCCGGCCAGCCCGGTGGTCACGAAGCGTTTGCCGACGCTCGCGGGACTTGTGGCGACCAGTTGACGCAGAAGGGGACGCCGGTCCTCCACCGGGACCTCGACCAGCCGCGCCGTCAGGGCTTTTCGGCCTCTCGTGAGCGTCACGGTGTCCGCGGTGCGCGCGTTGGCGACCCACGCCGCTTTCGGGAAGGCCTGGAAGATGTAGCGGCCGTCGCTGAGTTCGTTGACGGCGATGGGGAACGTGCGCGGCTGCCCGGTGCGCCGGCCCTTCACGGTGAGCAACTGCATCGGTCCGAACGCGATCCCCCCACGCTGCAGTCCGACGATGATCTTGTTGATGGCGTTGGTCATCCGGCGGTAGCTGTCTGTGCTCATGCCGCCGATCGTACTCCAAGCTCTACTGAAACGATATAATATCGAAAGCGTATATCACCGAGGCGCCGGAGCGGCTTCGGCCGCGATACCCTATGGATTCCATACGAACCACGAAGGGGACGGCGGCATGAGTCCAGCCCCCGACCGGGCCACGGCGCGGCGGCGACGGCAGCTGACGACGTCGGTCAAGGACGCCGTCCGCGACCTGAACATCCAGCTGTCGCTGCTCAACCGGCGCTTCGGCAGCCGCGTGGAGCTGCGTGACGTCGACTGGACCTGCCTTGACTTCATCAACCGCCACGGTCCGCTGTCGCCGACCGAGCTGGCGCGCCGCGCCGGGCTGCACCCCGCGACGCTGACCGGCATCCTGGACCGCTTGCAGAAGGGCGGCTGGATCGTGCGCGAGCGCGACCCCGAGTCGGCCGACCGTCGCGCCGTGAGGCTGCGCGGAGTACGCGAACGCAACGCCGAGCTGTTCCAGGTCTTCTCCGGCATGAACACCCGCATGGACGACCTCTGCGACCGCTACACCGACGCCGAGCTCGAAGTGATCGTCGACTTTCTCCGCCGGACGTCGACGGCCGGGGAGGATTCAGCGGAGGAACTGGCGCAAGGCTGACGCAGGCGATGCGGGAGGGCGCCGGCCAGGTCTGACCCCGCAAACGAAAGTGCCGGCGGAATCGCGTTCCGCCGGCACTCCCTCCTTGCGCGTGGTCTTCCGGTCCCCCAGGCACCGAGAGATCAGCTACCCGCGGGCCGGAAGATCGAAACGGCACCGTGTCCTGCGCCACACTCGGCTCAAGCCGGGGCGCCGCCCATCATCCGCAGCATCGAGCGGCCGCCGGTCCGGACGAAGCGGACGACGAGCAGGCCCGCGAGCAGCAGGAAGGCGATGTTCAGCCACGTCGTGTAGTTCCACGAGATGCCGTCCTGCGGGACAGTGGCCGTGCGCTGGGTGGGGGTGAGGCCGGTGACGCCGAAGAGGAGCTCGATGGCGTAGCCGGCCACGACCATGGCCGCGTAGAAGGTGCCGAGCAGGACCAGCGCCATGCGGAAGCCGTAGTACTTCCGGTAGATGTTGAGGATCGGGAGGATCAGCAGGTCGGCGAAGACGAATGACAGCACGCCGCCGAAGCTGATGCCGCCGTTCCAGAGGACGGCGGCCAGGGGAACGTTGCCGATCGAGCAGACGAACGACAGGATCGCTACCAGCGGGCCGACGAGCGGACCCCACAGCGCCGAGACGAACGGGTCGTCGACGAAGAAGAACGCGCGCCAGAAGGAGTCGGGGACCCAGGCGCCGATGGCACCGGCGATGAGCAGGCCGATGACCAGGTCGCGCAGGATCGCGGCCCACTCCATCACGAACACGTGTGCCACGGCGGTGAACCCCGCGCCGGAAGCCAAGCGGTGCAGCAACGATCCCTCACCCGCCACGGACATGTCCATCGCGGCGTGGCCTTCCATGGAGCCGGCTACGCCCTTGTCGGCTTGCGAACGCGCCGCGCGGATCAGCCGTTGCCGTACGAACAGCCGGAACAGTATGGCCACCAGCACGATCATGATCGGACCGCCGATGAACTCCGCGACGGTGAACTGCCAGCCCAGCAGCAACGCCATGATGACGCCGAGCTCCACCACCAGGTTCGTGGACCCGATCTCGAACGCCATCGCCGCGGTGAAACCCGCGCCCTTCCGAAACAGGGACCGCGCCAGCGCCACGGCCGCGTAGGAACACGACGACGAAGCCGCGCCCAGCAGCGAAGACACCGCCAGCGTGCGCGGCCGGTCGTCGCCCATCAGCCGCACGATCGTGGACTTGCGCACCACCGCCTGCACCACGGCGGACAGCACGAACCCGAGGATCAGCGCCCAGAGGATCTCCCAGGCCATCGACCCCGCCAACCCCAGCGCGTGCCCGATCGCTGCCACCTGACCTCCGGATACGGCGTGGGGGTATTCCGCCGGAGACTCTAACCCGCACGAAGGATCCGGGCCAGGCGAGTGACTTCAGCGGACGACCTCGTAGTGGAGGTGGGTCACGCCCGGAGCCGGAACGGCCTCGATCAACCGCAAGTTCACGTGCGCCGGGAGCTCGTGGAAAAACGGGCGGCCGCGGCCCAGGAGGATCGGCACCTGGTGGAGGACGACCTCGTCGACGAGTCCCGCGGCGAGGGCCGAGCTGGCGACTGCTCCGCCCATCACGCCGACGTCCTTGCTGCCGGCGATCTCCCGCGCGGCGGCGATGGCGTCCGCGATACCGGTGGTCACCAGCGTCTGCGCCTCGCTGATCTCGGGCACGTCGTGGTGGCTGACGACGACCAGGGGCGCCGTCGGGTGGGGGCTGCCGCCGCTGAAGTGGCTGGAGTGTTCGTAGGTCGTCCGGCCGGCGACGGCGGCGCCCAGGCGGGAGGCCAGCGCGTCGAAGAAGCGGGCGCTCGGTTCGCTCAGCCTGAAGCCGTCGAACGTGGTGCTCGGCGTGTCGCCGTCGGAGTACCAGTCGAAGAGCATGGCCGCGTCGCCGAGGCCGCGGCCGAACTCGGCCTGGTCTTCGGGCGTGTGGCCGCTGAGGTAACCGTCGACCGAGACGGCGTGGGCGGTGATGACCTTGCTCATGTCGGTCTCCTTTACTCCGGGGCGCCCATTCTGCCCAGGTCAAGGCCGGTGCCGCCACGAAAACGCCGTGGCGGCACCGGCGAAGCTACTCGGCCAGCCGCGCCAGCACCTTCGAGACAGCGTCAGCCGGCGAGGGAGTCACCTGGCGCGCCGAAGCCGCTTCCGCACCACAGAACTCGTCCGCTGCCGGGCGCGTGCCGTCCACCAGGAACCGGGTCACGGCGTTGTAGCCGCAGCCGTTGAGCGTCGGCAGCCAGACGCCGTGGCAGCCCTGGTCGACGGTGACCATGCGGGCTCGGTCGCCGAAGAGGCGGCGGGTCTCCAGCGCGCCGGACAGCGGTGTGCCCGGGTCGCGGGTGTTGTTGACCAGCAGCAGGTTCGACGGGCCCTGATCGCTGAAGCGCACCGGCTTCTCGAGCGGCGCCGTGGGCCAGGAGGCGCACGGCCAGACGTTCGCCACGGCGGCGCCGAACAGCGGGTGCTGGACGCGGTCCGTCGCGACGTTGCGCTGGTAGGTGTCGATCGAGCGCGGCCACGCGTTGTCGCCGCAGACCACCGAGATCATGGTGCTCTTCTGGCTCTGCAGGTCGGCCTCGCTGGGGGCGCCCGCGTCCGCCGCGCCGTCTACTGTGGACCGGGGTGCGCGCCCGGCCGAAGTGGCTTCGCCGGAGCTGCAGTGCGCGGCCATCGAAGTGCCGCTCGCGCTCGCCTGGGTGATTGTCGCGATCGCCCTGCCCAAGCGGCTGTTCCGCTGGGAGCCGCGCCGATGATCCGCCCACTGAACCGAGGGGAAGCCAACGTGCTGAGGAAATCCTTGATCCTGGCGGTGGTCGCCGGGGCGGTCTGGCCCGGCAACGTGCGGCGGATTTCGGCGACGGCGCCGAGACCGTCCACAGTGGGCATCTCGAGGTCGATCACGCGCACGTCGGGCCGGTGCTCCAGCGTCGCCTGCACGGCTCCCTCGCCGTCCTCCGCCTCGGCAAGCACGATGATCTCGCCTTCCAGCGGCAGCAACGCGGCGAGCGCCTTGCGCGGCAGGGCTTCGTCGTCGGCGAGGACCACGGTGGTCATCGGGCCTCCCGCAGCTTCACTTTCACCGGGTGCCCCTCCATCCGACGTCGAACAGCGCTTTCGCCCCAGCATGCCCCAGGCCCGGCGGTGCCACCAGTGACGCCACGTCATGTCCCGAGGGCCAGGAACGTCATGGTCAAGTGGTGACGCGGCCGCACTGCCGGCTGCGGGCGAACCCGTGATCCTGATGCTGACGCGCCACGCTCGGCCGGGCGTGCTGCGCAAGGCGCTGAAGCTCGGCGTGCAGGGGTTCGTGAGCAAATCGGCCGAGCCGGCGCACATCACGTCGGTGATCAAGACCCTGCACGAGGGGAAACGCTGGATCGACCCGGACGTGTCCGCGCTCGCCGTGGTGGACGACAACCCGCTGACCGATCGCGAGGTCGATGTGCTGCGCGCGACTCGTGAGGGGTTCTCCGTGGCCGACATCGCGGCGCAGCTGCACCTGGCCGAGGGGACCGTGCGCAACTACCTGTCGAACGCGATGCAGAAGACGCAGACCCGGACGCGGCACGAAGCCGCCCGGTACGCGCGTGAGCACGACTGGCTCTAGCGTCCGTCCACTGCGGACCTGAAAAAGCGGACACAAAGAAACGCAGGAAATACTCCTCCTGCCACTCCCAACGTATACCGCACCCCGGGGCTTGCGGCAAGACCCTGGTGACGGCGCACAATCGTCCACCGTGGCCGGAACCCGGGGTGTCCGGCCCGGAGTCGAAAGTAAAGCGGGGGAAGTTTTCGTGATCGATGTGCTCATCGCCGGTGGCGGGCCGACCGGCGTGATGCTGGCGTCCGAGCTGCGGTTGCAGGGCCTGGACGTGGTCGTGCTGGAGCGCGACGCCGGGCCGAGCAAGATCGTGCGCGGGCTGGGCCTGCACACGCGCAGCCTGGAGGTGCTGGACCAGCGCGGGCTGCTGGAGCGGTTCCTGGAGCTCGGTACGACCTACCCGATCGGGGGATTCGCGGGCATCGCCAAGCCGATCCCGCCGAACCTGGACACCGCGTTCCCGCACATCCTCGGCCTGCCGCAGACCGTCGTCGAGCGGCTGCTGAGGGAGCACGCGCTCGAGGTCGGCACCGACCTGAGGTACGGATGCGAGGTCGTCGGGCTGAGCCAGGACGACGAAGGCGTGACGGCGGAGCTGGCCGACGGCTCGCAGCTGCGTTCGCGCTACCTCGTCGGCTGCGACGGCGGCCGCAGCACCGTGCGCAAGCTGCTCGGGATCGCGTTCTCCGGCCACCCGTCGCGGCAGGAGTGGCTGCTCGGCGAGGTGGAGCTGACGGCGCCCGCCGACGAGGTGCTCGCCGTGATGACGGAGGTCCGCAAGACCCAGTTCGGGTTCGGGGCCGGCCCGCTGGAGACCGGGGGCTACCGGCTCGTCACGCCCGCCCTGGAGGTGGCCGAGGACCGCACGCGCCCACCGACGCTGGAGGAGCTTCGGGACGCCACGCGCGCGACCGCCGGAACCGATTTCGGCATGCACTCGCCGCAGTGGCTGTCGCGCTTCGGCGACGCCACGCGTCTGGCCGAGCGCTACCGGTCCGGCCGCGTGCTGCTGGCCGGCGACGCGGCGCACATCCACCCGCCGATGGGCGGGCAGGGGCTCAACCTCGGCATCCAGGACGCGTTCAACCTCGGCTGGAAGCTCGCGGCCGCGGTGCACGGCTGGGCACCGGACGACCTCCTGGACACCTACGAAACCGAGCGGCATCCGGTGGCCGCGTCCGTGCTCGACAACACGCGCGCGCAGGCCGAGCTGATGTCCCTGGAGCCGGGACCGCAGGCCGTGCGCCGGCTCGTGTCGGAGCTGATGGACTTCGAAGAGGTGCGGCGGTTCCTGATCGAGAAGGTCTCCGCGATCGGCATCCGCTACGACTTCGGCGACGGCCCCGACCTGCTCGGCCGGCGGCTGCGCAACGTGAACCTGAAGCGCGGCCCGCTCTACGCCCAGATGCACGCCGGGCGCGGGCTGCTGCTCGACCAGACCGGCGCGCTTTCCGTGGCGGGCTGGGCGGATCGCGTGGACCACGTCGTGGACGTCAGCGAGGAGCTGGACGCGCCCGCCGTGCTGCTGCGGCCGGACGGGCACGTGGTGTGGCTCGGTGATGACCAGCAGGGGCTGGCGACCCGGCTTTCGCGGTGGTTCGGCGCCTGATGCCGGGTTCGACGCGGCCGGCGGTCTCGTCGGGCCGCCGGCCGCGTCTGTGCGGTCAAGCCTCGCTGCCCCAGCCGCGCTGGAAGCCGTCCGAGGTGAGGCCCTCGCGTTCGCCCGGAGCGTGGAAGATCGGCAGGTAGCGCTGCGCTTCGAACTCGCCGAGTTCCTTGAGCGCGGCGACTCCGGGGGACGCGAGCCAGGCGTCAAGGTCCGCGGGTGAGTCCCAGTGCGTGAGCAGGAGGTAGCGCACGGGCGCGAGCTCGGGGAACTCCTGCAGCGGCCCGACGAGCTGGAACGGCTGCGCCTCGAACTCGCCGGCCACGGTTTCGAACGGCCGCACGCCGAACCCGGGCAGGCTTTCGGTCAGCTCCGACAGCACCTGCGCGGTTTCGGTTTCCGACAGCGGGGTCTGGCGCGCGAGGGCGATCTCGGAGAACACGCGGCCCCGGATCTCCTCGCCTTCCGCGGGAAGACGCCACTTGCGCAGGTACACCGACTTGAACCACGTCTTGTGGGCCTTGTTCTGCACCGCCGTGTGCGCGCGGTCGTGGTACCAGTCGTCCATCGCCGCCGGCGTCGACCACTTGCCGCAGAAGTACAGCCACGGCGAGTTGGCGATCGGCCCGCCGATCACCGCGCGGAACCCCGGCGACGCCGCCGCCACCGGGCCGAACTTGTCCTGTGCTGCCCAGAATTGATCGTCTACCCCGGGATTGAGCGTGAAGCACGCTTCCATCACGGTGAGCGTCTGTGGAATCGTCGTCGAAGCCGTCATGAGCCGTCCCTGTCGGTGTGGCCGCCGGAGCGAGGTGAAAGGTGGTGGTGTCGCTGACCGCGGCACGGAACTTCGTGCCACCCGGGCCTTCCTGGTGCCGGACACCATATGTCTACCTCGCGACGATCGTCAACGAAAAGCAATACAACTGGAGCCAACCGGGTGAACGCGTTGCCCACCAAGGTGTTCGAGTTTGAGAACACAACCGTGTGCAGTGATGTTGACCCGACTGTCGACCAAGGTTACCGTCCAACTCCGCAGCACACACGTGTGCACCGAAAGATCAAGCGTGCACGCCGCCGTCGAGGCGCAGGGTCGCGCCGGAGACGTAGCCGGCTTCGGGACCGGCGAGGTAGGCCACGGCGGCGGCGACGTCCTCCGGCGTGCCCACGCGGCCCACCGGCACGGACTTGGCGAACTCGACCGTGTCGAAGATGAGCAGGTCCGTGTCGATCGCGCCGAGCTGCACGGTGTTGACGGTGACACCACGCGGGCCGAACTCGCGGGTCCACGACCGCGCGTACGCCTCGATGGCCGCCTTTGGTGGCCGCGTAGTCGCCGAAGTGATCGTCATGGCTCCACCGTGGCAACCCCGGCGACGGACGAACCACACCCCGACGTGGGTACCCTCAGGGTTGCGTGGGCGGGGCTTTCCGCAACTGCCCGAGCACGGCCGGGTCCTGCAGTTCCAGCCACTGGATCACTTCGCTGTAGGGGGCGCAGACCGTTTCCGGCTTCGTGCAGACCTCGCCCATGAAGTCTGGTCGCCTCCGCGAACGCGCCGCAGGCCCGGTCGTTGAAGTGGTTGGCCACGACCAGCGGCGCGCGGTTCCTGGTGAACGCGGCCTGGTACGCGCCGCGGTAGGTCGCCACCGTGTCCGCGCGGAACTCGGCGGTGCGCGTGGCGTCGTCGCGGGCGTGGTTGTACTGGAACCACAGGTTGTAGTCCACCATGATCACTTTTTGTTCAGGGCGGGTACTTTCACGTACGGCATCCAGAACTCCCAGATACCGTCGAGCTGTTCGGGCCAGCGCACGCCCTCGAACGACTGGCTGGAGTCGTAGCGCAGCCCGGCTTCACGCATCGCGGGCAGGGCCTGTTTCCAGTCGCCTCCGAGACACGGCGTGCGGCCGCCGCGGATCGCGGCCGGGTCGACGTTCAGGCCGCGTCGGGCTCGCGCTTGGTCGACGAACTGGAAGAACTGCGCCAGCTCGGCGCTCCACGCGGCCTTCGTCCAGTGCCCGACGCTGGGTTCGGCGCCGTGCAGAAATGACCGTTGTAGTGCGTGCCGCTTGCCGCGCTGCCGCGTTGGGCGGGCTCGCGCCGCCGCCTTCCTGGGCGGGAGCCTCGTCGAAGACCAGCAGCGCCACCAACGTCAGGGCCAGGGCGACGCTCAGCGCGAGCACCGTCCTTCTCCGTCTGATCACTCCCCTGCTGGGCCGCGCCATCCCGTCTCCCTGTCGCCGGCGAGGGACCACCTGGGCAGATGCCTGAAACCCGGTATTGACGGAGTGGCGAGGGCCCGGGATCTATTCCTCTGCCGGACCGATACATGGTGATCGTTGCTCGGGGATTGAGCACTAGAATCGCTGAATGGAGCTGAGGCAGGTCGAGCACTTCCTCGCGGTGGTGCGGTGCGGGAGTTTCACCGCCGCTGCACAGGAGGTGCACGTGGTGCAGTCGGCGCTGAGCGCGTCGATCCGCAAGCTCGAAGGTGAGCTGGGCACGGCGCTGTTCGAGCGGACCACCCGGCGGGTCGAGCTGACCGAGGCCGGGCGCGCACTCGTGCCGGCGGCGCACCGGATCGTCGCCGACGTGGTGGCCGCGCGCGGCGAGGTGGCGGCCGTCGCGGGGCTCGAGAGCGGGCGCGTGTCGATCGGGACCATCCAGACGCTGACGGTCGTGGACCTGCCGGCAAAGCTCGGCGTGTTCCGCACGCGGTACCCGGGCGTGCGCATACACGTGCGCGAGGGTTTGGTGCCCGATCTGGCGGCGGCGGTCGCCAGCGGTGAGCTGGACCTGTCGTTCCTCGCGGGCGAGGAGCCGTTGACCGACGAGCTGAGCAGTTTCGCGCAGTGGAGCCAGCACCTGGTGCTGCTGTGCCACCCCGGCCACCGGCTGGGCCGGCGACGCCGCGTCCGCCTCGCGGAGCTCGACGACGAGCCATTCCTGGACTTCAGTGGCAGCGGGATCCAAGCCATGGTCGCGCGCCGATTCGCCGACGCGGGGCTGCGGCAGAACCGCGTCTGCGAGGCCACGCACATGCCGCTGCTGGTGGAGCTCATCGCCGCCGGGCTGGGCGTCAGCATCGTGCCGGAGCCGGTGGCCGAGCGGTCCGGCCTGCCGTTCGCACGGATCGAGCAGCCCACGTTCAGCCGCGAGATCCACCTGGCTGGCCGGGGCCGGGCTCCGACGAACCCGGCCGCGCGGGCCCTTCTGGCACACCTGCTTTCCTGACCTTGGGGCGCGCGAACAGCAGCCCGAACCCCACGAGCGCGAGCGCCATGGCCACCGTCGTGTAGCCCACGAGCGCCGCGACCGCCGCCAACGCCAGCGCGCGCACGCCGAAGCGCCGCAGCAGGCGGACGAGGTCCATGGTCTCGGTGTCCATGCCGTCGAGTATTCGCTTGCCCGGATCAGCGAGTCCAACGCAGAATTTTGCTGGGATTCAGCTACACAGGAGCTGAATCAGGGCCGTGTCGATTTCGGGGAACGCTGTTCGACGTACTTGTGACCGATACGAGGAGGAAACACATGGCGCACGACACGAACGGTCCCATCAGGCTCTACATGTCGATGTCGCTCGACGGGTTCGTCACCGGGCCCGACGATCGGGCCGGGCAGGAGCTCGGCGAGGGCGGCGGGAGGCTTTTCAACTGGCTGGACGACCGCCACGGGGACGGTCCCAGCGGCCAGATCTACCGCGAGGCCATGGCGACCGGCGCGGTGATCTCGGGGCGGCGGACGTTCGAGCTGGCCGGGCGGTGGCAGGGCGACCACCACGACGGCGTGGCGATCAACGTCCTGACGCATCACGTCGATCCGGACGACCGGCCGCCCGGCAGTGCGCGGTTCTTCACCGACGTCGGCGAGTGCGTGGCCGAGGCGCGAGCCGCCGCGGGTGGGCGCGCGGTGCTGGTGCACGGCGCCGGTGCGGCGCAGGCGTTGCTGCGCGCGGATTTGCTGGACGAGCTGGAGATCCACCTCGTCCCGGTGTTGCTGGGCGGCGGACGCCGGCTGTTCGACGACACGCGCGTCGAGCTGCGGCAGGTTCGGCAGTTGACCGATCGGGACGTCACGCACTTGCGGTATGCCGTGGCGGGCCGCCCCCGGTGAACGGAGGCGGCCCGCTGCGGTTTCACGAAATCAGCTGTGCGCCGCGGCCAGCTGGGGCTGGTCGGTGGCCGGCGGAACGAGCTTCGGGTATTCCTTCTGGAACTTGGTGATCATCGTCGCGGAGGGGACGATCTTGTTCGGGTTGGCCTGGCTCGTGGCCTGCTTCTCGCCCCACGCGCCGGCGGCCTTGCGCTGATCGGGGGTGCCGTGGCTGTGCTGGCAGTCGCCGATGGAAGCGTTGAGGTAGGTCACTTCCTGCTGGGTGCGGGCGTCCCACGCCTCACCCTTGGCGTGCGCGACGAAGTAGCCGCCGTACGCGTCGGGGCCCATCTCGCCGGACTCGTTGCGCGGGAAGTTGTCGTGGGCGAAGTCGACCTGGTGGCCGTATTCGTGGCCCAGCACGGCTTCCACCGCGACGTCGTCGAAGCCGAGCAGGTTGGTGGTGTCGAGGATGCCGTCACCGAGCATCACGCGCTTGCCACCGAAGCTGTCGGCGGGCGCGGAGAACGCGTTGAGCGTGAGCAGCGGGTTGCGGCCGCCCTGCAGCACTGGCAGCTCGAAGAGCACCTTGTTGGCGAGCGCGGCCGCGTCCTTCACGCGTGCCGGCGCAAGGCCGAGGCCGAAGGTCTGCGCCATCTTCGCCGGGCTGCCGAGGTCGGTGCCCTTCCACGCGACGAGCTGCACGTTCCAGCTCTCGATGTCCCAGAACCGGCGCAGCTTCGAGATCGCCGAGGTGGCGCGCGACGTGTACTGCCCGTCGGTGCCGAACACCTGCGGCTGCTTGTCGGTGGCGACGCCCTGCGCGTAGAGCTGGCCGAGCGCGGAAAGCGCGTCGAAGGCCTGCCCTTCGACCGGCGTGAGCTGCGAGGCGAGCTGGTTCGCGTACGTCAGCAGCGCGCCCTCGGTGCAGTCGGCGGCCGGCTTCTGCTTCGCGTTGCCCTGCTTCTGGCCGATGTGGTCGATCGGCGAGTCGATCAACGAGTCGACGCCGGCCCGCGCGCTCGCGGGAATTCCGCCGTACAGGTCCACGACGTCCTGGTACAGCTGCGTCACGTCCTGCTCGACCGTCGACGGCGCCGGCTCGGCCGCGAAAGCCGGCACGGCCGTCGCCACCGTGAGCGCGCACAAGGTGCCCGCCGCGGCCAGGGTTCTGCTGAGCGTGCGTGGAAGTTTGGGCACAGGTGTTCCCCTCCTGAGAAAAGACCCGGGATCAAGATCACTAAGCAAGATCACCCTAGGACGGACTCAGGCCCCGAAACGGGCGCCGGGTGAAGACCCCCGAGATGGCCTACACCATTCGGTGGGTTCGGCCGGCCGAAAGTACTAGGTCTGGACCGGTCGTCAACAAGGACCGACGAAAGTGTTGGACCAGGCAGGGGAAATCGAGGCTGGGACGCAACCTTTTCGGACCACGGCGATTCCGGCGGGAGAGATGGTGCCCACTCCGCCCAGAGAGAAACCCGTGGCAGAGCTCGACGCGTCAGCTGTGGGCGTCGGCGGCCCAGAATTCCTTCGGCCGGCCTTCGTGGACGGACACGGCGGCCGCGGCGATCGCTCGGGCGACCATCATGCTTGCAGCTCGCCCTTCTCAGTGCATTTCGAACGAGTGCAGCAACGCCGGAAAGCGTTCGAACGCTTCCCCCAGCCGTGAAGCCAGTTCTTTCAGCAAAGGCAGCCGCGTGGCCACGAACTCGTCCACCGGCAGGTAGCCCGACACCGTCGAGCAACTGACGCCGGCGACCACCGAGCCGCCGAACACTGGGCAGCCCAGCGCGGTGATGCCGACGTCGAGCTCGTCGACGACCACCGCGTAGCCGTCTTGGCGAGCTTGGGCCAGCGAACCGCGCAGCGACTCGGCAGAGGTGATCGTGGAGGCCGTCCGCGGGGCGAGCGTGGCGGCGACGAAAAAAGCATCGACCACAGCCGGACGCTCGTGCGCCAGGATCGCGCGACCGGAAGCGCTGACATAAGCCGGCACCCGAGCCCCGGGAGTAATCGCGAAGCGCATCAACCGGTCCGTCTGCACGTGGCAGACGTGGAGGATGTCCGTGCCCGCCAGAGCCGTCAAAGAAACGCTGTCGCCGGTTTCGTCGCGGACGCGTTGCAGCAGCGGCTGCGCCAGGCTGCTCAGGTTCATCGCGCGGGTGTAGCCCGCCGAGAGTTCCAGCACGCGCGGCGTGAGGACGAACCGCTTGTCGACCTGCGCGAGGTAGCCGAGCTCCACGAGGGTGAGCAGGAAGCGGCGCGCGGCGGCCGGACTGAGGCCCGTCGCGGCGGCGACCTGGCTCAGGGACATTTCGGGCTGATCGGGACCGAACGCCCGCAACACGGTCAATCCCCTGGCCAGCGAGGTGACGAACTGTTCCTTGTCCGCGCTTGACATCGTCGCGCTGCCCTTCCTAATCTCCGTTTGCCGCCTAGCGGAAAACTATTCGCTAGGCGAAATTTTAGCACTGCTCCGGCTCAACGAGGAGGCTCGGCGTGCGAACCAACGAACAGTCGGCACACCTGACAAGACGGGCGACCATCGCCGCGACGTTCGGCACCGTGATCGAGTGGTACGACTTCTTCCTCTACGGCACGGCTTCCGCGTTGATCTTCCCGAGCCTGTTCTTCCCGTCCGCCGGCTCGCTCAACGGTTCACTGCTGTCGTTCGCCACGTTCGCCACCGGGTTCGTCGCCCGCCCGCTCGGCGGGGCGATCTTCGGGCACGTCGGCGACCGCATCGGGCGCAAGAACGCGCTGGTCATCACGCTGCTCGCCATGGGCCTGGCGACGCTGGCCGTCGGCCTGCTGCCCACGTACGGGCAGATCGGCGCGCTGGCCCCGATCCTGCTGGTGGTGCTGCGGATCGTGCAGGGCATCGGCACCGGCGGTGAGTGGGGCGGCGCCGCGCTGCTGACCAAGGAGAACGGCAGCAGCCGGCCCGGGTTCTGGGGCGGGTTCCTGTCCAGCGCCGTGTTCGTGGGGCTGATCCTCGCGTCGGTCGTCTACGTCGTGATCGGCGCGCTGGTGAACAACGACCAGCTGCTGTCGTGGGCCTGGCGCATCCCGTTCCTGCTCAGCGTCATCCTCGTCGGCGTGGGCTTGTGGGTGCGCAAGGGCCTGCCGGAGACGCGTGAGTTCGCCCGCATCAAGCAGGCCGGCGAGCAGGAGCGCGCACCGCTGGTCAAAGCGTTCAAGCAACCGCGCAACATGCTCGCGATCTTCCTCATGCGGGTCGGCCAGAACGCCACGTTCAACATCGTCTCCGTCTTCATCCTCACCTACGCGACCAAGCAACTCGGCCTCGGCAAATCGCAGATCCTGTGGGCCACGGTCATCGGCGCCGCCGTTGCGTGCGTGCTCTGCCCGGTCTACGGCCACCTCGGCGATCGTTTCGGCTTCGGCCGCGTGATGATCGTCAGCCTGCTCTTCCAGGCCCTGTTCGCGTTCCCGTTCTTCCTGCTCGTGGACAGCAAGGGCGTCGCGCCGGTGATCATCGCCGTCACGGTCGGGATCGCCGGTGCCGGAGCGGCGACGGACGCCATCCAAGCCGGCTACTTCGCCGGGCTGTTCAGCACGCGCAGCCGCTACAGCGCCATCTCCGTCGGCCGCGAAGGCGGCACCGTGGTGGGTGGTGGCCTCGCGCCACTGATCGCCACAGCGTTGCTGGGCTGGCTGCACGGCAGTCCCTGGGCGATCGCGGGCTGGATGGCGCTGACGAGCTTGATCGGCATCGGCGGAGTGCTGCTGGTGCGCCCGCACCACGCGGCCGAAGACGTCGTCACCGAGTCCGGCCGCATCGGTTCGGCCCTGATCTGAACGGGAACCGCGCATGACAACGGGAAACCTCGTGCTCGACGCCGCCGGCAGCACGGTGGGCACGCTCTTCGAAGACCGCGCCCGGACGCACCCCGGCCGCGTCGCGCTGCAGTCCGGCGAGCGGCAGGTGACCTACGGGGAGCTGGCCGAGCGCAGCCGCCGGGTCGCCGCGCTGCTCGCGAGCCGGGGCGTGCGGCGCGGCGACCGGGTGGCACTCGTTTCGGAGAACCGCACCGAGTACCTCGAGATCACGCTCGCCGTGGCGCTGCTGGGTGCGATCGTCGCGTGCCCCGGCCTGCGGGCCGGCGCGGACGAGCTCGTGGCCTGCCTCGACCTCGTCGAACCCACGGTGCTGGTGACGTCGCCGCGAGCCGACGAGAAGTTCGCCGCACCACTGGGTTCCCGGCCGCGGCTGCAGCTCGGCGAGGCTTTCGAAGCGGAACTCGTGGCGACGACCCCGTGGGCCGGACCGTCCGCCGCGCGGCCGGAAGACGTCCTGATCATTATTTACACCAGCGGCACCACCGGCGTGCCGAAGGGCGCGGCCATCAGTCACCGCGCCGAGATCGCGCGCAGTTCCGCGACCCGCGCGGAGTACGGCCTCGCGGGTGACGACGCGTTCGTCGCCTGGTCGCCGTTGAGCCACATGGGCGCGTTCGACAACTCGGTGAGCACGCTCATCAGCGGCGGCAAGGTCGTGGTGGTCGACGGGTTCGACGCGGCCGAGCTCGCCCACGTCGTGGCCACCGAACGGCTCGGGTGGCTGCTGCTCATGCCCGGCACCGTCCGGCGCTTCGCGGACACCTTGCGGGACAAGCAGATCACGCCCGCCGGAGTGCGTTTGTGCGGGGTGATGCCGGACCTCATCGGGCCGGACGAGATCGCCGAGATCACCGCGCTGCTCGACGCGCCGTTCGCGAACACCTTCGGCACCACCGAAACCGGGTGCCCGCCGTGTTCGGGCGACGCGCTCGCCGTCGGAGTGGAACCGCGGTCACTGTCCAAAGTGCAGAGCGGCTACTGCGAAATCCGGCTCGTCGACCCGGCAGATCACGACGTCGCCGACGGCGAACCCGGCGAAATCTGCATGCGCGGGCCCACGGTGTTCAGCGGCTACTGGAACGACCCGGCCACCACCGCGCACGACTTCCGCGGCGGCTGGTTCCACCTCGGCGACGTCTTCGTGCGCAACCCCGACGGCACGCTGGACTTCGTCGACCGTGCGAAGTACCTGATCAAGAGCGGCGGCGAGAACATCTACCCCGCCGAGATCGAGCGCGCCCTGCTGCGACACCCCGATGTGCTCGAAGCCGTTGTCGTCCGCCGCGCCGACCCGACGTGGGGTGAGGTGCCGGTCGCGTTCGTGGCGCGCGCCGCCGAAACGTTGACCGCAGAAGACCTGATCGAGCTGTGCGGCGAACGGCTGGCGAAGTACAAGCGGCCCCGCGAGATCCGGTTCGTCGCGCCGGAGACGTTGCCGCGCAACGCGTCCGGGAAGGTCGTCCGCAGCGAGCTCGAGAAGCAAGCCTGAGCGTCGAAGGAAGGAACACGCATGTTGGGTGATTCACCGGAGTTCCGCTCCGACATCAGCTGGAGCACCTCGAAGAGCATCACGGTGTTCGGCCACGACCTGGTCGACGACCTCGTGGGCAAGGTCGACCTGGGCGACATGGGGTTCCTGGAGCTGACGGGCCGCCTGCCGACGCCGGGCGAGTCCACTGTGTTCAACGCTCTGACCGTCAGCCTGGTCGAACACGGCATGACGCCGAGCGCCATCGCTTCGCGGCTGACGCACTACGGGGCGCCGGATTCCTTGCAGAGCGCGGTCGCGGCCGGGCTGCTCGGGCTCGGGACGACGTTCGTCGGGTCCATCGAAGGGGCCGCGCGCTACGTTCAGGAAGCGGACCTCGAAGGCGACCTCGCCGCGGAGGCGGGCGCGATCGTCGAACGGTTCGTCGCCGCGAAGAGGCTCATCCCCGGCATCGGCCACCCCATCCACAAGCCGCTCGATCCGCGCGCGGAACGGCTGTTCACGCTGCTCGACGAGGCCGGCCTCACCGGGCCGGAGGTCGCGTTGATCCGGGAAGTCGCGCGCCAGGCGGGAACCGCGCTGGGCAAGGAGCTCCCGGTCAACGTCACCGGCGCGATCGGCGCCATCGCGTCGCGGCTGGGCATCGACTGGCGGGCCGCGCGCGGCATCGGCGTGATGGCGCGGGCCGTCGGCCTCGTCGGCCACGTGCTGGAGGAGATCCGCAGGCCGACGGCGCCGACCATCTGGCGTGAGGTCGACGAGGCCGCGACCCGCCACCACGAGTGAGCGCCACGGGGGCCGGGCTCGTGCCCGGCCCCACGCGTTCAGATGTCGATCGGTTCCAGCCGGCCGAGGATCTCGTCGCGGCGGGACTCGAACTGGTCCGGCAGCTGGAAGCGCTTACCGAGCTCCTGCGGTGACTCGTCGCAATCCCAGCCGCCCTCGTTGTGCGTCACGGCGAGCTCGAACAACGCGCCGCCCGGCGACCGGACGTAAATCGACTTGAAGTACTTGCGGTCCCGCAGTTCCGACAGATCCGTGTACCCGGCGCCCTCGATCTCGAACTTCAGCTCGTCCTGGTTCTTGAGGTTGTCGGCGTTCCACGCGAAGTGGTGGATGGTGCCGGCGCCGTAGATCCACGTGCCCGGGCCGTCGGTGCGGTTGACCACGAGCTCGACCGCGCCGCCGAGCCCGGATCGGCCCGCCTCCAGCGCGAACCGGTCGCCCTCGGCCAGGCCTTCTCGCGCGCCGAGGTGGTTGGCGGCGAACTCGACGGCGGTGTCCGGGCCGGTCACGTGCACGCCGACGCCGTAGATGCCGTGGATCGCGTACTCCTGCGGCACGCCGGCGCCGGTGAAGCCGCGCCGCGGGTCGTCGTCGACCTCCACGAGCTGGTACTCGATGCCGCACGGGTGGCGGAACAGGCACGCGGCGGCGGTCGAACACGTTCGCGTCGTGCACGTCGGCCGCGCGGTCTTTCAGGCGGTCGGCCCAGAAGTTCAACGAACCCGACGGGACGGCGAGCAGCACCTCGCGCGCCTGGTTGGTGCCGCGGCGGCCGTTGATCCCGACCTGCCCGAAGGGGAACGTGGTGAGCACGGCGCTCGGGTCGCCGTCGGCGTTGCTGTAGTAGAGGTGGTAGATCGGGATCTTGCCGTCGAACAGCACGGTCCGCTTGATCAGGCCGAGGCCGAGGACGTTCACGTGGAAGTCGACGTCCTCCTGCGCGCCGGCCACCGACATGGTGATGTGGTGGCTACCGTTGAGGTACGACATTCGGGCCTCCTTTTCTGTGGTGTTCACGTTTTCCGGCCACCGGTGCTGCACGGCCCCGGTCAGCCGTTGTACGAGCTCGCCGGTGTCCAGCAGCAGTTCTTCGCGCCACGGCGCGGCGGTGAGCTGGATGCCGACGGGGAGTCCGGCGGCGTCGAAACCGCCGCGGACGACGAGGGCGGGTAGTCCGGCGGAGGCGAAGCGGTTCCCCGACGACACCGCGGCGTGGCTCGGCCGCGTGCCGGCGGAGCTGCGGCGAGTGCTCGAAACCGCGGTGCGCGCGTTGCCGGGCATCCGGATTCCCGACCGGGCCGCGGCGGTGAGCCAGCTGTACGCGCTGTGCGTGCAGCCCGGTTCGCCCGACGTGATCGAGTCCGGGGTCGCGATGTTCCTGAAGTTCTACGAAACGCCGCCGAGCACCAAGCCCAGCAAGGCGTAACCGCCGGCGCCGAGGGCCACGAGCGGCAGGGTGGCCGCGGCGGGCCGCCACGAACGTCGGCTGAGGAGGGCGAGCAGCACCGCGGCCACGACCAGCACCGTCACGCCGGCGCCGGGCGAGCCGAGGACCACGAGCCGGTACAGCCCGTCCACCGCGAAGAGCGCGACGAGCAGCGCGAGGCCGACGGCGCCGCGCCGGCTGTCCGGCCGGTGCCGCCACCACGCCGCGCCGAGGCCGAAAACGATCCCCGCGAGCACCGCACCAGCCGCCCACACCGCGGCGGTGACCAGCGCACTCGCCGAATACAGGCCGTTCACGGCTTGGGCCACGCCGTACCAGACCACGAGCGCCAGCAGCAGCGAACCCACCGCCGCCGCGGCGACCCGCCACGACGGCCGGCCGCCGGCGCAGCCGACGAGGAAGGCGAGCGCGGACCAGGTCGCGATCGAGTTGGTCGTCCAGCCGAACGGAGTCAGCTGCGTCAGGTAAGTGCCGACGCCCAGCACCACGCCACCGGCCAACGCGACGGTTTTCTGCATCAGCCTTCCAGGAACTCGAGACGGTTACCCACCGCGTCGAACGTGTGGAACCGGCGCCGGCCGGGGATCTCCGCCGGATCCGCCCACACCACCCGGTGCCCGGCGGCTGCCACCGCCTCCGCCGTGGCGTCCACGTCAACCACGAACGCCGGGTGGGCCTTCGCCGCGGGCCGGAAGTCCTGTTCGACGCCGATGTGGAGCTCCCCGTCCGGCCCGCCGACACCGGGCACGCGGAACCAGCAGCCGCCGCGCCGGGCGAGCAGCGGCGGTTTCGGCAGCTCGGGCCACCCGAGCACCCCGGTGTAGAAGGCGCGCTGCGCGTCCTCCGCCCCGGCCGGGCAGGCCACTTGCACGTGGTGGATCACGGCGTCGAGGCTACCCGGCAGCGAAGGCACTTCAGGCCGGATGACGACAGCCGGCTGCCTCGCCGGTTTTCCGACACATGGGTGAAATGACGCTAAACACGCACCTGGGACTGCCGTGGCGGGCACAGTGAGCGCGCTCGCCGAGGTCCGGCGGACAAGGGAAGAACTCACCATCTTCAAGCGCGTTCTCGTGGTCGCCGGCGCCTTTCTGGCGACGACCATCGGCTTCGGGCCCGGCGTCGCGGTGCCCAAAGCGGCGCGGGCGGCTACGGCAGTGGCAATTTCCCTACGCCCACAGCGACTGGGGCTGGTGCGGCTGACCCGCCCGGTTCACTCGAACGGGAAGCCACTCGGGCCGCCTGCCCGGCCATGATCGCCTTATCTTCTGAGCGTGGCCTACCTGCTCACGTCGATCCCGTTCTTCGCCGGCTTCGCGATCAGCTTCCGCTTCGAGCGGCGGCGGTTGCTGAACGGCGTGCTGTTGCTGGCCGGGCTGTTGTTCCTCGCGATCGGCGTGATCTTCGCGCTGCTGGACATCCCCGCGGTGCACGACGTGGTCGACGGCAGCACGCTGGCGATCGCGTTCTTCCTCGTGGTCGCGGTGCTGCTGCCGGCGTTCCTGGTGCTCAACGGGCTGCAGATGGTGCGCCGCGAGGGGCGGCGGCTGGGGAACCTGCTGTCGCTGCTCGCGGGGCTGGCGATGTTCGCCTTCGCGCCCGCGTTGCTGGTGCTGGGGAAGAACCCGGTGCCGCGCGCGGCGGAGGTGGTGATCATCAGTGTGTCCATTGTGCTCGGTTACCTCAGCCTCGCGTTCGCCGCGTTCGTGCTGTGTTCGGTGGGGTACGGGCTGCTGCGGCCACCGAAGGGCGCGGATTTCATCGTGGTGCACGGGTCGCGGCTGATCCGCGGTGCGGTGCCGCCGTTGCTGGCCAGCCGGCTTGACCGGGGGCGGGCGTTGTACGACGCGGGGGTCGCGCGAGGAGCGGCGCCCACGCTCGTCACATCCGGCGGTCAGGGTGCCGACGAAACGCAGCCGGAAGCCGAGGCGATGGCCGATTACCTGGTGGCGCAAGGCATTCCGCGCGAGGAGATCGTGCTGGAGGCCCGTTCCACGACCACGCGCGAGAACCTGATCTACAGCCGCGAGCTCATGACCGAGCGCAAACCCGGCTACCACTGCCTGCTCATCACCAACAACTTCCACGCCTTCCGCACCGCGATGCTGGCACGGCGCCTCAAGGTCAACGGCCAGGTCGTCGGCTCCCACACCGCCTGGTACTACGTGCCGAGCGCCACGATCCGCGAGTTCATCGGCATCCTGCGCGACTACCGGATCCTCAACGGCGTGGTGATCGTGCTCCTCGCGGCGGCATACCCGGTGTCACTGGCCTTCTGACCCGCAACGACACCGGGTCGGCGCCGGGAATCAGCCGCGATGGATCTGCCGAAGACACGTCTCACACCACCGGGGCACCGGTCCGCGCCCGAACGCCGGCCGCGTCCTCCCCTGGCGCCACTTCCACCAGCCGCAGGCCGTGCGGGGTGATGTCGAGGACGGCGAGGTCGGTGATGACGCGATCGACCACGCCGGTGCCGGTCAGCGGAAGCGTGCAGCGCGACACCAGCTTCGGCTCGCCGTCCTTCGTGACGTGATCGGTCAGCACGACCACGCGTTTCGTGCCGGCAACCAGGTCCATCGCGCCGCCCATGCCCTTGACCATCGTGCCGGGGACGCTCCAGTTGGCAAGGTCCCCGTTGGCGGCGACCTGCAACGCGCCCAGCAGCGCCAGGTCGATGTGGCCGCCGCGGATCATGGCAAACGACGTGGCCGAGTCGAAGAAGCTCGCGCCCGGGGCCACGGTGACGGTCTGCTTGCCGGCGTTGATGAGATCGGCGTCCTCCTCGCCCTCGACCGGGAACGGGCCGAGGCCGAGGATGCCGTTTTCGCTCTGCAGCGTGACGTGGACGTCGTCGGGCACGTGGTTCGCGACCAGTGTCGGGATGCCGATGCCGAGGTTCACGTAGTCGCCGTCGCGCAGTTCGCGGGCGGCGATGGCGGCCATTTCGTCGCGGGTCCAGCTCATGCGCAGGCCACCTCCTTCGGGCGGACGGTGCGTTTCTCGATGGCCTTTTCCCGTTGCCTCGCGAGGACGAGGCGCTGGACGAACACGCCCGGCGTCATCACGTTTTCCGGGTCGACGAAGTCGTCCGGCAGGATCTCCGCTTCAGTGAGGCAGACCCGTCCGCAGGCGGCGACGAGCGGGTTGAAGTTGCGGGCTGCCAAGCGGTACGTGAGGTTGCCGGCGCGGTCGGCCGTGTGGGCGTGGACCAGCGATACGTCGGCGACGATGCCGCGTTCGAGCACGTAGGTCCGGCCGTCGAACTCCGCGTGGGGCTTGCCGTCGGCCACCGGGGTGCCGACGCCCGTCGGCGTGTAGAACGCGGGAATGCCGGAGCCGCCGGCGCGCAGGCGTTCGGCGAGGGTGCCCTGCGGGACGAGCTCCACGTCGAGCTCGCCGTCGAGGAACTGGCGGGCGAAGAGCTTGTTCTCGCCGACGTAGGAAGCGACCACTTTGGACACCTGATGGTTCTCGAGCAGGATCCCGAGGCCCTGGCCGTCGACGCCCATGTTGTTGGACACCACGGTCAGGTCGCGCACACCGGAGTCGCGCACGGCCTCGATGAGGTCCGTCGGATTGCCGCTCAGGCCGAACCCGCCCACGGCGAGGGTCGCGCCGTCGGTGAGCACGCCCGCGAGCGCTTCGGCTGCGCTGGGGTAGATCGTCGGCAAGGTGTTCCTCCCGTCCACTGAATGATCGGACGGGATCACTCAAGAGCATGAGTTCGCGCCTGGTCAACGACGTCGCGCGGGCCTCTCGCCCGGCGGTCACCGGTCGGGAGCGGCGTTCACTCAGTGAACGTGGGAACGTAAGCTGCAGAGCATGAGCAACGCCCCGGACCACCTCGTCGGCCGCGCGGCCGCGGTGCTGCGCGCGCTGTCCCACGGCCAGGGCTCCACGACCACCGAGGTCGCGCGCGCCGCCGGCCTTGCCCGCCCGACCGCGCACCGCCTGCTCACCGCGCTGGGCGATGAGGGGTTCGTGGACCGCGACCAGCGCACCGGGCAGTGGCACCTGGGCCCGGAGCTGTACCTGCTCGGCGAGGTCGCCGCCCAGCGCTACGACGTGACCGAGCACGCGCGCGCGAGCGTCCACCGCCTGGCCGAGGCCACGGGCGAGAGCGCGTTCTTCTCCGCCCGCCGGGGCGACGAAACCGTGTGTCTCCTCCGCGAGGACGGCAGCTTCCCGATCCGCTCCTTCGTCCTGTACGAGGGCGCGCGCTTTCCCCTCGGCGTCGTCTCGGCGGGGCTCGTCGTGCTGTCCTTCCTGCCCGACCGCGACATCGACGAGTACCTCGGCCGCGTCGACCTGACGCAGAGGTGGGGCGCGGCGCACAGCGCGGACGAGCTCCGCGCCCGCATCGCGCGCACCCGCGAGACGGGCTATTCGCTCAACCCGGGCCTCGTCGTCGAGGGCAGCTGGGGGCTGGCGGCCGCAGTGTTCGGCCGCTCGGGCGCGCCGGCGTGGGCGCTTTCGCTGACGGGTGTGCAGTTCCGCTTCCCGCCGGACCGGCTCACCGAGCTGGGCGCGCTGCTGCTGCGCGAAGCCCATGCGCTGACCCGGAAACTCTCCTCGGCGTAGGCTCGCCATGACCTTTCGTCCACAGTGGACCACGACAAGAGGAGAGCGGCAGTGACCGAGACACCGGCCTTCGCCGAGCGCATGACGACGATGCTCAACGAGGCGTGCCTCGCCCTGCAGGTGAGCGTCGGGCACCAGACCGGCCTGTTCGACGTGCTGGCCGGCCTGGCCCCGTCGACGAGCGAGCAGATCGCCGCAGCCGCCGCTCTGAACGAGCGTTATGTCCGGGAATGGCTCGCCGCGATGACAGTCGGCGGCATCGTCTCCTACGACCCCGAGACTCGTCGCTACACGCTGCCGGCCGAGCACGCCGCGTCGCTCACCCGCGCCGCGGGCCTGGGCAACCAGGCCTCGATGCTGCAGTACCTCGCGATGATGGGTGAGGTCGAGCAGCAGGTGGTGGCCGCGTTCAAGGACGGCGGCGGCGTGCCGTACTCGGCGTACCCGCGGTTCCAGAAGCTGCAGGGCGAAGAGTCCGCGCGCACCTTCGACGCCGAACTGCTCACCACCGTCCTGCCGCTCGCGCCCGGCCTGGCAGAGCAGCTGACCCGCGGGATCGCAGTGCTCGACGTCGGCACCGGCCAGGGCCACGCCGTCAACCTCCTGGCGCGCGCGTTCCCCGCCAGCACCTTCACCGGCGTAGACGTCTCCGAAGCCGGCATCGCCGCCGCGCGGGAAGAAGCGCGGGCCTGGGGGCTGACGAACGCGTCGTTCGCCGTCTCCGACGCCACCGGTCTCGAAGGCGAGTACGACCTCGTCACCACCTTCGACGTGATCCACGACTCCGCGGCGCCCGACGATGTCCTCGCGGCCATCCGCCGCGTGCTGCGCCCCGGCGGCACCTACCTCATGCAGGACACCGCGTGCTCGACGCGGCTCGAGGACAACATCGCGCACCCGCTCGCGCCCGCGTTGTACACGTTCTCCGTCTTCTACTGCATGAGCGTTTCCCTCGCCCAAGGCGGCGTCGGCCTCGGCACGATGTGGGGCGAGCAGGACGCGCTGGCCCGCCTCGCGAAGGCGGGCTTCACCGACGTGACCACCGGCAAGCGTCCCGACGACGTGATGGACCTCTACTACGTCGCGCGCAAACTTGCGTAGCTCTCAGTTCTTGCGCGCGAGCGGCCAGCGGCGGCCGATCGCGACGTGCAGGATCACCGACACGCCGATGGCGTTGAGGGTGACGTGGCCGACCCAGCCGATCGGCGTGCCGCGGTTCCAGTGCAGTTCTTCGGCCAGCGCCAGCAGGACCACGTGCAGCACCGCGGCGAGGGCCAGCGTCAGCAGCAAGGACACCGTCCGTTCGAGCCACGCGGGCCAGCGCGCCGGCAGGGCGTCTTCGAAGAGCATGCCGACCACGAGCCCCGCGGCCACGAAGTCGCCGGCGAGCGCGGACAACGTCGGAACGGGCAAGCGCTGCAGGAACACGTACGTGAGGATGCCGGCGCCGATCGTCGCGACATTCGCGCAGACGAATCGCACCCACTGCGTTCGCAGGTGGTGGAACGGCCAGCCCCGCCACATCACGAACAGCAGCACCTGCCACACGCCGATGAACGTGAGCACCGCGCCGAACACGCCGGGGTCGAGCAGGCCGTGGCCGCCGCCCTTGAACGGGGTTCCGCCGAGCAGCAGCACGTAGAGCAGGATCGAGATCGCCCACGACAACACCACCGCGCAGATCCCGCCCGGGATGGGCTTGAGCCACAACCGCAGCGGCCAGTGCTCGCTCACCAGCGTCAACTCGAGCATCACCACGAACGCCGCGCCCGCGAGCGGCATCGTCACGGGGAACGTGCTCAGCTCGAGGTTCTCCGGCGTCGGGTCGAAGATCGCGGCGAACGACAGGTGCCCCACCACGGCTTCGCCGAAGAACGTGAGCGCGATCCCGCCCGCCGCGATGAGCGCCAGGTCCGCCCACCCCGCCCAGTCCGGCCCGAGCCGCGTGCCCGGCCAGTCCTCCCACCAAAACGCGATCATCGAGACCACCGGCAACGCGAACGTCACGATCGGCGCCAACACCAGCAACGACGACTCCGCACCCCCGGCCCCGGCGGCGATCAGCACCGCGACCACGACCACGGGCAGCAGGCCCGCCACGCCGAGCCCGGGCTGCCGCGCCCAGCGCGAGGTGCCAGGCCCGGTCGGGTCGGTTCTGCGGTGCCGTTCGCGGCGGGTGATCGCGGGGTGGGGTGTTGGTTCGGTGGTCGCTGCTTGGTCGGCGCCTTCCGCTCGGCCGCTCACCGCGAGCCGCACTCTCCGTCGGTCACGAGCCTGCCCGCCTGTTGCCTTGGCTGCAGTTCCATGCCCGTCCTCCGCGGTACCGCGCTTGTCCTCGACGTTCCAGTCCCAAGAACGCCGCACCGCGAACACCGACGGGCCGCCCACGTGACTCGGGTGCGGCCAGGCTAACCAGCGCCTCAGGTCATCTCAAGAACGCCGCCACCGGCGATGACGTTCGGGCATGACCCGGTCCCAGCGCCAACTCTCGACGGAAATCCCGTCCGGGAGGCGAAGTCATCACAGCGCAGCGAGCCGATCCAGCAACCGTTCCGCCAGGCTGATCTCGGCGCTCAGCGGGTGGTCCTCCGCGATATAGGGCAGAGCGCCCTCCGCGAGGCGGAAGGCTTCGCGCAGCGGGGTGTTCGGCAGGGCGACCCCGGAGAGGCGCAGGGCGCGCACGGCGGCGAGGAGTTCGCAGGCCAGGGCGGTGCGGTAGGCGGCGGTCGCGGCGACCGTGCTGCGGACGGCGTGCGTGGAGAAGCTCGCGTGGTCCTCGAGGCCGCGGGAGATGACCGCGGTGCCGAGCGTCACGGGGGACGAGGCGTGGCGGAGGGTGCCCAGGGCGTCGTGGGCGACGTATTCCAGGATCATGATTCCGGAGCTTCCGGCGGGGCCCTGGGCGAGAAAAGGGGGCAAGCCGCTGAGATCCGGCTCGACGAGGTCGCCGAGGCGGGCGGTGGACAGCTCGGCGACGTGGTGCAGAGCGGCGCGCAGGTGGTCGAAAGCCAGTGCGACGTGGGCCGTCGAGAACTGGCCGTGGTGGTAGGCCTGCTGGGTTTCCACGTCGATCAGCGGGTTCTCGGCCGCGGCGTTGATGTCGATGTCCAGGACCCGCTCCACCGAGGCCGCCGCGTCGAGGGCCGGGCCCTGGACCTGGGGGAAAGCGCGCAGGCCGAACGGGTCCTGCAGGCGGCGGCCCTCTACGACCTCATCGCCTTCGAACAGCAGCCGGCGGAGTTCGGCGGCGCAGAACACGGCGCCGGGGTGGGGGCGGGCGGCGTGGACGCGCGCCGAATAGGCCTCGGCGGAGCCGCCGAGCGCGCAGAAGGTCAGAGCCGTCACCACATGGGAAGCGGACAGCAGCCGGCGCAGGTCGTGCCAGGCCAGGACGGCCTCGGCGAGAGTGGCGGCGTTGCTGGAGATGAACGCGAGCGCGTCGCCCGGGCTGATCGGCAGCGGGTCGAGGTCGCCGGCGGCCCACGGGAGCTCACCGGCCAGTGTCAGGGCGACCTCGGCCAACGCGGTCAAGTCGCCGGTGCCGATGGCGCCGCGCGAGTGCACCAGAGGCAGAGCCCCGACCCGCAACGCCGTCTCCAAAGCACGCAGCAGCCGCGGGTGCACACCGCTGCCCCCGGCCGCCAGTTGGTTGAGCCGGACCGCCATCACGGCGCGCACGACCTCGTCCGCCAGCGGCTCGCCCGTCCCGCCGGCGTGGCTGCGCAGCAAGCGCAACCCGTGGCGGTCAGCCGACTCCGGGTCGACGACCGTGTGCCGGTTCGCGCCGACGCCGGTCGTGCGGCCGTAGACCGCGCGCTTGGCGCCCAGCTCCACCGCCAGTTCGTAGCTCGCCGCGGCGCCGGTCACGGCTTCGGGCGCCAGCTCCGTCCACGCGCTGCGACGAGCCACGCGGACCACGTCGGCGCAGCGGAGGCCGGACCCGCTGATCTCGATGCGGCTGGAGTCGGTCATCGCCACCCCTCTTGACAAGTTTTCATTCATTCCTATGGTGACATGAAACTATTCATTCGCGATCAACGCAAGGACGGGAGGCCCGGGTTGTCCCGGTCGCTGCACGAGCTGCTCACCGCCCACCGGCTCACCCCCGCGCAGCGGCGCATCGCCAGCTACCTCACCGACCACGCGGCGGAGGCGGCAGCGCTCACCAGCGGCGAGCTCGCGGAGTACGCGCAGGTCAGCCAGCCGTCGGTCACGCGGTTCGTCGCGTTGCTCGGCTTCGACGGCTATGCCGGGTTCCGCCGCTACCTGCGCGAGGCCGCGGCCGAGCCCGAGTCGGAGTGCGGCGGCAACAAGTTCCAGGACGCCATCGACGCCGACCTGCGCAACCTCACCGCCCTGCGCGCGCAGCTGGCCGACGACACACGGCTGCGCGCGATCGCCGCGACGCTCATGGACTCGGTGCCGCTCGTCGTCGCCGGCTACCGCGTCTCGGCCGCGCAGGCCGCGTCGTTCGCTTATCTCGCCACCAAGATCCACCCGGACGTCCGCCTGCTCACGGACCCCGGCAGCGTCTTCGGCGACGCCCTGCGCCACGCCCACCGGCTTGGCGCCCGGACGCTCGTCCTCGTCGCGCTCCCCCGCTACCCCCGGGAGAGCGCCGCGGCCCTCGAGCAGGCTCGCGCACTGGGCCTGCGCACCCTCCTGATCACGGACCGGCCCGTCTCGGCGCTCACCCCGCTCGCCGACGACGTGCTGCATGCGGGCGTCGCCTCCGAGTTCGTGTTCGACTCCCACGCCGCGGTCACCTCCCTGACCGTGGCGCTCGTCGAGGCGATGGCCGACGCGGCCGGCGCCCTGGCCCGGCAACGACTGGAAGGCTTCGAAGACTATGCCGCAGAGCAAGACCTCTTCCTCCCCGAGTAAAGAGGGAGGAGGGTCCGCAGCGTCAAATTCTGCAGGGTTCGACGACGTCCCGCTCAACCGCTTCCACCTCCGCATCACCGCGCTGACCTTCTGCGCCAACTACTCCGACGGCTACGGCTCGGCATCATCAGCATCGCCCTGCCGTTGATCGCGGCGCAGCTCGGGTTCGGCACGGTGTGGGAGGGGCTGCTCGGCGCGTCGGCGCTGATCGGGATTTTCCTCGGCAGCATCGTCGTCGGCTGGGCGGCGGACAAGATCGGCCGCCAGCGGCTGTACACAGTGGACTTCCTGTTGATCGCCGTCGCGTCGGCCGCCGAGTTCTTCGTGACCAGCCCGACGCAGCTGTTCATCCTCAGACTGTTGATCGGCATCGGCATCGGCGCCGACTACGCACTCGGGCCGACACTCGTCGCGGAGTTCGTGCCCCGCAAGTACCGCGGCGGGCTGCTGGCTTCGCTCACCGTGCTGTGGACGGTCGGCTACGTCGCGGCGTTCTTCCTCGGCAACTACGTCGTGAGCCTCGGTGGCGAGTCGTGGCGCTGGCTGCTCGCGTCGAGCAGCATCCCCGCGATCGCCGTGGTGCTGCTGCGCATCGGTGTGCCGGAGTCGCCGCGGTGGTTGCTGTCGCAGGGCCGCGTCGACCAGGCGCGGGCGGTCGTCGAGCGGCTGCGCGGCGACGTCGAGGCGTTCGAAGACCTCGTGCACAACCACGTCTCGGCGCGGCGCGTGCGCTACCGCGAGCTGTTCGGCAAGAAGTACTGGCGCAACACGGCGTTCGGCACGATCTTCTACAACGCCCAGGTGGTGCCCTACTTCGCCATCTACACGTTCCTGCCGCTGGTGCTGCTGAAGATGGGGGTCGGCGAGGAGGACACGACCAGCGACGGCCTGCTGAACCTGTTCCTGCTCGCCGGCAGTCTCTGCGGTCTGTGGCTGGTGGCGAAGATGTCGCGGCGCGGGCTCACGATCTGGTCGTTCGTGGTCCTCATCGCGACGATGGCGCCGATGGCGATCTGGCCCGACGCGCCCACCGCGTTGCTCTTCCCGCTGTTCCTGGTCTTCACGTTCACCATGTCCGCCGCCGTGAACCTCGACCAGGTCTACCCGCCGGAGCTGTTCCCCACCGACCTGCGCAGCTCCGGCGTCGGCCTGCTCAACGGCCTCAGCCGCGTCGGCTCGGCCATCGGCACGTTCCTGCTGCCCCTGGCGCTGGACGGCATCGGCTTCTCCCCCACCATGCTGATCCTCACGCTGGTGCTGGTGGGCGGCCTGGTCGTCTCGCTGCTGTGGGCGCCGGAGACGAAGAACTCGACGATGGACTGACCTATCGCGGACTGACCTACCGCGCAGCCTCTGCCGCGAGCCGAGGCTGCGCGAGGCCGGTTTTCAACGCCGCGGCCATGGTCGCCACACGGTGGCCCTGCGCGCGGGCCGCGGCCAGCGCCGGCTCGTCGACGGATATCGAGCCGTCCTCGCCCGTGATGTGGCTTGCGCCGTAAGGGTTTCCGCCCGAGTCCTTGGCGTGGCCCTTGAAACCGGGCGGCACGAGCACGCCACCGAAGTGGTAAACGGAGTTGTACAGCGCGAGCAACGTCGTCTCCTGCCCACCGTGGGCCGAGGCGCTCGAGGTGAACCCGCGGCAGGGCGATCCTGCAGCACCCTTCGGACATGACCCGCTCCCCTCGCTGCTCCGGCACGTCAGATCGTGTCATCCAATACAGTCTCACCCGACACATTGATCGAAACTAGCCAACGCGACGCCCACCTCATCCCGCACGGGCGAGGACTCCGGCGCGCGGCCGGTCCACCGTGGGGCGACGGGAAACCGACGAGAGGCACCGCTATGTCTGACTACATCCGGATGCAGGGAACGGACCCGCGGGCGATGGACTCGGCGCGGCCGGGCTTCGCCGAACCGCGCGCGGCGAACGGGTGGACCGCGTTCGCGGCCACGATCGCGATGCTCGCCGGCTTCTTCAACATCATCATCGGGCTCGTGGCGCTGTTCAAGAACGACTTCTACGTGGCCGCGCCGGGCGGCTACCTCGTGCTGAACCTCACCGGCTGGGGCTGGCTGCACCTCATCGTCGGCGCGCTCGCGGCCGCCGCCGGCGCCGCCCTGTTCAGCGGCGCCGGCTGGGCCAAGGTCGTCGTGGTGATCCTGGCCGGGTTCAACGCGCTGGCGATGCTCGCGTTCATCTCGGCCGCCCCGGCGTGGGGGCTGATCGTGATCGTGCTCGACGTCCTCGTGATCTGGGCCGTGATCGCCCACTCCTCGGAACCCGAAACTTCAGTCTGAGAGCTTCCCGGGCATGACCTCACCCAGCGCGGGTGAGGCCTTTCCCGTGAGCGGGGTGCTGTCGACGTAGTGCATCTCGTACGCGCGCTCGGTGAACTTCCAGCCGTCGGCCGTGCGCCGGTAGCTGTCGTGGTACACGGAGTGGCTGAGGTGCGAGATGCCGTCGCGCAGCCGCCCGAACTCCACGATGTACGCGCGTCCGGTGGCGGTGTCGCCGTCGAGGTGGATCGAGCCCGGGTGCACGGTCTGCAGGAAGTACTCCCACAGCTGCCGCGAGCGCTCGATCCCGCGGCGGATCCCGTCCCGGCCGACGAGCTCGATGCCGGCCTCGGGAATGCGCCAGATGCCGTCCTCGTCGAAGAGCGAGGCGAGGCGGTCGAAGTCGCGCATCATCCCGGCGTCGGTGAACTCCGCGCACAGCGCGCCGAGCTCGACGCGGTCGGCGATGGCCTGGAAGTCGGTCATGGTTCTCCTGTCACATCTTTCGTCCGTGGTCCGTCAACCCTCTGACGGACCACGACGGAGGAACCTGACAGTGGACGCAGTTCTGGTTGAGCAGTTCGAAGCCCACCGCGGCCACCTTCGCGGGGTCGCCTACCGGATGCTGGGCTCGGTGACCGAGGCCGAGGACGCTGTGCAGGAGGCCTGGCTGCGGCTTTCGCGCGCCGACACAGGCGGCGTGGCGAACCTCGGCGGCTGGCTGACCACGGTCGTCAGCCGCGTGTGCCTCGACGTGCTGCGCTCGCGCAAGTCCCGTCGCGAGGAGCCGCTGGAGACGCACGTGCCGGACACGATCGTCGCCGACCCGGACCCCGCCGAGGAGGCGGTGCTCGCCGACTCGGTCGGGCTCGCGCTGCTCGTGGTGCTGGAGACGTTGTCGCCGGCCGAACGGCTCGCGTTCGTGCTGCACGACCTGTTCGGCGTGCCCTTCGCCGAGATCGCGCCGATCGTCGACCGCACCCCCACCACCGCCGCGCAGCTGGCCAGCCGTGCCCGCCGCCGGGTCCGGGGCGCCGCGCTGCCCGACGCCGGCGTCGCCGCGCAACGCGAGGTCCTCGACGCGTTCCTGGCCGCCTCCCGCTCGGGTGACTTCGACGCGCTGCTCGCTGTGCTCGACCCGGACGTGGTGCTCCGCGCCGACGCCGGTGTCACCGGCGGCTCACGGCTCATCCGCGGTGCCGCCCGGGTGGCGAGCCAGGCGGTGCTGTTCGAGCAGCTCGGTGCCGAGAGCCGGCCCGTGCTCGTGAACGGTGCGCCCGGCCTGCTCGCGATCCTCGACGGCACGCCGCGGGCCGTGTTCTGCCCGACGGTGCGCTCCGGGCGGATCGTCGAGATCAACATCCTCGCCGACCCGGCGCGGCTCGCCCTGTTGGGCCTGTGACCCCCGAACTCAGCCGGCCAAGGTGGCGCCGGGCACTCGCACGTTGAGCGCGCTGCCCTCGTTGAGCAGCAAGTCGCGGGTCGCCAGCTCGGCCGCGAGCTCGCGCACCGCCACGGCGCGGAACTCCTGGCCGGGCTGTGATTCGGGCAGGTAACCCTCGGACGTGTAAGCGGGAACCACCTCACCGTCCTCCTGCGCCATCGTCACGACCGGGCGGTCCGGTTCCGCGACCACGTAGACCGTGGCGCCGAGCAGCGCCGCGTGGACGCCCTCGTTACCGCCGTTGCCGGTGATGACCGCCTGCAACGCGGCCTCCAGCTCGTTGGTGGGCCGCGGAATACCCAGCGCCAGCGTGCTCGGGCGGTAGTCCGGGTTGGGGATGAACTCGCCCGCGACCTCGCCGTGCTCGTCGACGCGGTAGGCGCCGGCGATCGCGGCGCCCGGCACGTCCTCGGCGCCTTCCATCGCCGGGTCCACCACGTAGAGCCAGCTGTCCGGCGACTGCCGCGCACGCTCGCGCAGCTCCGCGGGCAGCGGTTCCGGGGTGGTATCCACAACTTTCTCCGATCCGTCGTCAGGCTCAGGCTAGCTCGGCGTGCTCAGTCCTTGGGTGGCACGGGCGGAGGTGGTGGGTCCTGGGGCTTCGGAACGAAGCCTGGGTTGGGCTCATATTGGAGCTGGGGCACGAGCTTGTGATCATTCGGATAGATGATGTTCGGGTGCGCGCCCGGCTGCCCGGCGCCGACGTTGTAGTACCCCTCCACCTTGTACGCGCCGGAGATCTGCGAGCCCGGGATGTGGTCGACCGCGGCCCATTCGTTCTGACCATCCATGGTGGGCACGTGGTCCGGGTGTGAGGGCAGGTGGACCATTTTCCCGGGATCGGTTTCGATCTCGTAGATGTAACCCTCGTGCTTGAAGAACATCGTGTCGTCGGACTTGCCCCAGAACCCGGTCTTTGTCGACTGCGTGATTTCCCCGCCGACCTTCTGCGGCACGAACTGGTATCCGGTCTCGACGTCGCCCGAGGTGGACACGTACCCACTCCCGGAACCGTACGACCGGTGCTGGTGCCCGGCGATGTCGTAGTTCGGACCCTTCGGCCCCGCGCCCTGTCTGATCGCGTCGGACGTGAGGCCGTCCTTGAAGATGGTCTCCGGCGGCGCGCCCGAGCCGTGGTAGACGTACTTCGGCGTCTTGTCCGGTCCCGGGTTGTGCGAAAAATCGGGCGCGTCCTGGTGCTTCTTCCCGTCTGCCGCGGAGTTCGACGGACCGGCTTCGGCCGAGGTGTCCGCGTCACCCGACTTGTGCGACGGCCCGGGTTCCGGCGACGGCGAGCGCGACGGGTTCGGCGTGCTGCCGGTGTCGCCGACGTGGGCGGGTTCGTCCGTGCTGCCCGCCCGGCTCGACGTGGTGCCGGTGCCGCCTCCCGACTTGCAGCTCGTCGGTGCCAGGCCCAGCGGGTCGGCGACGCGGAGCGGGTTGCTCACGTACGCCGCCGGGTTGGGCGCGGGCGCGAGGCCCAGTGGGTCCTGGCTGACGTAGCGGCCCGAGGCGGGGTCGTAGTAGCGGTAGACGTTGTAGTGCAGCCCGGTTTCCACGTCGAGGTACTGGCCGGGGAAGCGCAGCGGGGTGGCCGTCGCGCCGCCGCTGCCCGGCAGGTCGCGGCCCCACACCGTGGTGCGGCCCGACCAGACCGGCCGGCCCTCGGCGTCGAGCAGCTCGGCGGGCCGTCCGACGGGGTCGGTCACGATCGTGTGGAACAGCCGGACGCCGCCGGTGCTCTCGTGCTGTGCCACCGGCGCGTCGGTGTCCGGGTCGTAGTCCCACGTGCGCACGCGGGTGGTTCCGTCAGCGAGCCGGTGCGACTCCTCGACGAGTTTCCCGCCGTCCCACACGAACTCGACCTGCTCGGCGATCTCGCCGCCCGGCCCGAACCGCTGCTTCGCGATTCGCCGGCCGACGGGGTCGTAGCGGTACCGCCACCGCGTGCCGTCGGGGGTGGTCACGCCGGTCAGCCGGTCCTGGCCGTCCCAGCCGTAGCTCCATACGAGCTCGCCGACACGGCGCTGGACGACCCGGCCCTGTGCGTCGTGGCGGTAGGAGATCGCGCCCGCCGAGGTGAGGGTGTTGCCCACGTACGCCCGCGGGCCGCTTTCGGGCGCTGCCTGTCCCGCCACGCCGCTGAAGACGATGTTGCCCGCCACGTCGTAGCGGAAGCCCTCGCGCCGATCGGCCGCGATCGCTTCGACGACGCGGCCGGCCGGGTCGAGCCGGAAGTCCGCGGTGCCGGAGAGGCTGTCGGAGGTGCGAACGAGGTGGCCGTCGGCCCGGTAGTCGTAGCGCCGGCGCAGGCTCGGGCCCTCCTGCGCGGTGAGGCGCTGCTCGGCGTCGTACGCCTGGGTCAGCACGACCGTGCCGTCCAGCGAACGGCCCGTCTCCTTGCCCGCCGGGTCGCGGTCGAAGGCGAGCACGTGTCCCCCGCCGGCGAGGCCGACCGGAGCGCCCCGCTCGCCGAAGGACCACGAACTGTCCACTCCGGACGGTGTGCGCCGGGTGACCCGGGTGCCGTCCGGCGCGTAGGAGAACGTGGTGGTGCGGCCGTTGGTCGTCTGGGCGATGACGCGACCCCGGTCGTCGCGGTCGTACTCGATGACCGCGTCGGCGTTCTCCGCGCGGCGGAGCCGGCCGACCGGGTCGTGGGAGTACGTGGTGAGCCCGTGGGGCGCGCGCCGCGCGACGACGTTGCCCAGCGTGTCGTAGGTGAGCTCGGTGAGCTCGCCGAGGCCGTTGAACGCGCGGGTGAGCTGTCCGGCGGCGTCGTACTCGAACCGCAGCGTGCGGCCGTCGAAGTCGCGCTCTTCGGTGACGCGGCCCGCGTGGTCGTAGACGTAGCGCCAGGTCAGGCCGAGCGGGTTGGTCACCGCCAGCAGGCGCAGCTCGGTGTCATACGCGTACGTCGTGCGCCCGCCCGCCTCATCGATCTCGGCGACGACCACGTCGAACGGGCCGTACTCGCGCCGCGTGACGGCGCCCGTCTCGCTGACGTGGGCGACGTCGTTGCCTTCGCCGTCGTACGACCACTGCTCGCGTCCGCCGGCAGGGCCGGTGCGCGCGGTCCGCAGGCCCTCGACCGTCCAGTCGAGCCGCACCTGGCCGCCGGGCGTGTCGACGAGCGCCGGCCGGCCGAACAGGTCGGGGACGTAACCCTTCGTGGTCCGCCCGGCCTCCGCGACCGCGTCGGGCAGCACAGCCGCGCTGCCGACGCCCTCGTGGCGGAACTCGCCCGCCACGCCGAGGCGCGCCGAGAACGGGTCAATCGGCTCGTCGTACGTGCGGGTCCAGGTGCGCTCGCCGTCGCGGACCGCGATGGCCGCGACGAGCCCGCCACGCAGCGCGACCTGCACGACGCTGCCGTCGGGCCGGACCACGCGGCTCAGCGCGCCGGCGTCGTCGTACTCGTAGGACGTGGTGCGCCCGAGCTTGTCGGTGCGCATGAGCAGCCGGTCGTAACGGTCCCAAGTGGACACCGTGGCGTGGCCCGCCGCGTCGACCTCCCGTACGACCTGGCCGGCCTCGTTGAGGTGGTACTCGGTGCGGTGGCCGAGCGAGTCGCTGTAGACGGTGACGAGGCGTTCGCGGTCGTAGGTGAAGCTGCCGTCGCGGAAGCCCTTTTCCCCCAAGGTCTTCACGCAGCGTCCGGCCGCGTCGTACACGTAGCGGTACCAGGTTCCGGTGCGGTCCTGCCAGCCCGTGACGCGGCCCTGGGTGTCGTAGTCGAACAGCATCGGGCGGCCCGAGGAGTTCACGACCTGGGTGAGCCGGCCGTCGGGGTCGTAGCCGTAGCGGGTGACCAACACGCTCTCACCCGAGGCGGGGTTCACGACCGACATCGCGGTGATCCGGTCGCGGGTCACGGTGAAGGCGACCTCGTACCCGTCGGAGTGGCGGATCCGCGCCGGGCGCCCCGTCCGGTCGTAGTCGACGTCGAAGCGCTGCTCGGCCCCGGCCACTGCCGTGAGCGGCAGCACGCCGGGAGCTTCTCCCACCACCGGGTCGAAGCGGAGACTGGTGCCACGCAACGGTTCTTCCAGCACGTAGCTGCCGTCGAGCCGCCGGGTCAGCGGCAGCCGCGGCCCCTCCACCGGCAATCCCGTGGCGCCCGGTGCCGGCAGCGGGTACACGAGCACCATGCCGTCGGGCGAGAAGTAGCAGACGTCCTCGTCGTCGATCTCCAGGCGCTGGTCCACTGTGGACGCCCAGGAGCGGCCGAACCACCGCCCGGCGCGGTAGGAGGAGACGTGCGTGCGCTCGAGCGAGAGCTCGAGGTCCAGCGGCAGCACCAGATCGATCTGGTCGAGGATCATCTCGCCGGTGGCGACGTCGACGGGGTCCGACGCGCACACGCGGCTGTCCTTGTCGACCGACGTGTCGCGCGGGTTGTCCGGTTTGTTCGACGGCGGGGCGCTCTTGGGCGTGCCGCCCTTCGGGGTTCCGCCACCACCGGCGCCCGCCGGCACCGGGTCCGGATCAGCCTTGAGCGGGGGTGGGTCGCTCTTCACCGGCGGCGGGGTGCCACCTCCACTTCCGGAGGAGCCACCGCCGCCGGAACTCGACGCGTGGGTGGAATCGTCGCCACCCTTCGACGCCGGCGGCGGGGTGTAGTCCTTGGCGTCGCCGCTGTAGCCCGAGGCCGACGTGCTGTCGTCGCCGCCGGATTTGCCGGGCGGCGGGGAGTAGTCCTTCGGCGTGCCTTCGTAGCCGGAGCTTTTCGTGGAGTCGTCCGCACCGGATTTACCCGGCGGCGGCGTGTAGTCCTTGGGGGTGCCTTCGTAGCCGCCGCCCTTGGGCGTGCCGCCGCCGTCGCCGCCGGGGGTTTTCACCGGCGGCGCCTCGGGGGTGCCAGAGAGGTCCTTGGTCTTGGGCGACGGGGCGACCTTGCCGCCCTTGAGGCCCTTGAACGCCTTCCCCGCGTCCTCGAACAGCGTCCCGGCCTTCTTCAGCAACGGCACCAAGGCCTTGAGCGCCTTCACCAGCTTCGTGACCAGACCGGTGATCTGCGACGCCGTCTTCGCCACCGCGCTCACGACCTGCGGCACCACCCAGGCCAACCCGATACCCAGGGTGAACACCACCTGCAACGCCCAGCTGATCATGTGCCCAATCAGCTCGGAAATGATGTCGCGCACCAAAGTGCGGACCGCGGCCACCACCTCACCCGCGGTCTTCACCCCGGACGAAGCGCCTTCACAGCCCTTCTGCGCCGCCTGCAACGACGTCGCCAGGTCCTGCCCCCGCTGCCGGTAGGCATCCGAGGCCGAACCCGACCACGACTGCAAGTCCGCGTTGATCGCGTCGTTGAGATCGGAGGCGACGCTGCCCAGCTCCTTGGCGACGTTCGCCCACGTCTCCGACTGCGCCTTGATCTGATCCGCGTTGCCGGTCAACCCATTGAGCGCGTCCTTGAGCGGACCGACGTGCTCCATCAACCACGACACGCCCGCCGCCAGGATCGCCCCGAACGGATCCATCGCCATCGACAACGCATCCAGCGCCGTCCCGACCGCGCCCATCGCCACCGACGCCCAGTCACCCGACTCGATGGCCGTCGACAGGTCGTTCGCGGATTCGAGCAGCGAAATACCCGAATACGCCTTGGTGGAGTCTTGCGTCGGCGCGATCAGCGGATTACTCACCGCGTCAAGTTAGCAGCGCCGAACGGGCGGATCGCTTGCGCGATGGGCTATTGACTCGTTGGTGCCCCTTTGGTACAGCCTGCCTGGCAGGGCGGGCAGAATGCCCGCGCTCCTGAGGCGGTCAGACCGCGTCGGCGCAGGCGACGGCCTCGGGCTCGGGCCGGGCCGCGGGTTCCGGCTCGGTCACCCGCTCGTCGCCGGCCGACTCGTCCGGGACCGTGAGCTCCCACGGCCGGGCAACAACCCACAGGACGACGCCCGCCAGCAGGATGCCGCTGAACATCACGATCCCCATGGCGGCGGCGTTGTTGCCGATCAGGCCCACGACCGGCGACACGGCCGCGCCGATGCCGAACTGCACGGCACCCAGCAGCGACGCCGCGGTGCCGGCGTTGTCACCGTGGGAGTTCAGGGCGACCGCGGGCGCGTTGGGCAGGATCAGGCCGGCGAAGAACAGCACCGCCCACACGGGCACCGCGACGCCGAACATCCCGCCGAAGCCGGTGAGCGCCGTGACCAGCAGGACCGCCGAGGCCACGACGGCCGCCACGCTCGCGACGAGCAGCACCTGGGCCGGCTCGTAGCGGTTCATCAGCCGCGCGTTGACCTGCGTCGCGGCGATCAGCCAGATCGCGCTGGCGCCGAAGAGCAGGCCGAACTGCTGCTGGTTGAGACCGAACTCCTGCTGGAACACGAACGAGCCACCGCTGATGAACGCGAACAGCCCGGCCATCGCGAGGCCGGCCACGATCACCAGGCCGATGAACGAGCGGTCGGTGAGCAGCCCGCGGTACGAGCGGACCGTCGCCTTGAGCTCCCACGGCTGGCGGCGCTGCTTCGGCAGCGTCTCCGGCAGGGCCAGCGCCGCGGCGATCGCGCTCGCGAGCCCGATCACGGCGAGCACCACGAACACGCCACGCCACTCGGTCCAGCTCAGCAGGGCGCTGCCGAGCGTCGGCGCGAGCACCGGCGACACACCCATCACGAGGATCAGGCGCGACAGCAGCTTCGCGGCGTTGCGGTCGGTGTAGAGGTCACGCACCACAGCCAGCGCCAGCACCGCGCCCGCGGAGGCGCCGAGGCCCTGCAGGATGCGCGCGCCCGTGAGCAGCTCGACGTTCGGCGCCACCAGGCAGAACAGCGAGGCACCGACGTGGATCAAACTGCCGGTGATGAGCGGGATCCGCCGGCCGAACGCGTCGGACAGCGGCCCGACCAGCAGCTGCCCGAGCGCCAGCCCGAGCACGGTGCCGGTCAGCGTCAGCTGGATGGTGGACTCGGACGTGAGCAGGTCCTGCGCGATGGTCGGCAGCGCGGGCAGGTACATGTCGATGGACAGCGGGCCGAGTGCCACGAGGACACCCAGGATCAACACCAGCTTGAGCTGTCCGCCCCCAGCGGACACTCCTGCGCCGGGTGCGGCTTCCAGCCTGTTCGTCACAGCATCTCCCTCAGTCGGTAGCCACCTCACTCCTACGACGAACGGGACTCGCCTATTCCGACATCCTTCCCAGATCACACCGCGCCTTTCTCCGGGTGACGCCTCGTGGTTGCACCGCTACGACAAGGTAATCCGGGATTCACCCGCCAGAAATGTCCACAATAGACAGTTCGCATACGACAGATCACCCCCGCGGGGAGACTCTGTCGTGGCAAGGTGACGCGGTGGTGGAATCACTGCCCTCGGGGCCGGGAATGGCGGTGCGGCGAATCGCCGCGGGAGTGCTGGTGCTCGTGGGGCTCCTGGGGCCGTTCACGGCGTTCGGGTGGAGCACGACACCCGGGCTGGGCGCGCCGGTGATGCTGCGGGGCTTGAGCCCGTACGTGCTGCTGGTGCTGGGCTTCGTGCTCGTCTACCACCGGCGCCCGACGGTGTGGCCGGTGGCGCTCGGGTGGTGCGGGCTGCTGCTCGGGTTCGAGCTGCTCTCCTCCGGGGCGATCCAGATGGCAGTCGGCTTCGGCGAGGGCTGGCGAGGGCTCGTCGCGGCGCCGGTCGCCGTGGTCGTGGCGTACGGATGCGGTCGCCTCGCGCAGCTCGTGCTCAACCGGCCGCTCGGGCTCGACCTGGCCGGGGCCCGCACGGAGGTGGTGGTGCGCCTGACCGACGGCCGGCTGCTCCTCCAGTGGGACCGGCTCGTGCACGGCAGCACCGGCAAGCTCGGCAACGCTCGCGCCAACGGCCCCGGCCTGCTCTACAGCGAGCTCGCCTACGCCCAGCTCGGCCAGGTCGGCGACCAGTCGGTGCTGCGGGTGGCCGGCGAAGGTCGGCAGTGGCTGCTGCACCTGGAGCACGCGAACCCGCAGCAGGTGCTCGACCTCGTCGTCGCCCGGGCCGAGAAGGCGCGGAAGGACCCGAAGCTCGCCGGCGAGAACAACGCCGACCGCGCGGTGGCCGTGCAGCGCCACGGCGAGGCCGTCGCCGACGTCCGGGCCGGCACCACCGCGATGGCCGGCGGCAGCCCCGGGTTCAAGGCACCGGTGTTCGTGCTCGTGGTCGCCATCGCGTGCCTGACGATCGCGGTGATGTCCTTCTTCCCCGCGCTGCCCAACCTCGTGTTGACCGGACCCGCGTCGCACACCAACGTCGCGGGCGGGATCGTGTTCGGGCTCGTCGGGCTGATCGCCGCGCGCACCTATCGCCGCTCCCGCCGGGGTCTGCGGTACCTGCGGAACCACTCGGGCGAAGGGCTCGGGCAGCCCCTCGAACCGCAGGTCGCGCCGGTGCCGGGGTGGAGTGCCCTCGGGCCGGCCGTGATGATGCCGGTCAGTCCGGCGACGGCGCCGGCAGCGGAGCACTGAGCCACGGCGAGCCCGAGCCACGCACCTCGCCGACGCCCAGGCCACGCCGGCGACGGATCAACGTCCGCAGGGTGCCGCCGTTGAGGTAACCGACGCGGGTGGCCACGGCGTCGACGGTCAAGCCGGTCGTGCGCGGCAGGTGGATCGCGCGCTGCAGCCGGATCTCGGTGATCAGCTCGCGCGGCGACATTCCCAGCTCGGCCTGCAGGGTGCGTTGCAGGCTGCGTTCGGTCACCCCCAGCTCGCCCGCCAGCGCCGCCACCTGCAGCGACTCCCCCAGCCGCGACCGCACGCGGCGTTCGAACGCGGCGACCAGCGGGTTGCCGCGCACGAGGATCTCCGTGGCCGCGAAGTCCTGTTGCGTGGTGCGGTTGCCGATGAGCAGATAGCGGCTCACGAGGTCGGCCAGCGCCGGACTGGAGGCCGCGACCAGCGACAACGCCAGGTCCAGGTGCGCGAGCGCCGCCCCCGCGGTGATCACGTCCTCGCCAACGCAGAGCGTGCGCGTCTCGTCGACGTCGACGCGCGGGTAGCGGCGGCGCAGCGCCAGGCCGAGCCACCAGCTGGTGGTGGCGCGCACGCCGTCGAGCACGCCGGCCTCGGCCAGGAAGAACGCGGCCGTGCAGGCCGCGGCCACGCGGGCGCCGGCTTCGCGCGCGGCGTTGAGGGCGTGCACCACGGTGCGACCCGACGCCCCGCTGACCTCGCGCACCGAGCGCTTCGGGCTGCGGGATTTCGACGGCGGGCACCAGCAGCAGGTCGGGACCTTCGGCCAACACGGTTTTCACGGGTTCCGCGGGGATCGTGTACCCGTGCGCCGAGCGGACGGCGCCACCGGCGGACACCGTGCGGATGCCGAACGGACGCGGCGGATCCGGCAGGTCAGCGGCGAGTCCGTTGACCGTCCGGAGCACTTCCAGCACCGCGGTGAGGCCGAAATCGGCCACGCCGTCGACGACGAACACCGCGACGTCCAGGTCGGGAACGGTGCCGAACTCGTCGGACCCGACACTTCCGAGGCGACCAAAGTGGACCTAGCGTGCGAACCAGGCACCGTCGCCGAGGGGTGGCGGGCCGAACCGGAAGGCGGCCACCATGCCGATCCTCAGCGCCCTGGGCGGCGTCCACCACCTGCGGCTCACCGTGACCGACCTCGACCGCTCGCGCGCCTTCTACACCGAGGTGCTCGGCTTCGGTGTCGCGGCCGAATCGCCGGGCAGCCCGGACGACCCGGCCATCCGGGCCGACCGCGAAGCGCTCTACGGCGGAGTCGTACTCGCCAACGAGAACCTGATCCTCGGCCTGCGTCCGGTGGCCGAGAAGGCCGACCGGTTCGAGTCCGAACGCGTCGGCCTCGACCACCTGAGCTTCCAGCTCGGCTCGATGGCCCGGCTGCGGGAGGCACAGGAGCGCCTCGACGCCACGGACGTCGTGCACGGCACGATCCGCGAGCTGCCGGCGTTCGGCATCGCGATCCTGTCCGTCGACGACCCAGACGGCATCCACCTGGAGCTCACCGCCGCGCTCGAATAGTCCACTCAGGACAGTCCGGTGCACGGATGCCGGTACGGACGGTCAGCGGTCGTTGATCTTGGCGGCCGCTGATCGTTAGTGTCGGCGCATAAGCCGACCCGAAAGAGGAGTTCCCATGAGCGGCCTGCCGGCCACGATGCGAGCGGCGCGGTTCGACGCGGCGTCGAAGAAGCTGAGCGTGGAGACGGTGCCCGTGCCGACCCCGGGGCGCGGTGAGGTCGTGGTCAAGGTCGCGGCGTGCGGGATCTGCCACTCGGACCTGACCCAGCTCGACGGGCACTTCACCCCGAAACTGCCGGTGATCACGCCCGGGCACGAGACGGCCGGAACCGTCGCCGCCGTCGGCGAAGAGGTCGGCTTCTGGTCGCCGGGCGACCGCGTGGTCGTGGCCGCGGGCCGGCCGTGCGGCACGTGCCGCGAATGCCGCCAGGGCGGCGGGATCGACGTGTGCGAAAAGCTCGAGATCATGGCCTTCGACTACGACGGCGCCTGGGCCGAGTACGTGGTCACGCCCGCGACGACGCTGGTCGGTGTGCCGGAGCACGTGCCGCTGGAGCAGGCCGCGGTGCTGGCCGACGCGGTCTCGACCCCGTACGGCGCCCTCGACACAGCCGGCCTGCGCCCCGCGGAGGCCGTCGGGATCTGGGGTCTCGGCGGGCTGGGCACGCACCTGGTGCAGCTCGCGCGCATCTGCGGCGCGTCGCCGATCGTGGCGCTCGACCCGCTGCCGGCGGCCCGCGAACGCGCGCTCGGCCTCGGCGCCGACTTCGCGCTCGACCCGCTCGACGAAGCCACGCCGGACAAGCTCGCGGACATCACCGGTGGCCACGGGCTCGACGTCGCGTTCGACTGCGTCGGCCGGGGTGCCAGCGTCAAGCAGGCCGACCGCGCGCTCGGCCACCGCGGCCGGCTGGTGCTCGTCGGGATGTCGCCCGACCAGCTGGAATTGGGGGCCGAGCTGAACTTCGTGCGGCGGCGCCACACCGTCGTCGGGCACCTCGGCTACCGCATGAAGCACCTGTCCGACCTGGTGGAGCTCGTCGCCCGCGGGCGGCTGGACGTGTCGGGCTCCGTGAGCGCGATCCTGCCGCTGGAGGAAGCCGCCGAGGGCGTGCGGCGCCTGCGCGAGCACGACGGCGACCCGATCCGGGTGTTGCTTCGCCCTTGACCCTGACGTAGCAGGAGGGTCGAGCATCGAAGGCGTGACCGAATACACCAGCCCCGTCCCGATGCCGGCACTCGACGCGATCGCGCCGGAGCCCTACCGCGGCATCTACGGCATGCCCATTTTCCCGCTGCTCCCGACGGCCGACCTCGAGGAGTCCAAGGACTTCTGGTTGCGCGGCCTCGGGTTCATCGACCTGTTCTCCATCCCCGGCCGGATCACCCACCTGCGGCGGTGGGCGTTCCAGGACGTGCTGCTCGTGCCGGGTGAAGTCGGGCCCGGCTCCGCGTTGGCCATCAGCTTCTCGTGCGTTCTCTCCCAGATCGACGAGGTCGCCGCGCGGTGCGAGCAGCTGCGGCCGGGCTGCACGAGCGGTCCGGAGGTGAAGCCGTGGAACTCCGTCGAGCTCACGGTGGAGACGCCAGAACGGGTGCGGATCGTACTGACCGCCGCCCGGCCGATCGACCCCGACAGCGCCCAGGCCGCCGAGCTGCGCGCCGTCGGGATCGACGTTCCGCGCGGGTGAGCCACACTGGCCTGATGAGTGAAGGCCTCACCGTCGGCCGCGCGGCGGCGCTCGTCGGGGTCAGCGTGAAGACGCTGCACCACTGGGACGCGATCGGTCTCGTGCGCCCGAGCGAACGCACGGTTGCGGGGTACCGGGTGTACTCGGGCGACGACATCGCCCGGGTGCACCGGGTCCTCGTGTACCGCGAGCTGGGCTTCCCGCTCGCCGAGATCGGCCGGCTCCTCGACGACCCGGCCGTCGACGCCCGCGAGCACTTGCGGCGCCAGCGCACCGAACTCGTCGACCGGATTTCCCGCCTGGAGACGATGGTGTCGGCCGTCGACCGCATGCTGGCCGCCGCGAAGACCGGCATCCAGCTCACGCCGGAACAACAGGTGGAGATCTTCGGGTCCGACTGGCGCCCGGAATGGATCGGCGAAGCCGAAACCCGCTGGGGTGACAGTCCTCAGTGGACTCAGTACGCCGAGCGCGCCGCCGCGCTGAGCCCCGCGGACTGGCGGGAAGTCACGGCCCGGGTGGAAAAGCTGAACGCCGACCTGGCGACCGCGCACCAGACCGGCGTCAAGCCGGGCTCCCCCGAGGCCAACGCGCTGGCCGAGCGCCACCGCGCGGCCATGACCACCTACTTCGACTGCCCCCACGCCCGCCACGTCTGCCTCGGCCGGCTGCTGGCGGAGGACGAGGGTTTCGCGAGTTACTACAGCGGTTTATCGCCGGACCTGGCGCCGTGGCTGCGCGAGGTGATCAGCGCGAACGCCGCGGCCCACGGCGTCGACCCGGAAACCGCCACCTGGGACTGACTTGTCGCCCGGCACAACCGGAAGTGCTCGCCGGCGGCGCAGCGCGACCGGCCCCGCCGACGAGCGTTCCCCCGCACGGCGGTGCCTCACCGCCACCGCACGCAACCCGGACCACCGTGCGCCGTCCCCCGACGGCGTCGCCCGGTGGTCCGGAACTCGAATCAGTCGGTCAGCAGCTCCGACTTGTGCTCCCGCAGCCACTCCTCCAGCGGCTTCAGCCGCGGGTTGATGCGGCGCACGCGCTCGAGGTCGCGGGACTCGACGAACGAGTCGGCGGCGTCGGCGTAGAACTGGTACATGTTGCCGATTTCGACGGCGCCCGGGTAGCCACCGGCGCGGACCTCGTCGTGGGTCTGGGGCCGGTAGACGACCTCCTCGCCCAGCACCTTCGTGAACAGCTCCGCCAGCTCGACTCCCGTGTAGTGCGCGCCGGCGAGGCCGACGGTGCGGCCGATGTACGTCGGGCCGGCTAGGAAGATGCCGTAGGCGGTGCGGCCGATGTCCTCCGACGCGACCAGCGCCATCACGGAGTCGCCCATCGGGTTGGTCAGCACGAGCTTGCCGTCGGCGCCGCGGTGCACGCCTTGCCCCTTCAGGAACGACTCGTAGTAGAACGTCGTCTCCAGGAACGTCGTGGGCACGCCCTGCTCGGTGAAGAACCGGTTGCCCTCACCCTTGGCGTCGAAGTGGGGCACCGTGTACTTCTCGAGCAGCGTCGGCAGCTCGAGGCCCTGGTGCTCGAAGTGCGGGCGCGTGTCCTCCAGCGTCGACCAGACCACGTGCTTCAGGCCGGCCTGCTTCGCGGCGCGCGCGGCGATCTCCGCCTGGTCGAGCTCCATCTGCGCCCGCGTGCGCGCCGCCTCCTCCTCGGGTGTGCGCTGGACCCAGAAGTTCGTGACCACGTACGCGCCATACGCGCCTTCGAACGCGCGCAGCACGCCGGCCTCGTCGTCGAGATCGGCCGCCACGACCTCAGCGCCGCGCGCCGCCAGCTCCTTCGCCGCCGGGGACTCGACGTCGCGGGTCAGCGCGCGAAGGCTGAACGGTCCCTGCGGGTCGTCGAGGATCGCCCGGGCCAGACCACCGCCCTGCGAACCGGTCGCCCCCACCACGGCAATGATCTTCTTGTCGGTCATCGGGTTCCTGCCTCTCTTGTCGGATTTTTCCCGAACGAGTTCCAGGCTGTCCCTCTTTTCCGGACGACACCTCGCCACGCCGTGGGTACCCACAGCGGGGGACGGCACAGGCTGTCACAGCCAGCCACGCTCGTCGGCGACCCGCAGTGCTTCCATCCGGTTGCGCGTGCCCGTCTTGGCGATCGCCGCCGACAGGTAGTTGCGCACCGTGCCCTCCGACAGGTACAGCGTCGCCGCGATCTCGGCGACCGAGACCCCCGACCGGGCGGCGATCAGCACGTCGCGCTCGCGCGCGGTGAGCGGCGACTCCCCCGCCGCCAGCGTCGCGACGGCCAGCGCCGGATCCACCACGCGCTCACCGGCGACCACGCGGCGGATCGCGGCGGCCAGCGTCTCGGCCGGCGCGTCCTTCACCACGAACCCGACGGCACCCGCCTCCATCGCGCGCCGCAGATAGCCCGCACGCCCGAACGTGGTCAGCATGACCACGCGACAGCCCGGCGCTTTCTTGGCGAGCACGGCCGCCGCGGCCAGACCGTCGAGACCCGGCATCTCGATGTCCAGCAACGCGACGTCCGGCTGCTCCGCCAGCGCCGCGTCCACCACTTGGTCACCGCGGCCGACCGACGCGACGACCGCGAAGTCGTCTTCCAGCTCCAGCAGGGCGCACAACGCCTGGCGCACCAGGGCTTGGTCGTCGGCCAGCAGCAGTCGGATGGTCATGCCCGAGCCCCCATCGACACGCACAGCCGCCACCCCCGCGGCTGCACCGGCCCCGCCTCCATCCGGCCACCGGCCTCGGCGACGCGCGAGCGCAACCCGTCCAGACCGTTGCCCGGAGTAACCACCGCGCCCACCCCGTCGTCGCGCACTTCCACCTCCGAAGCCGAAAGCCGGACGGTGCAGCTCGTCGCACGAGCATGGCGCGCGACGTTGGTCAGCCCCTCCCGCACGACCCAGCCGAACAGCTCCTGGTGGGCGCCGTCGACCACGTCCGTCGCGGTGGGCAGGTCGGCCGTGACCCCGGAGGCGCGCAGCAGCTCCCGGCCGCGCGCCAGCTCCCCGGCCAGCGTCACGTCGCGGCTGCCCGAGACGGCCGCGCGCACGTCGGCGAGTGCCTGCCGGGAGAGGCGTTCGACCTCGCCGATCTCCTCGAACGCGCGTTCCGCGTCCGTCTCCCCGAGCCGGCGGGCGAGATTGCTCTTCACCGTGATCGCGGTGAGCGAGTGGCCGAGCAGGTCGTGCAGGTCGCGGGCGATGCGGGTGCGCTCGGCTTCGGCCGCGAGCCGCTCGACCTCCGCGCGAGCCTCGACCAGCGCGCGGTTGGTACGGACCGCCTCGGAGAAGGCGTAGACCATCAACGCGGTGAACACGAGCGCGATGGCCTGCGCCCACGCCGGCCCGGAGTGCCACGGCCGCACAGCCGGCGGCACGACGATCGCCGCCAGCCCGGCCCCCAGGAGCACCGCCACCGCCGCTCTGCCGCGCAACTGCCGCATCAGAAACGCCACGACGACCGCGGCCAGGAAGAACGCGTCGGCCTGCGCGAAGGGCAACACGGCGAGGAACAGCACCGCCTGCGCGCCCAGTGACCACCAGAACACCCGCGGGGCCACGCGGTCCGCGGCGATCGTGGCCACCACGTAGCAGCAGCTGAACAAGCCCACGAGCACGCAGCCCACCACCGCGGTGGTGCCGCCGCGCGGCACCAGGCCGGCCACGGTCACCGCCGGGTACACGAGCATGCCGGCGTCGAGCACGAACCGGCGCCGCCCGAGCACCCAGCGATCGGCGTTGTCGTCCACGTGCGGCACGCTACCGGGGCCGTGGTCAGGCCCGTGCGAACAACGAGCGGACGTGCCGCCCGTTGACGATCAGCACCACGCCCAGCAGGAGCAGCGCGCACACGCCTTGTTCGGCTCGCAGCCACACCGGGAACGCGCCGGGCAGCGCCGCAATGACGACCAGGGCCACCAGCATGATCGCGGTGACCAACCGCAGCCGCAGGTAGGCGCGGCGCGAGCCCTTGCTCGTCCGGAGGGTGAAGGACAGCGTGAGCAGGGCGCTGGCCACGACGATCACCGTCCGCACCCAAACCGCGTCGGTGACCATCGTGGCGTTGTTGCGCAGCAGCACCACGGCGATGACCGTGAGCACGCTGAGCGTGAGGTAGGCGATGACGAGCAGTCTCGTGGTGCGGAAGGCCGAGAGGCTGCGCGGGTGGTTGAGGTTTTCGTGGGACACGGCGGCGGATCTGGCGTTCATGATTGTCCTTTCCGGACTGAGTGGAGGTCGCCCCTTGTTCTCCACCCATGCTGGGCGAGTGCGCCGGCTCGCAGCAGTGAGCCGGCGCATCAACCGCCCATGACATTTGTCAGGAATCCGACGGCGGCCCCGTTTCGGTCAGCTTGCCCTCGGCCAGCGTGAGCCAGCGGCCGATGCCCAGTTCGGCGAGGAAGCGGTCGTCGTGGCTCACGACCACGAACGCGCCCTGGTACGCGTTGAGCGCGCCCGTGAGCTGCTCCACGCTCGCGAGGTCGAGGTTGTTCGTGGGCTCGTCGAGCAGGAGCAGCTGCGGCGCCGGCTCCGCGCACAGCACGCACACCAGCGTCGCCCGCAGCCGTTCGCCACCCGAGAGCACCCGGACCGGCAGGTGCGCCCGCGGCCCGCGGAACAGGAAGCGCGCGAGCAGGTTCATCAGATCGGCCTCGGGCAGCTGCGGCGCGGCCGCGCGCAGGTTCTCCGCCACGGTGCGGTCGTCGTCGAGCAGGTCGAGGCGCTGCGAGAGATACGCGACGCGGCCGTCGGCCCTGGTCAGCAGCCCACTGTCGGGTTCGAGCAGGCCGGCGACGAGCCGCATCAATGTCGACTTGCCGACTCCGTTGGCGCCGATCAACGCGATCCGCTCCGGCCCGCGGATCGCCACCGTCGCGCCTTCGCCGGCGAACAGCTCCCGCACGCGCAGGCGCTCGCCGTGAAACACCGTGCGCCCGGCGGGCACGGCGGTGTCGGGCAGCTCCAGCACGATCGTGTCGTCCTCGCGCGCGGCGCGGTCGGCCTCGTCGAGCCTGGCCTTGGCGACGCCGAGCCGCTGCGAGTGCATGTCGTTGGCCTTGCCAGCCGACGACTCCGCGCGGCGCTTGATGTTGCCGAGCGCGATACGCGGGATGTCGGAGCCGGTACGGGCGCCGGTGGACGCCCGCCGAGCCGCGCGTTCGCGGGCCTGCTGCAGCTCGCGTTTCTCGCGCTTGACCTCCTGCTCGGCCGAGCGCACGTTCTTCTCCGCGACCTCGCGCGCGGCCTTCTTCGCGGCCTCGTACTCGGTGAAGCTGCCGCCGAACAGCCGCAGCGAACCGTGGTCCAGCTCCGCGACCCGGTCCATGCGGTCGAGCAGGTCACGGTCGTGGCTGACCAGCAGCAGCGTGCCCTTCCAGTCACCGAGCACGGTATGCAGCCGGCGGCGGGAGTCGCGATCCAGGTTGTTGGTGGGCTCGTCGAGCAGCAGCACGTCGGGCTGTTTGAGCAGCTGCGCGGCCAGGCCGAGCGACACGATCTGGCCACCGCTGAGGGTGTCGAGGCGGCGGTCGAGCGCGATGTCGCCGAGCCCGAGCCGGTCGAGCTCCGCGCGGGCGCGTTCTTCGATGTCCCAGTCGCTGCCGACTTTCGCGAAGTGCTCTTCGCTCGCGTCACCACCTTCGATGGCCGCGAGCGCGCGCACGATCGGCGCGATCTCCAGGACCTCGGCCACGGTCGGTTCTCCGGCGAGCGGCAGCGTCTGCGGCAGGTAGCCGAGCACGCCGTCGGTGGTCACCGACCCGGCGAGCGGGTGGAGCTCGCCGGCAATGAGCTTGAGCAGGGTGCTCTTGCCGGCGCCGTTGGGCGCGACGAGGCCGGTGCGACCCGGCCCGAGCGTGAAAGACAGGTCTTCGAAGACGGGGGTGCCGTCGGTCCAGGAAAAGGACAGGCCGGAACAGACGACGGAGGTCTTGGACATGGCAGGACTCTCAGGGTGGAGCGGGCGTGCGTGAGCCGCCCGGAGAACGACAGGGCAGGGTTTCAGGAAACGACAAGATGCGGTGTCGCTGCGGTGGTAAAAGCACCGAGCGCACCGCTGTCGTCGCCGGATTCACCCGGAGATGTCGTCCTCAGCCACCATGGTGGTGGTCAACTCCCTGGTCCCTCGCGTTCACAAGCACCACGACCTTATCAGCCGCGCGGTCGACGCGCCGCTGAAACCCCGCTCGCCGGTGCCGTCACCCGTCCGTCGTGAATGGACGGACGGGTGACGAATGCCGAGGTCAGGAGGTCTTCGGCCGGTGGCCGGGCTCCTGGTGGGGGAAGCTCTGCTGCGTGGTCGGGATGGGCGGCAGCGTGAACTGGCTGACCTCGTACTGCGCGAGGTTGTACTGGCCCGTGGTGTCGGGCAGCGTCGGCGCGTGCTTGGTGGCGTCGTGGAAGCGGAACGCCGAGGTGAGGTCGCCCACGGTGTGGCGGCGCCAGTCGGTGATGTTGGTTTCGCGCACGCCGGTCACGTGTTCCAGCAGCCGCAGCTGCGACGTGTGGTCGGACAGCTCCGAACACACCCAGCCACCCACGGTCCACGGCGACACGATGATGCACGGCACGCGGAAGCCGAGGCCGGTGGGCAGGCCGGCGCCGTCGACGCCGGTCACCGACTTCTTGAACACGAACTCACCCGGGGTGCCGGGCTTCGGGGTGGGCGGCACGACGTGGTCGAACAGGCCGTCGTTCTCGTCGTAGGACAGGATGAACGCCGTCTTGGCCCACACGTCGGGGTTGGCTGCGATGGCGTCGATCTTGCCGGCGACGAAGGTCGCGCCCGCCGCGGGCAGGCCGGCCGGGTGCTCGTCGAAGCCCGAGGGCGGCAGGATCCAGCTCACGGTGGGCAGCTGGTCGTGGGCCGCGTCGTACTCGAACTGGCCGAGCGGCTGCGGGTTCATGCCCTTCTCGAACAGGTCGTCGCCCGGCTTCGCGTTGAAGTACTGGGCGATGTGGGCGAGCGAGGCGAGCCCGGTCGTCCCGCCCGGCGAGTGGTAGATCTTCCAGCTCACGCCGGCCTCGGTGAGGCGCTCGGGGTAGGTCTTGAACGAGTACTGGCCGTTGGGCGCGCTCGTGGTCAGCGACGGGCCACCGAAGTCGCCCGCGGCGTCGATCGTGCCCGCCATCCACATGTGGCGGTTCGGGCCTGTGGGGCCGAGCACCGAGCAGTGGTAGGAGTCGAGGATCGTGAACGCGTCGGCCAGCGCGTACTGGAACGGGATGTCCTCACGGGTGAAGTAACCCATGGTGTACTGACCGTTGGTCTCGCCGTCGGCGGCGCGGTGAGCAGGCAGCCACTGGTCGTTCTTGCCGCCGTTCCAGGCCGCGTGCTGCACGGCCCACTCGTGGCTCGTCGACGGGATCGCCTGCGCGGCGGTCGACTTCGTGTCCAGGTGGTAGGGCAGCAGGTAACCCTTGGGGTTCTTCGCGTCCTTCTGGTAGAAGACCGAACTGCCGTCCGACTGGCGGGCGGCGTGAGGGTCGCCGAAGCCGCGGACGCCGGACAGCGTGCCGTAGTAGTGGTCGAAGCTGCGGTTCTCCTGCATCAGCATGACGACGTGCTTGAGGTCGGAGATCCGGCCGTTCTTCGGCGCGGGCGAAGCGATCGCCTTGCGGACGTTCGCCGGCAGCGCCATCGCGGCGGCGGCGAGACCGCCCGCGGCGGCCGCGGAACCCAGGAGGCGTCGGCGCGTGAAACCGTTGCCCTGGTCGGTGTTCTCGGTCATCGAGGTCCTTTCGGGGTGGGAGCCACGGGGAACACTCGTCTGCCGCGGTGAGCCATTCGCCCAGGAGTTGATGAGCAGCGGCTGAACTTCGGCCGAACTCGCCGTGGCGCAGTGACGTGCGCAACTCGATTTCCGGACTAATCGGTGGAATCAGACGTAGGATGCGTCCACTATGGAGTGTCATTTTTTCCGTCAGCGGAACGGCCGGTGGTTGCTAGGGTGCCGGTGTGAATCGCACGATCGCGGTGAACTACCCCGCGCCGATCCCGGTGGGCCACGTCGTCGAGGTGACCGAGTTCGCCGACACCCGCCCGGAGAAGAAGCGCCGCGGGTTCGACATGAGCGAGGCCTTCCGGCACCCGATGCTGTTCGACCGCACCACCGGGATCCGGTACATGAACCACGTCCACGCGTCCACGGGCGGCAACGGCGGGAACACGTTCACCCCCGTGCTCTACCCGGTGGTCCCCCGATCGGACCTCGCCGTGTCGGCTGTCTGGCTGGGCACCGTGGTGGCGTGCGCGCTCGTGATGAACGAGGGGCTGAGCGGGCAGCACACGACGTTGGTGCTGGCGCCGGCCTGACGGCTCGGCTTGCCGTGCTGAGCGGCACCGGCCGACGGCTGGCGTCGCGCTCTCGGGAGACCGAGCGCGCGGTCTCTGCCGCGGCGGCGCGCACGGCGCCGGCCACCAGCCAGCTGGCGACCGGCACCACGACGCCGATCGCGCCCGCCACGGCGTCGGCGGCGGCGAATCAATTCGGTTCGTGAGTGCGCCGCGGTGGTTGCCTGGTCGCTCACCCGAAGCGGCCGGTCACCGCGCGGATCCTGCGGGTTGGGCCACTCGGTTGGGCCCTCCGGCCACGCGAAGCAGGGCCCGCAAAGCCGAGTGCGCCCGGGGCGGTGATCACCCGGGCGCATTCGCCGTTGCGCTGGTCTGCGCGAGGATCCCTTGTGGAGGGTCAGGGCATGGCCGCGGCCTGGCGCGGGCCCATGGCCGCGCCGGCGATGACCAGGGCGGCGCCGACCAGGAGGAGGATCGGGCCGAGGCCCAGGGAGGGGAAGTTGCCCCAGTAGAGGGTCGCGATGCCGACGGCGTGGAGGATCAGCATGACGGCCGCGCGGCCGCTGAAGACCGTGCGGTACCACCAGAAGCCGGAGCGGGTGAGTTCGCGGCTGCGGATGCCCGACAGCAGGAACGCCGAGCGCTTGGCCCGGAGGGCGCCGAGAGTCCAGGGCAGCACCGAACCGGCCGTCGCGGCGGTGATGATGAAGGCGAGGAACTGCACGTAGGTCGCCGCGAAGCCGGAGGCGGCCGCGTTGTCGCCGGCCGCCTTGACGAGGTCGAGGAAGGACATCGTCACCGACTGGGTGCCGTTGGTGAAGGTGATCCACGAAACGCCGAAAAGGGCCACCAGCTCCAGCACCACACCGAGCACCGCCGGGATCGCGCCGAGGCCGGGCAGGGTCAGCGGGCCACCTGCTGGGCCCGGCTGCGACGGGAAGCCCTGCGGCGGCTGGGAGAACTGCTGCTGCGGGGCGCCCCACTGCTGCGGCTGTCCGTACTGCGGGAGGGGTTGCTGGTAACCGGGCTGCGGGTACCCGGTCTCACCGGCCTGTTGCGGGTACCCGGCCTGGCCCGGCTGACCCTGTTGCGGATAGCCCGACGGAGCCGGTTGCCCTTGCTGTTGCGGATATCCGGGCTGACCCGGCTGCCCTTGCGGCTGCGCGTAACCCGGTTGTCCCGCCGGCTGCGGGTATCCCGGTTGGGCCTGCTGCTGCGGGTAACCCGGCTGCGGCTGACCGGCCTGGCCGAAACCTTGCTGCGCCTGGCCGCCCTCGGGAAACCCCGGCTGCGGCTGCCCCTGCTCGGCAAAACCCGGCTGACCCGGCGCGGGATACCCCGGCTGCTGCGGATACCCCGCCGGATACCCCGGCTGACCTTGCGGATGACCCTGCGGTTGCTGACCCCCTGGGTGACTCATGATCCAGGATCGGAGCCGCACCCAGGGGATTCCACCGAGCGCTCAGGACAGTGGCTTGTCGAGCACCGCCTTGACGTTGCTGAACGTGTCGATGGAGTACTTCCCGTGGTAGCGCCCCATGCCGCTCTCGCCGACGCCGCCGAACGGGAGTTCGGGCGCGACGAGGTGCAGCACCGGCATGCCGAACGTCACCGCGCCCGAGGAGGTTTCGGTGAGGATGCGCTGTTTGACCTCTTCGGACCCTGTGAACGCGTACAGCGCCAACGGTTTGTCGCGGCCCGTGATGAAGGAGATGGCGTCGTCCAACGACGAGACGGGCAGCACCGGCAGGATCGGCCCGAAGATCTCCTCGCCCATCACGGGCGCGTCCGGCGCGACCTCGGCGAGCACGGTCGGCGCGATGAACTTGGCGTCGCGGTCGGTCTGGCCGCCGGTGACCACGCGGCCACTGGCCAGAAGGTGAGACAGGCGATCGAAGTGCCGGGTGTTCACGATGCGCCCGTAGTCGGGGCTCGAAGCCGGGTCGTCGCCGAACTTCGCCTGCAGCGCCTCGGTCAGCAGCGGTTCGAGGCGGGCCGCGGTGTCGCCGATGGCGAGCACGTAGTCGGGCGCGACGCACGTCTGGCCGGCGTTCATGAACTTCGTGTCCACGATCCGCTGCGCGACCACCTGAAGATCGACGTCCGTGTCCACGATCACCGGGCTCTTCCCGCCCAGCTCCAGCGCCACGGGCGTGAGGTGCTTCGCCGCGGCCGTCATCACGATCCGCCCGACGACACCGTTGCCCGTGTAGAAGATGTGGTCAAAGTGCTGCTCCAGCAGCTCCGTCGTCTCCGGAATGGCGCCCTCCACCACGGCCACCGCCTCGGGGTCGAGGTACGCCGGCACGTGGCGCGCGATGGCGGCCGACACCGTCGGCGAAAGCTCGCTCGGCTTCACGACGGCGGCGTTGCCCGCGGCCAGCACCCCTACCAACGGTGCCAGCGCGAGGTGCAGCGGGTAGTTCCACGGCCCGATGATCAGCGCGACACCCAGCGGCTCGCGCACCACGCGGCCCTCGGCGGGCAGCAAGCGTTCCGGCAAGCCCGCGGGCTCTGGCGCGAGCCACTCGTCGAGGTGCTCCAGCGTGTCGTCGACCTCGTTGACGATGAACATCAGCTCGGTGCGGCGTGCCTCGGTGGCGTTCTTCGCGAGGTCGGTGTGCAGGGCGGCGAGGAAATCGTCCTCCTGCTCCAGCAGCATGCGCTTCAGCGCGCCGAGCTGCTCGCGCCGCCACGACAGCGGCTTGGTGCGACCGGCGGCGAAAGACTTGCGCAGGCGGGAAACCACGTCCGGGATCATGATCACGACCCTAACCGCGGCAGCCACTCGGCGCGTCCGGACCCGCGCGGCACGAGGATCGTCGAGAACTCACCCGGCGTCTCCGACATGCGCACCTGGTCGGTCACGCCCTGGTAAAGCCCCAGCGGCGTCTCGGCCGTGAACGTCTCCGGGTCGATGTACGCGTGCTGTTCACCGGTGCCCGCGACCGTGCGCGCGTACTCCTTGTCGAACACACCCAGGCTGATGATCCACCACGCGATGCGCGTCAGCGAGATGTGCACGCGGTAGCTGCCGCCTTCGGTCGCCCGGCGCATCAACGCCGCGCAGATCCCGGTCGTGGCGAGCCACGGCACGAGGTAGTCGTTGACCACGCCGATGTGCGGCAGCACGGGCTGGTCCGGCGAGCCCTCCAGCGTCATCATCCCGGCGACGCACCCCGCCGTCTGGTCGAAGCCCACGCGCTGCGCCCACGGTCCACGTTCGCCGTGCAGCGACACGGTGGTGTGGATGATCCCGGGTCGCAGCTGCGCGGCACGCTGGGCGGACAGCCCGAGCCCGGCGACGAGACCCGGCCGGCGGTTGGCGTAGAACACATCCGCGCCCCGCATGAGCTCGTGGACCTTCGCCAGCGCGGTCTTGTCGCGCAGGTAGTCCACTGTGGCCGATCGGACGCCGACGTTCGCCGTCGAGTACGTCACCGGGTTTTCCCACTCGGTCGGGCGCCAGAGGTTCAGCGCGTCGGCTCCGTGCTGCGCCAGCGCGCGCCCGATGGCGGCGCCGGCGATCACGTGTCCCATCCCGAGCGCGCGAACGCCGTCGAGCGGCTGGCGAGCACCTTCGGGCAGCGGCTCCGGATCGGAATCGCCGATCTTCTCGATCTCGATGAGCGGCAGACCGGCCAGCACGTCGCGGTATTGGCGTGTCTCGAGGAACTCTTCCGTGCTGCGCACCATCGGCATCACAAGCCCCGCGTCGGCGCCGGCCTCCTCCAGGTCGAGCGCGCTCCAGCGGGCGACGGCGTTGGCCACGGCGGTCTCGTCGTCGTAGGTGCGAAGAAGCTTGAGCGCGGCGGACTTCAGCTTGGGGTAGATGTTGAGCGGCATCACCCAGCGGCCGTCGCCGGCCCGGTAGAACTTGAGCGTGAACGGGCTGCCCGGGTCGGCCGTGTTGGCGGGCGGCAGGCCGTTGATCAACTCCCACTTCTTGTCGTAGAACGGGCACAGCCGGTGCGGCGCCGTGCGCACGTCCATGCTGATGTCCTGCCCCGGCCCACCGCGGTGGCGCCACAACGCGGCCAGCGCCACGGACTTGGCGACGAGCCCGATCGCCGGCGCCGCGCCCAGCCGCACCGCGCTCGGCACGATCGGGTCCGCGCCGAGGAACTCGACACTGCCCCCACAGTCCTTTTCGGACAGTCCGGCGTCGGCGAGCACTTCGGCCAGCGCGGCGTGGATGTCGAACCGGTCGTCCGCTTCGGAGCGAATGGGGTTGGCGAGCGCTTCGCGGATCCGGTCGGTGACGGTCATCGCTGCTCCTGTCCCGGCGTGGTCCCCAGCGCCCTCATCACGGCGATCTGCTTCTCGTCCCGAGCGTGAGCCAGCTCGTCGATCGTGCCGCCGAAGTCCTCCGACTGCGCGCTCAGCAGCGCGACGGTCGGTTCGTCGAGGTCCGGCGTACCCAGCTGGCCCCAGCGTTTCCGCAGGCCCGGACCCAGGTGTTCGAGGAAGTGCGGCAGCCCGCCGGCCCCGCCGCCGAGGTGGAAGCTCAGGAACGGCCCGCTCACCGCCCACCGCTGCCCGAGCGAGGAGGTGACCACTTCGTCGAGTTGCTGCTCGGTCACCACACCCTCGGCGACGAGGTGCACGCACTCGCGGAAGATCGCGGCCTGCAGCCGGTTCGCGACGAACCCTGGCACCTCCTTCGCCAGCACGATCGGCTTCTTGCCCAGGCTTTCGTAGAACGCGACGGCACGCGCCACGTTCTCCGCCGAGGTCTTCTCCCCCGCCACGACCTCGACCAGCGGAATCAGGTGCGGCGGGTTGAACGGGTGCCCCACCACAAGCCGTTCCGGCTGCTTCATAGCCGTGGCGATGTCGGTGGCGGGAATGCCCGACGTGGACGTGAGCAGCAACGCGTGCGCTGGAGCGTGGGCCTCGATGGTGCCGAAGATCCGGTGCTTCAGGTCGAGCCGTTCGGGGCCGTTCTCCTGCACCACGTCCGCCTCGGCGACGGCCGTCGCGAGGTCCGGCTCGAAGCTCACCGCCAAGTCACGAGCGGGCAAGCCGAGCTCCCGCAACGCCGGCTCCAGCTCCGCCAGCCCGGCGCGCACGGTGTCCTCGATGCCCGGCGCCGGGTCGCTGACCGTCACGTCCAGGCCGCGCGAGGCCATCAGTCCGGCCCACGACACACCGATGACCCCGCCGCCGACGATGGTCGCCTTCATGGTTTCCCCTCAAGCCAGGTAGTCGTGCACGACCGCCAGCCGGCCGAGCGTGAGATCGGTCAGAAGGTGGCTGGCCGACACGATCTCCAGCACCGGCAGGTCGGCCAGCGGCGCGAGCGCGTGGGCCACGAGGTACAGCCGCGCCGGGCCGGTCCACGCGCCCTTGATCGTCACGTCGCTGATCCGGCTGCGCGCGAGCTCGCAGATGCGCGGCCGGCCGTCGTAGCCGGGCACGATCTTGAGCATGAACGTGGGTGCGGTCAGCTCCGCGCGTGCCTGGGCTTCGTCGAGTGTGCGGTGCTTGTACCCCATCGTGGCGAGCGCGACCTGGATCGAGCCGTAGGCGAGCGAACCGACGAGGGTGTCGGAATCCGTGTACAGCCTGGGTTTGCCGAGTTTCTTCGGGTACGCGGCGACCTCGCGGCCGCTCGCGATGGCGGGCAGGCTGTCCACGTACATGCCGAGGGTGAACTCACCGGCCTCGTCGCCGTGGCGCACCATCGCGACCTGGCCGGACTCCGTGTAGTCGCCGAGGCCGGTCACGTCGGGCATGCGCATCACCTCGAACCGCACCAGCGGCTCGTCGACGACCAGCGGCTCCGGCACCAGCGCCCGTAGCGCCACCGGATCCGTCCGATAGGTGATGTTCAGGTATTCGCGGTCGGTGAACCGGTAGGGCCCGCGCGGAAAAGCCGGCGCGGCCAGGGGCGTGGTCAGCTGGGCGAGGACCTCGTCCTCACGCATGAGCGACTTCCCGCAAGATCACGAACCGCAATCTACCTGCGACTTTTCGCTGCCGCATCTCGGTGACGGGCATGATGGGCGCCATGACCGCGCCCGCTTTCGACTACGACGCCGAGCTGTGCCGTTACCAGCCTTGGCTGCGCGCAGCCGTGGCCGTGGGCCCGGAGGACACAGTCCTCGACATCGGGTGCGGCGCCGGCACGACGACGTGCGAAGCAGCGCGGCTGGCGATCCGGGGAAGCGCCCTGGGCATCGACGTCTCGGCGGCTCGGCTGGAGATTGCGCGCCGGCTCGCCGGGGATGTCGCCAATGTGCGGTTCGAACAGGCCGACGCGCAGGTGCACGAGTTCCCGCCCACCGAGTTCACCCTGGCGTTCAGCCGCTTCGGGACGATGTTCTTCGCCGATCCGGTCGCCGCGTTCACCAATCTCCGACGCGCGCTGCGGCCGGGCGCGCGGCTGGTGCAGCTCGTGTGGCAGCGCGGCGATCAGCAGGAGTGGCTGTCCGAAATCAGCCGGGCCGTCGGGAATCCCCCCGTGCCCGACGACAGCCCGTTCTCGCTCGGCGACCCCGCCGTGGTCAGCGAAGTGCTGACCACGGCGGGGTTCACTGATCTGAGCCTCACCGACGTCGCCGAACCCCTGTGGTACGGCCCGGATCCCGGCACCGCCGTCGCCGCGGTGAAGCCGTTGCGCCTGGTCGGCGACGTGCTCGCTCAGCTCGACGACGCCGAGACCGAGCGTGCGCTCGACCGGCTGCGCGAGGTCATGGCCACCCACCAAAGCGCCGACGGCGTGTGGCTCGGCTCCCGCGCGTGGCTCGTCACGGCGTGCCGAGGTGCCGGCTGAAGAAGCGGACGGCGCTGGCCGCCTCGAACCGTGGGAGCTGCTTGTGCTTTCCCGCGTTGGCGTGCACCGTCTTCTCCGGTGAGGCGAAGGCGTCGAACAGCGCGAGCGCGTCTTCCCGCGGGATGTGCTCGTCGTCCCACTGCACGGCGAACTCGATCGGGATGGTGATCCGCTTCGCCAGGTCGACCAACGTCGACGGCCAGAACTGGCCCAGCGCCGCGGCCTTGATGCGGGGTTCGACCGCGATCAGCGGAACACCGATCGCCGTGCCCATGTTGATGCCCCAGTAGCCGACGGGGCCGGGCACCTCGTCCTGCAACGCGTCGAGCGCCGCCTGCCATTCGGGCACGGCACGCGCTGCGAGGGCACCGTTGTAGCGCTCGACGATCGGGCCCACGGGCTTGCCCGTCGCCATCGCCTCCTGCATCAGGTCGACCTCGCGGTCGTCCTCCGCCGAGCGGGGCCGGTCGCCGTGCCCGGGCGCGTCGAGCACGGCGACGGAGAACCCGGCGGCGATGAGCAGCCCGCCCCGACCGGTCATGGCCGGGTGCTTCTTGTGGTTACCACCGCCGTGCCCGAGGAGCACGAGTGGGCCGGGGCCCGCCGTGGGGGTCCAGAGAACGCCGGGGACATCGCCGACGATGAACTCGCGTTCGACGAGACCGTGCGCCGAGGTTTCGGAAGTGAAGTACATGGCATGCCGCCTTTCGGAAGTGCTCTCGGCGCTCCCGGCGACATCTACCGCCCGACCACGAAACTGAGGGGGAGCACCCACATCGATCCACTGAACATGGGTCCCACCTCCTCGAGCCGAATCGCGGTCGGGAGCAAGCTACCGGCCCCGGCGTCCGCTGGGCAAATCGTTTTCGCGCTACAGGCCGGCGAGCCCGTCCGGCGTGCCGACGCCCGTGGGCGCGTCGTACCCGGCGGCGGCGACGCACAGGTAGTCACCGCCGCACTTGGCCCCGCCCGAGACCTGGTCGTCGGAACCGTCGGTGACATCGAAAAAGTGCCCCGCACCGGTGTACAGGGTGGCGGCCGTCGTGGTGCCCGCGTGCCCGGCCCGCGCGATCAGACCGGCGATAAACGGTGCGGAGCCACTCGTGCCGTTCGCCGTCGCCCAGCCACCCGCATCGGTGAAGTAGATCGACAACTACTCGGCGACCGCCGAGACATCGGCAACTGTCCGATTGCGACAGTGCGGATCCCGCTGCCACGCCGGTTTCGCGACGTACGCCGAGCAGCCGCTGCCTCCGGAGAGCCACGCCGACTCCGCGAAGGCGCGGTCGGACGGGTCACGGCTCAGCGTCGTGCCACCGACGGCCACCGCGTCCGGCAGCACCGCCGGACAGCCGGCGGCGGTGAACCCGTCGTCACCCGAGGACACGACGGTGGTCACGCCGGAGTGCTGGTAGCTGCTCGCGAAGGAAAGCGAGTACCCGTTCTCCCGCCCGCCGTAGCTGTTGGTCACGATCTTCGCACCCAGCCGCACGGCGGTATCCTCCGTGGCAGCCAGATCCGGCAATAGCGGACTGTCACCCTCCACCACGAGGATCCGGCACGACGGGCACGCCGCCGAAACCACCGACACGTCCAGTGTGGACTCCAGATTCCAGCCGAAGCTCGAGCCGGGCAACGGAGCCGCGTCGCCGCGCTGGTTCACCTTGCGGAAGCAGCCGGTGTCCGAAGTGCACGGTGGCAGCCCGAGCGGTCGCGCCACCCGCCGTGCCGGTGGCGGCGGTGAGCGCCGCCCCCACGATCACCGCGGCGGTGAAGACTTTGCTCCGCAGTCGCTCGATGTCACCTTCGCTCACGTGCAGACGTCCGCTGGGGAACGGCCGTGGCCTTGCGCGTCACCGCCGCCGACGCCGGTGGCAGCACCGTCGCCGAGACGATCACCGCCTACCGCGCGGACTTCTGAGGGGAGTGTCCACTGTGTTCACCTACGTGAAGGAGCCGGCGGAGGTTCCACCGCCGTTCCGAATTGCTCCGTTCGGCCCAACGCTCAGGTCACGGCGTAGTCCGACGCGCGGAAGTGCCGGGTCCGTCGCCAGAACTCCACGGTGCCGGCCGGCCACAGCACGGTGTTGCGGCCGGACTTCGGGTCCTGGTACCAGCTGCGGCACCCGCCGGTCTGCCAGACGGTGGCGGCCATCCGCGAGTCGAGCCAGTCGTTGAACGCGTCCTGAACCTCGGCTCGCACCTCGAACGCCTTGGCGCGGCGCAGCCGGCGCAGCGCGGCGACCACATAGGACGCTTGCGCCTCGATCATGAACACCTGGGAGTTGTGGCCCAGCCCGGTGTTCGGTCCGACCATGAGGAACAGGTTGGGGAACCCGGCGACGGTCGTGCCGAGGTAGGCCTCGTTGCCCTTGCTCCAGGCGTCGGCGAGCGTGCGGCCGTCGCGGCCCTCGACCTCGAACCGGATGGTCTGCTGCGTGTCGAACCCGGTGCCGTAGATGATCACGTCGGCGGGCACCGCCACCCCGTCGGCGGCGACCACTGCGCCCGGCCGCACGGACGCGACGCCGCCGGAGCGGACGTCGACGTGCGGCTTCGTCAGCGCCGGGTACCACGTGCTGGAGATGAGCAGGCGTTTGCAGCCGATGGTGTAGTCGGGTGTGAGCCGCGCACGTAGATCCTCGTCGGGCACCTGCTTGCGCAGCAGCCGCTTCGCAAGACTGGCGGTCTGCTCCATCGCGGCCGGGTCGGCGACGAACCCGACCGCGCGGCGTTCGTGGATCCAGTACAGCCGGTCGCGCACGTACCAGCGGAACGGCGGGAACCAGCGCGCCCAGAACTTGTGCCGGGCGTCGAACGCGCGGTCGGCCTTCGGCACGATCCAGGGCGGCGTCCGCTGGAATACCGTCAGCGCGGCGACCTGGTCGACGATCGCCGGCACGAACTGGATCGCGCTCGCCCCCGTGCCGATCACCGCCACGCGCTTGCCCTTCAGGTCCACATCGTGGCGCCACTGCGCGGAGTGGAACACCTCGCCGCGGAACGACTCCACACCAGGAAGTTCCGGGAAAGACGGGTGGTGCAGCGGACCGACGGCCGACACCACGAACCGCGCGCGGTAGGTCTCCCCCGTCGCCGTGGTCACGTCCCAGCGCCCGGCGTCCTCGTCCCACGCGGCACGCGTGACGCGTTGCCCGAAGCACAGCCGATCGAGCAGCCCGCGCCGGCGCGCGACGTCGTGCAGGTACTCCAGGATCTCCGGCTGACCGGCGAACAACCGGCTCCAGTCGGATTTCTGCGCGAACGAGTACGAGTACAGCGGCGAAGGGATGTCGCAGCCACAGCCCGGATAGGTGTTGTCGCGCCAGGTGCCACCGAGGTCGTCGGCTGCTTCGAGGACGCGGAAGGAGCGGAACCCGGCCTTGTCCAGCCGCGCCGCGATGCCGAGGCCGCTGAAGCCCGCGCCGATCACGACGACATCGACGTGGTCAGCCGGCATCCGAGAGCTCCCGCTTGAGGACCTTGCCCGACGGGTTGCGCGGCAACTCCGTCACGAACCGCCACTCCACAGGCACCTTGAAGTCGGCCAGCAGCTTCACCGCGTGCTCGCGCAGGCTTTCCTCGCTCGGCGTGCGCCCGGGCCGCGGCACGACCACCGCCCGCACCCGCTCGTCGAAGATCGGGTCGGGCACGCCGACCACGGCGACCTCGGCCACGTCGGGATGCTGCGCGAGCGCGCTCTCCACCTCGAGGCTGTAGATGTTCTCGCCGCCGCGGATGATCATGTCCTTGAGCCGGTCGAGCACGCGGATGAACCCTTCGCCGTCGATCGAGCCGACGTCACCCGTGTGCAGCCAACCGTCCACAAAGGTCGACGCGGTGGCCTCCGGGTTGCCCCAGTACCCCGCGGCCACCACGGGTCCGCGCACGCACAGCTCGCCGACCGTGTCGCGCAGGTCGCGCGGCGGCTCGCCGGGCAGGGCGATCGCGACCTCCACGCCCTCGACCACTGGGCCGACGCTCCACGCGTGGCTCAGGTACTCCGCGCCGGCGGTGAACGTGACGATCGACGTGCCTTCCGTGAGGCCCCAGACGTTGCCCAGCACCAGATCCGGCAGCTGCTCCTTCACCTGCGCGGGGAACGACTCCGGCACCGGCGAGCCGCCCATCACGAACAGCCGCAGCGACGACAGGTCCGCGCCCGCGTCTTCAGCCTTCAACAGGATCAGCCGCAGCATGGCGGCGACACCCGCGAAGAACGTGATGCGCTCCGACGCCATGAGCGCCACCGTCGTCTCCGCCTTGAACGCAGGCGTGAACACGCAGCACGCGCCGTTGGCGAGGAAGCCGATGAACTGCGACACGATCGCGGTGGCGTGGAACATCGGCGCGGCCACGAGCGTGCGTTCGCCGGGACCGGCGCCGAGGCGTTCGCGCACGGTGCCGGCGTTGAACATCAGGTTGGCGTGCGTCTGCATCGCGCCTTTGGGGCGGCCGGTGGTGCCGGACGTGTAGAGCAGGTGCGCGACGTCGCCGGGCTCACTCCGCTGACCCGGCTGCGCGGCCGGGTCGGCGGTTTCGCCGGTGTCGGCCGTGAGCACGGCCGCGTCGACAGCGCCGGGCAGGTCGCGGTCGGTGATCACGAGCTTCGCGCCGGAATCGGTGAGGACGTGCTCGATCTCGGGCTGGGCGAAGCGCGTGTTCACGAGCACGCCGATGGCGCCGGCGAGCTGCACGCCGAAGTAGCTCACGGCGTACTGCCAGCCGTTGGGCAGCAGGATCGCGACGCGGTCGCCGGGCTCCACGCCGAGCTCGCGCAGCCGCGTGGCGACGACGGCGGAGCGGCGCACCATGTCGGCGTGCGAGATGCGGGTCTCGCCGTCGACGAGGGCTTCGCCCGGGCCGTGTCTTCCGGCGACGTCGAGCAGCATGGCGGGCAAGGTTCTGGCGGGCACGGGGATCTCCTGGGTGCTCAGCGGTACTGGATGCTCAGCGGTGACGGGGTCTCAGCGGTAGAAGCCGCCGCGGGTGAGCCCGGAGCCGCCGTCGAGGCGCAGCGCCTGACCAGTGGTGTAGCCCGCGGCCGGGGACAGTAGGTAGAGGACCGAGCCGACGACTTCACCCAGCGTCGCGACGCGGCCCATCGGCACGCCGGCGAGCAGCCGCTCACGGGCCGATTCGGGCATCGCGAGCACCTTGGGCGTCGCGAAGAGACCAGGCTCGACGGCGTTCACGCGCACGCCGTCGCCGCCCCACTCCGCGGCGAGCGAGCGCGTCAGGCCGAGCACGCCGGCCTTGGCCGCCGCGTACGCCGCTTGGCCGGGCAGGCCGTCTTCCGCCGCGACGGACGAGAGGAACACGATCGAGCCGGCAGATTCCTTCAACGCCGGGTAGGCCGCGCGGGCGAGCACGAACTGCGCGACGAGGTTGGCGTCCACATCGGACCGGAACGCGTCGAGCGGGAACCTGCTCGCGCGATGGACGGTGTCGACGATCCCGGCGGCGCCGATCACGGCGTCGAGGCCGCCGAGCCGTTCGACCGCTTCGGCGACGGCCCGCGCGGCGGCGGTTTCGTCGGTGAGGTCGGCGATGAGGTGCTCGGGTTCGGCGGCAACGCGGTCGATACCGACCACGCGGGCGTCGACCTGCGTCAACGCGGCGACGAGCGCCCGGCCGAGACCGCCGGCGGCGCCGGTGACCACCACGCGGCTGCCCGGCCGCGGCAGGGGCGACCAGTCGTGTTCGGTCATGAGATCCTTGTCCCGTGTCGATCGATTGATCGACACCCAGGCTAATCAGGTGGAGTTCGCCTCGTCAACGTGTCGATCGTACGATCGGCACGTTCGTACCCCCACCTCTTCACCGGAAGGAGGGCCTTGGCCAGGAAGAAGTCACTCGACGAGGGGCCCGATCTCCGGGTCCTGATCCTCGAACGCGCGAGTGAGCTGTTTCACGAGCGCGGCTACAGCGCCACGTCGATCCGCGACCTGGCCGACGCGGTGGGCATCTCGTCCTCGACGATGTACCACCACTTCACGAACAAACAGGAAGTGCTGCACGCGATCGTCTCGCGGTTCATGACCGACTTCGTGGACGCGACCGTGCCCGTGCTGCGCGACGAGTCCCTTTCGCCCGGCGAACGCGTGCGGCGGGTCGTGCGCCTGCACCTCGAGCTGAGCGACGACCGGCGCCCGGAGTTGCTGGTCGGCAACCCCATCCGGTACGCGCTCGACCCCGCCCAGCAGGCCGAGGGGATCAAGCTGCAGACCGCGTACCACGACGCTTTCCGCGATGTCCTCACCGAGGGCGTCGCCGCCGGCGAGTTCCGGATCGACGACGTCACCGTGACCACGATGGCCGTGCTCGACATGCTCAACGGCGTGCGCGAGTGGTTCGCCCCTGCCGGCCGCCTGACGCGCGACGCGATCGTGGCGCAATACACCGCACTTGTCGAGCGGCTGATCGGACGATGAACACAGCCCCGGCCGAGGTGGCCGAGGCTGTGTTTTCAGGGTTTCAGCGGCGAGTCACTTGGTGGTCGCGTTCGCGGCACTCACGATGATGTCGGTGACCTTGTCGGGGCGCGAGACCAGCACGGCGTGCGAGGCACCCGGCACGACGACGGTGTGGGCGTGGGCGCGCTCGGCCATCCACTTCTGCGCGGCGGGCGGGATGTTCTTGTCACCGGTCGGGATCAGGTCCCACACCGGGATGTTCTTCCACGCGGGCGCACCCGACGCCTCGCTCAGCGCGGACGCGGCGACCGGGCGCTGACCGGCGGCCATCTGGCGGGCCTGCGACAGCGGGACGTCGGCGGCGAACTGCTTCGGGAAGAGGTCCTGCTTCACGTAGAGGTCGGTCTCCCCGCCGGGGAGGGTGACCTGCTGCAGCGTGTCGCCGAGCGTGCTGCCCGGGAACTTGTTGGTCAGATCGAGCGCGGACTCGCCCTGGTTCGGGATGAAGCCCGCGATGTAGACGAGCGCCTGCACCTTGGGGTCGTTCAGCGCGGCGCTGGTGATCACCGAGCCGCCGTAGGAGTGTCCGACCAGCACGACCGGTCCGTCGACGCTGTCGACCAACGCCTTGATGTAGGCACCGTCGGACGCGACCCCGCGCAGCGGGTTGGCGGCGGCGACCACCTTGTAGCCGCGCTGCTCGAGCCGCGTGACCTCGCCGTTCCAGCTCGACGTGTCGGCGAACGCACCGTGCACGAGCACGATCGTCGGCTTCGCCTTCGCCGGCGCGTGGTGGTCGGCCTGCTGCGGCGCCGCCGACGACGGCACCGCCACGAACACGGCGGCCGCGGCCAACGCGGCGGTCGCGGCGGCGATCCGGGCCAGGCGAGTACGTGTGCGCATCTCTTGCTCCTCGGGAAGTTCGGGCTTCGCTTGCCCTGAACACTACAACTTAATTGTGCGCAATCAAGTTGTGCGCAGTGCGTGAAAGATCATCGTAAGATCCGGAATACCGAAGCCGCCGGCTGACGACGGGGCTCCGCACGGATCCGGACGGGGTAAGACGAGTCCCGACACGGGGGCTGATCGTGGGACTATCCGGACAACTCGGCTAAAGTTGCCGCTCCGTCGGGGTCACAGGTTCGTCCAGCCACGGGGTTCGTCATGACCATCACATCCACGTCCGAAGCAGCCGGCGGCGTCGAAACCGCCAGACCGCGCCGCCGCGCCCTGGTGCTCACCGGCGTCGGCCTGCTCGTGCTGTTCCTCGCCGGCGCCTGGTCGGCGTGGTTCTTCACCATCGACGACGCGTTCATCAGCTTCCGCTACGCCGCCAACCTCGCCGCGGGCCACGGCCCGGTGTGGAACGTGACCGGACCGCGCGTGGAGGGCTTCACCGACTTCTCCTGGGTGCTGTGGTCGGGGCTCGGCTCGTGGCTGGGGCTCGCGCTGCCGCTGTTCACGAAGATGACGTCGCTGGTCTTCGGGGTGCTCACGCTGCTGATGCTGGTGACGACCGGCCACCGCCGGGGCGGACTCGCCGGCGCTCTCATGTCGGGCGGCGCGTACGTGGTCTTCCTGCCGACGTACTTCCACATCACGAGCGGCCTCGAAACGGCCGTGTTCGCGGCCGTGCTCCTGCGCGCGGCGGTGCTGGGCCTGCGCGCGCTCGACGGTGAGCGCGTGCACCCGTGGGAACCGCCGTTGCTGCTGCTCGTGCTCGGCACGCTGCGGCCGGACGGCGTGCTGGCCGCGCTGCCGACGGTGGCCGTCTGGCTGTGGACGACGCGGCGCAGCCGGGCGACGTGGTGGTGGACGGCAGGCGCTGCCGTGGTCGGCGCCGGGTATTTCGGGTGGCGCTGGCAGTACTACGGGCAATTCCTGCCGAACACCTTTTACGTCAAGTTCGGCGACCTCGCGTCCGGCCGGATGTGGACGGAGCACACCTTCTGGCTCCTGCTCCCCCTGCTCGTGCTGACGTTGTCGCTGCTGCTGCGCCGCGCCACCCGCGCGGCCGGCGGACTACTGGTGGCCACCGTTGTGCTGACGTACGTGACCTACGCCGTGTCCGGGCCGACCATGGACTACCTCGACCGCTTCGCGGACCACGGCGTGCCCGTGCTGTGCCTGGGCGCGGGTCTCGGTGCGGCCGCGCTGGGCGGGCGGTGGCTGACGGCACTGACCGGGGTCGTCGCCGTCGGCTGGTCGGCCGTGGCCGGCGCGACGGCACCCGACCTGGGCACGATCGCGAACTACGGGCCCGACCTGCACCGCGCGCACGTGGCGATCGGCAAGGGACTCGGCGCGGCCGACGTGCCGGAGCGCCAGCGCACGCTGGCCGTCGGCGACGCCGGCGCCATCCCGTACTACAGCGGCTGGCAGGCGATCGACTACATCGGCCTCAACGACGCGCAGATCTCCCGCGGAGCCGATCCGACCGAGGTCATCCTGAAGGCGCGCCCGACCGTCTTGATCATCACGTCGGGCGCGCCGCAGATCCCCGAATCCCGTTACGGGGTGCGCAACCGCGAGGTCACCGCCGGGTACCAGGAAGTCGCCGCCGTGCGGATGCGCGCCGACTACTTCCAGACCGTGTGGGTGCTGCCGGAGTGGGCAGACACGGTGCGCGACCACGTGAACGCCGCCGTCGCCGAGGCCGCGCCGTCGAACGACCCCGGGCGGTACGAGCTCACCGTCGACCGGTGGCTCGACCGGCTCCGGAGCCAGCTGCCCGGCTGAGTCCACAAAGGACTTACCCGAGCCGCGCCTCGAACCCGGAAGTCGCCGACGCGGCCGGCACCAGCGCGTGCCGCACCGCCAGCGCCGCGGCCTCCAGCCGCGAGTGGACCCCGAGCTTCACCAGCACCCCCTGCACGTGGCTGCGCACCGTCGCCGTGGACACGCCGAGGCGGCGCGCCATCGTCTGCGTCGTGTCGCCGTCGATGAGCATCGCGAGGCACTGGCGTTCGCGGCTGGTGAGGAAGCGTTCGCGGAGGTCGACCTCGCGCGAGCGGTCCGCGGTGGGCGCCGAGGTGCGCATCGGGACGTCGACGAGGGTTTCGCCAGCGATCACGCGGTCGATGGCGTTGATGAGGTGCTCCACGCCGCACGTCTTGTGCACGTAGCCGGCCGCGCCGGAGCGCAGGGCGTCGGCGACCGCGCCGTTGCCGGGGCTGGCCGTGAGCATGATGACCTTGGTGCCCGGGCTCGCCGCGAGCGTCGCCGCGACGCCGTCTTCCACAGGGCCGGCCCCGAAGTTGCGGTCGAGCAGGCAGACGTCCGGACGCGTCTCGCGCACGGTGTCCACCACTTCCGCGAGCGTGAGGGCGGTGCCCACCACCCGCATCCCGTGCCGTTCCAGCAGCCCGGCCAGTGCTTCGAGAAAAACCTTGTGGTCGTCACCCAGGACGATGCTCGTCATTCGTGCTCCCCTTCACTCAGGTGGCTGGGGAAGACGATCCGCACGCACGTGCCCTCCGGTTCACCCGGACCGACCAGGGCCTGCGCACCCGACGCCTCGGCGAGGTGCGCGACCGTGACCAGGCCGAGCGACGCCGTGCCCGGCGGGATGCGCCCGAACCCGGGCCCGTCGTCCGTGATCGACACGGTGACCGGCGAGTTCGCCGTGAGTTCCACGCGTACATGACCGTCGGGCCCCGCGGCGCGTACCGCGTTGCCCAGCACGTTGGCCAGGATTCGCCACAGCACCGTGCCGTCCCCGCGGACGGCAGCGGCCGCTCCGTCCTCGAGTACCACCGAAGGCTCACTGACCCGATCGGCCAGCTTCACCAGCTGCGTCAGCAACGGCCGCAGCGGCACGATCTCCTCGTGCGTCTCGGCTGCCAGCGCGTGGGAGACCAGCGTGCGCAACCGCGAGACCTGCTCACCGATCAGCTCCACGCCGGCCACGTCTTTCAGTTCCGACTCGACCAGGTAGGTCAACGTCGTGATCTCGTGGCCGAGATCGTGCAGCACTCCCCACAGAGCTTGAACGGTCCGATCCTCGCTGCGGCGCCCGGTGGCCGCCCGGCGTTCCGGCACGGTTTCCATGGCTTTTTCCCTCGCCTTTACCTTTTCCCCGACCGAAGGGAGTCGTCCGCGATCTTGGGGACGTTACTGGCGCATAACCCAGGCGTCGGTGAATAGGCGGGAATCAGCTCTCGTGCGTGACACCGCTCGTGGTGACGATGATCTTCCAGGGTCCCCGTGGCACTGCTGCGTCGTCGACGAACTGCCAGTCGATCCGATCGTTCTCCCCGTCGAGCTCGGCGAATCCGAGGCATCCGTTCAACGCAGGTGAGACGTCCATTCCGGCCCCGTTGAAACGATCATTCGCCGGCCGGGCATCGTCGGTGCCGAACACGTACTTCGCGTCGTCGTACCGGCCCGGGCCCGCGTCCTGGATCTGTCCGTAACAGACCTTGCCCGCGTGGCGGATGCGTACCCAGCGATTTTTCAAGAGGCTGAAGCCTGGATCGGAAACCCGTGCGGAATAGCGTTCGTCAGATGCCCACGGAACCACTGCGGCGCGTTGGCGATTTGCCACCTCGTCTCCCACATCGTCGTAAGGGAGGTCGAGATAGAACGGATTCTCCTGCGGTGTCATGCGCGTGGGAAAGAATCCGTTGGCCGCCGTGCGCGGTTCGGTCTCGCACTTCCCGCGCGTGACCACTCCGTCGCAGCCGCCGAAGTGGTCGAGCCACCGGTCGTCGTAGGCGGACTCCACTTGGCTGCCGTCCTCTGCGTTCGGGTCGAAGATCTCGCCGACCCAGAACGTCGTCGCCACGATGTTCGTGTGCCAGGGGTAGGCCGAGGGGGCCGAAGGCGGGACGACCGGTGCGGCCGAGGGCGGGTTCGCCGGCGCGCCCGCCCCAGGGGAGTGGACGGGCGCGCCGGTGCAGGACGCGGTGGTCAGTACGGCCGCCAGACCCCACACCGCGTGCCTGATCCGGGTCGCTGCCCGGCGGCGAGCGCCGGGCAGCGACGGGGAACGGGCGTCAGTCACCGGGCTCCACGGGAGCGATGACCTGCCCGGGCTGCGCGCCGACCAGCGGCTTCGCGTTGCGGCCGAACGTGCCGGCCTTCGAGGAGTTGCGGCTCGTCACGCTGAACCGCTGCGGACCCGTGGTGGACGCCTGGATGGCGGCCGCCGCTGCCGAGCCGGTACCCGCGGCGAACGAGTAGTCGTCCGTCGTCACCGAACCGTTGGCGATGAGCGAGAGTCCGAAGCTCAGCCCGGTCGCACCCGCGGGCGCTGCCGGAGTGGTGAACGTGCCCTGCGTCCAGTTCGACGCCGCCGCGAGCCACGGGCCGGACGTCCAGTACATCCAGAAGCCCTGGGTGTTGCGGTAGTACAGCGCAAACTGCGTGATCGCCGTCGACTTGTACCAGACGCCGACCGTGTAGGTGTTGCCCGCGGCGATCGTCGGGGTACAGGCTCCGAGGTCGAACGCCGGCAAGAGCTTCGCGTCGCCGTCGGTGTAGTTGGAGACGTCGAGCCTTTGCGCGTAAGTACCCGTGTGCTTGTCCGTGGTTCTCGTCCACGTCGGCGTGTTGCCGCCATAGCCGCCCGGCATGTAGCAGTCGGGGAACCCGGTGCCGCTGGTCGAGGTTTCGAGCGACGTGTTCACCACGCCGGTGTTCGTCGACGCCGGTGCCGTCACGACCGGCTTCGTGGCGCCACCGATCGCCTGTTGCATGGTCTTCACCGTCGTGCCCACGCTCTTGCGCCCGTTCAGCCACGAGAGGAACTGGTCCAATCGCGAAGTGGAGATGGACAGTTCGTCACACCCGGCGCCGTCGCAGACGTGGTGGAAGGTGAAGGTGAGCAGGCCGCCATTGGTCTCGGCCGCGGTGACCGCGCTCTGCATCTGGGCCAGGGTCCAGGTGTTGTCATCCTCGTCGAGCGCCTTGATCTCGTACGCGTCGGCGGGTTTGGTCGTGTCGGCCGCCGGACAGCCTGCGCAACCGTGCGCCGAAGCCAGGTCGCCGAGACCGCGGGCGCTGTTGAAGCCGCACGCCTTCACGTTGTTCTTCACCGAGGTGTTCAACGCTGCGTACGGGTACGCGAAGCTGGTCACGGAGAAGCCCATCGCGGCCAATGAGGCGCGGCCGTTGCAAATCTGCCGCTTCGCCTCGTCAGCAGGCACCGTGGTGAGGTCGGGGTGCGTCACCGTGTGACCACCGATCTCGTGCCCGGCGTTCTTGATCGTGTTCAGATTCGCCTGCGTCAGATAGTTGGGCGCGCCGACCGAACCGCTGATGATGTAGAACGTGCCCTTCATGTTGTACTTCTGCAGGATCGGCAGCGCGGTCATCTGATCCGAGTTGCCGTCGTCGAAGGTGAGCACCACGCCCAGCGGCCGCGCCAGCGACGCACTCGCCGTGGAACTCCCCACCGCCAACGCGGGCAGCACACACAGCAGCGCGGCCGCGCAGACCGCGAGCCGCGTGCGTGCCCGCCGGAAGTCCAATCCCTTGCGGGCTTTGCGGTGTTTCCGCGTACTTCTTTCCATGGGTGGCCACCAAAATGATCGGGGATACCTCAGCTGACCGTAGGGTCAACACCCGGCACCCGGATCCCCCTAAGGGACGAGCCCGCCTACCGCAAATGCCGGACCTCCGTCATCTGCATGAGCCGTCTTTCGCACAGCTGGCTGAGGACAACCGGTTTCAGGGCCTGTTTGCTGTGCGGCGTGGACATCACCCGTCTGTTCCTGATCGAGGACCACCGCATGGTGGCCGACGTGCTGACGTCGAGCCTCGCCGCGGTGCCCTGGATCAGAGTGGTCGGCACGCGCGCCACCTCCGATCCGACGCTGCGCTCCGCGCTCATCGCACAGCAGCCGGACGTGGTGACCGTGGAGCTGGAGCCGCTCACCGACGTGCGTGAGCGGATCCGAACCTGGCGCGCAGCGGCGCCGACGGCCCGCTTCGTCGCCCTCACCGCGAGCCGGGACCGAGATCTCGCGGTGGGCGCTGCCCACGCGGGGATCGACACCTGGATTCCCAAGGAAAGTTCGCTCGAAGACCTGCTGGACCGCGTGCGCGGCGCTCGCGCCGGGCACGCGTGGTACCCGCCGGAGCTGCTGGCCGTGCTGTTCGATCGGTTGCGCCGCGACGGCGCCACCCGGCACCGGCCGGCTTCGAGCCCTCTCGACGTGCTGAGCGAGCGTGAACGCGAAGTGCTGGTGGCGATGGTCGACGGCGACCGCAGCGACCAGATCGCGGCACGCCTGCAGCTTTCCCGCAACACCGTGCGCACGCACACCCGCAACTTGTTCCGCAAGCTGAAAGTCCACAGCGGACTGGAAGTCGTCAAGATCGCCCGAGCTGCCGGCATCGAGCCCCAAGGCGAGGCGCCGATATGGAAAGGGGAAATCCCTTGACACTCATGGCCGAATCCCCCCTCAGCGAGACCGAGGGCCTCATCTCCGTCGCCATCGTCGGCATGGGCTACGTGGGTCTGCCGACCGCGTTGGGCCTGCACGCCGACGGTGCGCGTGTGCTGGGTCTCGACACCAGCGCCGACCGGCGCGAGTCGATCCTGGCCGGCGAGCCCGACCTCGTCGAGGCCGACCTCGCGCGCCTCGTCGTCGCGCGCCGGGACGGCCGGTTCGAGCTCACCGGCGACCCCGCTCGGCTGGCCGAGGCCGACGCCGTGATCATCTGCGTCCCGACGCCGCTGGACCGTTATCTGACACCGGATCTGGGCCCGCTCCGGGCGGCGTGCCGGTCGGTGGTCGAGCACGCCCGCCCGGGCCAGACGCTCATCCTCACCTCCACCAGCTACGTGGGAACCACGCGCGAGATGCTCGTCGAACCCTTGCAGGACCGGGGTCTCGTGATCGGCGGCGACGTGTTCGTGGCGTTCAGCCCCGAGCGCATCGACCCCGGTGTCGCCGAGCACACGCAGCAGAGCACGCCCCGCGTCGTCGGCGGCTGCACGCCGGCGTGCAGCCGCCACGCCCGGCGCGTGCTGCAGAAGCTGACGCCGCTCCTGCACGAAGTCTCCTCGGCCGAAGCGGCGGAGCTGACGAAGCTGTACGAGAACTCGTTCCGCGCGGTGAACATCGCTCTGGCCAACGAATTCGCCGGCATCTGCTCGACGCTGGAGCTCGACCCGATCGAGGTGACGCGCGCGGCCGCCACGAAACCGTACGGGTTCATGAGTTTCTACCCCGGCCCCGGCGTCGGCGGGCACTGCATCCCGTGCGACCCGCACTACCTGCTGTGGCAGCTGCGCGAGGCCCACGGCGACGCGCCGTTGATCAGCCAGGCCATGACGTCGATCGCGCACCGGCCCGGCCAGGTCGCCGACCGCGTCACGGCCACGCTCTCGGCCGCCGGCCGCGGGGTGGCGGGCGCGCGGATCGTGGTGGTGGGCGTGACGTACAAGCCGGGTGTGCGCGACCTGCGCGAGTCGTCGGCGCTGGAGATCATCGAGCGGCTGGCGGCCGGCGGGGCGAAGGTCGAGTACCACGACCCGCTCGTGCCGGAGCTGAAGCTGGGCCAGCGCTCGTACCAGAGCAACCCCGACCCGCACGGCACGGACTTCGACCTCGTGCTGATCCACACCGTCCACCCCGGACAGTCCTACGACTGGATCGAGCACTGCCCCTTGGTGCTCGACGCCACCTACACGTTCGACGCGGCCCCCCACCGCGAACTGGTCTGAACAACATCCACGAGAAAGGGCGTACCCCATGCGGTGCTTGGTAACCGGCGGGGCCGGCTTCATCGGGTCCCACCTGACCGAGCGGCTGCTCGGCGAGAACCGCGAGGTGGTGGTGCTGGACGACTTCAGCACCGGCACCGAGCAGAACCTCGCGGTCGTCGCCGGCGACCCGCGGTTGCGGATCGTTCGCGGTTCCGTGTGCGATCAGGCCGCCGTCGAGTCGTGCATGGAGGGGGTCGAGCAGATCTACCACCTGGCCGCGGCCGTCGGCGTGTTCACGATCATGCAGAAGACCCTCGACAGCCTGCGCACCAACCTGCTGGGCACCGAGGTCGTGCTCGACGCGGCGCTGCGCCACGACGCGCGCATCCTCGTCACGTCGACCAGCGAGGTGTACGGCAAGAACACCTCGATCGGGCTGAAGGAGGACGACGACCGCGTGGTCGGGTCGCCGTTGAAGAACCGCTGGTCCTACGCCGAGGCGAAGGCGCTCGACGAGACGTTCACCTACCTCTACGGCAGTGAGCTCGGCGTGCGGACGGTGCTGGTGCGGCTGTTCAACACCGTCGGCCCGCGCCAGCGCGGCCGCTACGGCATGGTGGTGCCGCGGTTCGTGGACCAGGCGCTGACCGGGCAGCCGCTGACGGTGTTCGGCACGGGCCGGCAGACGCGGTGCTTCTGCCACGTGCTCGACGTGGTGCCCGCGCTCGTGGCGCTGCTGGACGACGAGTCGGCGCACGGCCGCGTCTACAACCTCGGCAGCCCCGAGCAGGTGAGCATCGAGGAGCTGGCGAAGCTGGTGATCTCGGCGACCGCGTCCAACAGCACGATCGTTCGAGTTCCGTACCAGGAGGCGTACGGCGCAGGGTACGAGGACATGCAGCGGCGGGTGCCGAACTGCGCGCGGGCGGCGCAGCAGGTCGGGTTCCGTGCTGTGCACAGCCTGCGGGAGACCATCGACGCCGTCATCGAGGACCGGCGGGCGCAGCTGCGGACCGCCGTCGCCGGTTGATGACGCGCCGGACGTCCCGGTCGCGTCACCGCGTCCGGGTCGCCGTGCTTCTCCTGTGTGAGCTGCTGGTGTTGACGTTGTTGCGAGACGGAGGAGCGCGCGCGGCCGTGCAGCCGCACACGATCGCGGCGCTCCCCTACTGGAACCTGGCCGGAGGAACCTCGACGGTGCAGGCGCACGAGTCGCAGGTCACCGAGGCGTCGCCGTGGCTCTACGGCCTCGACGCCCAGGGCCGGCTCGTCGCGCAGTCTCAGCGCACGGACGATCTCACGCGGCTGCGCGCCACGGGAGTGGAGATCACGCCGACGATCGCGAACGTCACCGAGGGGCGCTGGCATCCGCAGATCGTGCAGACCATCCTGCACGATCCCGCGGCGACCGCGCGGCACATCTCGGACATCGTGGCGCTGGTCGTGCAAGGGGACTTCTCGGGAGTCGACATCGACTACGAGGAGCTGCGCTCGACCGACCGCGCCGCGTTCACGGCGTTCATCACGCGGCTGGCGGATGCTTTGCACGCCAACGAGAAACGCCTGTCGGTGGACGTGTTCGCGAAGACCACCGACGCGGGCTACGACGAGCGCAATCGAGCGCAGGACTACGCCGCGCTGGGCCGCGCCGTCGACCAGGTGCGGTTGATGGCGTACGACTACCACTGGCAGACATCGGCGCCGGGCCCGATCGCGCCCGAGGGCTGGGTTCGCGACGTGCTGACGTATGCGACGTCGCAGATCCCGAGGGCGAAGATCGTGCTGGGCGTGCCGATGTACGGCTACGACTGGGTGGGCCACAACGCCGTGCCGGTCACGTGGGTGCAGGCCTACGGGCGGTCGCGGGAGTTCGGGGTGCCCGTCGAGTGGGACGGGTTCAGCGAATCGCCCCACTTCTCCTACACCGACGCCGCCGGGCAGCGGCACGACGTGTGGTTCGAGAACGCCTACAGCGCGTCGATCAAGTTCTCCCAGGCCCGGCAATTCGGGATCGGCGGGGTGTACCTCTGGCTCTTCGGCACGGAGGACGACCTCGTCTGGTCGAAACTCGACACCTACTGGACTCCGGCGGAGGCGCGATGATCCCCCTGTGGCTGCTGGCAATCTTCGTCTTCGGGGTGAACTTCACCCTGTGGGGCACTGCCGGTCTGGCGCGCGCGCTCGAAAACTGCATGCGGTCACCACAGCCGCCGTGGCCGTCACCGGTGCCCCGCGCGCGGCCCGCCCGCGTGCACCGCTCGCGCGTCGCCGTGCTCATGGCCGCGCACAACGAGGAGGTGGTGATCGGCGAGTCGCTGGCCGCCATCACCCGCCTCGTGCCGGCGTCGAACGTCCACGTCGTGTCCGACGGCTCCACCGACCGTACCGTCGAGCTCGCCCTGGCATGCGGTGTGAACGTCACCGAGACGCCCAGCAACGTCGGCAAGGCAGGCGCGCTGGAGGAAGGCGTGCGCCACTTCTCCCTCGCCACCCGCTACGACGCCGTGCTGCTGCTGGACGCCGACACCCGCCTCGACCCGGACTACTTCGATGCCGCCCTCCCGCAGTTCGACGACCCCGACGTGGTCGCCGTGGCCGGCTGCGCCGCCACCGACTGGTCCGCCTCCCGCCGCGGGTTCCCGGCGTTCCTGTTCACCGCGCACCGCGCACGCATTTACGCGCTGCTGCAACGCCTCCTCAAGTTCGGCCAGACCTGGCGCCGCACCAACGCGACCCTCATCGTCCCCGGCTTCGCCAGCCTCTACCGCGCGGAAACCTTGCCGTTCATCGACATCAACCCCCCGGGTCTGGTCATCGAGGACTTCAACATGACGTTCGAGGTCTACCGCAAACGCCTCGGCAAAGTCGGCTTTTCCTTGAAGGCCATCGCCGTCACCCAGGACCCGGACGCCTTGCGCGACTACGTCCGCCAGACGCGCCGCTGGGCCCTCGGCTTCTGGCAAAGCGTCCGCCGCTTCCGCCCGAGCGCCGACCTGTTCAGCTTCATGCTGGGGCTGTACGTGCTGGAGCTGGTCCTGGCCAGCCTCTTCATGGCCTTGCTGCCATTGATGGTCGTGCTCTTGTTGCTGGCCCTCATCCCCGGCTTCCTGTCCGTACCGATCGCGGGCGACCTGACCTTGGCGATCGGCCACTACGTCAACCTCCCGACCATCGCGTTCGGCATCCTCGTGCCGGACCTCCTCCTCACCCTCGCCGTCGTCCTGACGGAACGCCGCGCCCGCTACCTGCTCATGGCGCCCCTCTACCTCCCCCTCCGCTGCCTCGACGCCTGCGTCGCCCTCTGGACCCTCCCCCAAGCCTGGCGCGGCAGCTCCGGCCGCTGGCAAAGCCCCACCCGCCGCGGCACCGACATCTCCGCGGCCCCGGACCTCGCTGCAATCGGTGCGGGTGCCGATGCGGATGTGGGCTCCGGCGTGGGCGTGGGCGTGGGTGCGGGCTCCGGCATGGCGGCGGGCCTGGGTGCTGCCGCGAGTGCCGGAGTGCCAGGAGGCACCGAAGTCGGTTCAGGCCTG
>NZ_JBFBAE010000009.1:0-189807 GCF_040689465.1 Amycolatopsis sp. NPDC051373 | reverse complement strand
TGGCTGCTGCCACAAGTACCCGAGTACCAGGAGGCACCGAAGTCGGTTCAGGCCTGGCTGCTGCCACAAGTACCCGAGTACCAGGAGGCACCGAAGTCGGTTCAGGCCTGGCTGCTGCCACAAGTACCCGAGTACCAGGAGGCACCGAAGTGCCCGGGGGTACCGAAGTGCCCGGGGGTACCGGCTTGGCCACAGGCCCCGGTCAGGCTGCGGGTACCGGCCTCGGTTCCGGTGGCGGCACTCGCCTTCTCCCGTCCCCCTTCCCTCGCGACATCCCCACCCAGCACAACGGCACGGGCCCGACAATCCCCTCCCACAGCAACGACTCCAGCCAAACCCTCCCGTCTCTACCTCCGACGCCCTCCGACCCATCCCCCACGTCCGAGACCGAACCGGCCTGGCCAACCGAGTGGCCCCCGGACTGGCCCCCCGACCCCTTCCCCCGTGAAAAGGTCGGCTGACCTCTCCCACCACAGCGGCCCACGGCCGCCCCTCCCCGCGCAACGACCACGCACCGCACGCCGGCACGCCGGCGCCGCGCGGTCACCGACCAGCGTCGGCGCTCGGCCCGCCACACGCCGACGCGGCACCGGCCCCGGCCCTGGCTCTGGCCCTGGCCCTGGCCCTGGCCCTGGCCCTGGTGAGGAACCCCGCCTATCCACCCGCAACCAAGGCCCACACCACGGCGGATAGGCCACCTGGCCACCACCAACACGCGCAACCTCGCCGACCGACCAGAACACCGGCAAGGCCCATGCCGCAGCGCAACCAGTCAGCGTCTGCGCCGCTTGGTGGCCGACTGGGCAAGCAACTCACCCACCTGCCAGCGCTCGGCCAAGCCGCGCGACGCCTCTAGCCGGGCCGGCGGGTGCGCCGTCTGGCCGCCTGCCGGCCCCGGGCGGCCAAATTTCCACCCAGTCACGCGCTCCTCGCCAAGGCCAGCTTCTGCGCCGCGTTGACCAACGGCGCCAACCGCGTCCCGAGGTTGCGCACCGCCATTCCCGCCCTGGTGGCGGGAATCAGCATCGCGGCCGCCACAGGAACGTTGCGCTGCCTCGGATTCACCAGCTTCCGGTGCGTGGCCTCATAACGCCGGAACGCCGCCGCCGGATCCCCCGGGGTCGCGGCCAGTTCGGTGGCCAGCGTGTGCGCACCGGACATCGCCAGCGTGGAGCCATCGCCGAACAGCGAGACACACGACGCCGCATCACCCGCCAGCACCACCCGGCGCGCGGCCCAGCTCGGCAACCGCACACGCGAAACCGAATCGAGGTACAGATCGCCGGCAGCCCGCACCTGGTCGAGCAGCTCCGGCACCCGCCATCCCACGCCGGCGTACGCGGTCTCCAGCAACCGCTTGTGCTGCTGCGTGTCGCGGTAGTCGAAGCCCGGCACCGCGGCGTGGCGGAACATGAACGCCACGATCCCGCGCTCCCGCGATGGGTGCACCGCCACCGCACGGCCCGGCGAGTTGTACATAACGATCTCGCTCCGGTCGGGCACCGGCGCGTCGAGCGGCATGGTCGCGACGTACACACCCATGTGCTCCACGAACTCCGGCTCCGGGCCGAACGCCAGCCGGCGCACGCCGGAGTGCAGCCCGTCGGTGCCCACCACGAGGTCGAACCGCCGCGGTGCGCCGTGTTCGAAGGTGACGTCGACCCCGCCCTCGTCCTGCGCGAGCCCGGCCACCGAGTCGTGGAACACGTATTTCGCGTCGTCGGCGCTCGCCTCGTACAGGATGCGCGCGAGGTCGGTGCGTGTCAGCTCGACGTCGGTGCCACCACCGTCGCCCAGCGCCACCCGCCCGACACTCTTCTCCCGGTCGTTCACGAACTTCATGCTCCTGACCGAGGTGGCCGCCTCCCGCAGCTGCTCGGTGAGGCCCATCTTCCGCGACCTCGGCGGTCAGCCCGCGGACGTCCACCGGGCTGCCGCTCGAGCGCAGTCCGGCCGCGCGCTCCGCTACGGTCGGCCGGTACCCCGCACGCGCCAGCCAGTAGGCGAGCGTGGGCCCGGCGACTCCCGCACCGGAGATCAGCACTGTCTTCGTGGTCATAATCTGCCATCCCCTCCTGCCGCGGTCCCCCTGACCAACGGTCAGGATCGACGGTACACGCCTGTCCACCGGTCAGGCAAGGAGGTAGATTCGGCAGCATGAACGAAGTCGTGCCGCCCGACACCCGCGCGCGCATACTGCAGGTCGCCATGGACTTGTTCGCCTCGAACGGCTACCACGCGACCTCCGTGCGGGAAATCGCCGAACGCGTCGGCGTCACAAAAACCGCGGTTCTGTACCACTTCCCGGGCAAGGCCGAGATCATCACCGCGATGGCCGAGCCGATGCTGGTCGACCTGGAAGCCACCGTCGACTCGGCGCAGGCCCTGGCACCGGACGCCGACGCCGCCCGCGACGCGATGGTCGAAGGCCTGCTCGACGTCTGGCTGCGCCACCGCTACCTGCTGCGGCTCAACCTGCGTGATCTGGGGTTGACCGCGTCGCAGTCGGTGTTCGACCGCTTCCGCGACGGCATGCTGCGGGCGAACCTGATCGTGGCCGGTCCGGACCCGGACTTCGCCGCCAACGTCCGCGCCGCGCAGGCCATCGCCATGCTGAGCGATCCGGTGGTCCTCTACGCCGACCACTCCGTCGACGAACTGCGCGCCACCGTGCTCGACGGCGTCCACCGCCTCTTCGGCGACTCACAACGCCACGCCGGGCGGGGCCGGCCGACCGTGATGACCGGCAACCTGCTGGTGATGTGCCGCAAGCTGCACGACCAGGGCTTCCCGGCCACGAAGATCGCCGACGAGCTGGGCGTCTCCCGGGCGACGGTCTACCGCCACCTGAAGGTCTAGCAATATTGAGACGCTTTATGATACTTTTGAGACACCGGCGACGCAGCAGACATCACCGAACGCACATCCACTAACACGAGACAGCACGGCACACGACAGCACTGGCACGACAGCTCTGAAACAGCAGCGTTGAGAGAACAGCACCCCGAGCACACCAGGAGGCGAATGGACGAAGCAGACCACCGACACCCACGCGGGGCGAGGCGTCAGCCCAGGACGGACCGGACCGTCTCCTCGTCACGGGCGACGACTGTGGTGCCGTCGTCGGCCGTGATGATCGGGCGCTGGATGAGCGCCGGGTTCGCCGCCAGCGCCTCGATCCAGCGGGCGCGATCGGCGGGCGTTCGCGGCCACGACTTCAGGCCGAGCTCGGTCGCGACCTTCTCGCCGGTGCGCGTGATGTCCCACGGGTCGAGCCCGAGCCGGTCCAGCACGGCCTCGAGCTCGGCCGGCGTCGGCGGGTCCTCGAGGTACCGGCGCACGGTGTAGGCGGCGCCGGCCTCGTCGAGCAGCGACACGGCGGAGCGGCACTTCGAGCAACGCGGGTTGACCCAGATTTCCACGAGGGTCACCGTACGCGACCTACTTCGCGAACGCCTGCTGCTGGCACTGGTCGGCGAGCTTGTCGAGGTTGTCGTAGGTGTCGGACGAGCCGTCGTCGATCTGCCAGGTGAGGCCGTGGGCGTCGACGCTGGTGTCGGGGGCCACGTGCACGTGGGCGCCCTTGTCGGTCATGCACTTGACCATGTCGTGGAACTGGTCGTTGAACTTCGGGTTGGTCCGCGGGGAAAGCTCGGGCGGCTGCAGCGGCAGCTTTCGTTTGCAGGCCTCCTCGGCTTTCTTCGACTGGGGGCTGTCGTCGTTCATGTCGAGGGCAGGCGGGCTGTTCGGGTCGCCGACCGGGCCGGAGTGCCGTCCATCGAGGACGGCGTGGCCGTTGGTGCGGAGACAGGAGTCGTAGGCGTCCCAGTAGGACTGTTTCTCCTCGGGCGAGCTGTCGAGGCGCAGCTGCGGGCGGCCTGCGTCGGACTCGGCCGTGGTGGCCGACGACGAGGCTGGGGCACCTGCGGACGCGCTGCCCGTGTCGAGCGTGGCGACCTGCGGGGCGGCGGGCGAGCCGGAGCAGGCGCTGAGCAGGACGAACGCGGCGCCGGCGACGAAGAAGGAGATGGATGAACGCACGTTGCGAGCGTGGCAGGAGGTTGTGAGGAAGCTATGACGATGGAGTCAGGAGGCCACTAGGAGCCCCGAGGGCCAACGCCCCACGGAGGGCGACGGGTGCCACGGATCACCCGCCGGTGGAGGGTCGTTTCGGCGTACCGTTCAGCCATGGACATGCCTCTGGCCACCGACCGCCTCGTGATCCGGGACTGGTCGATCGACGACGCCGACGCCGCGTTCCGTATCTACGGCACGGACGAGGTCACTCACTGGCTGACGCCCGCGATGGACCGCGTCACCGACGTCGCCGCGATGCGCTCGGTGCTGCAAGCGTGGCAGGAAGCCCAGCCGAACCTGGCTCCGCCGCGCGGGCGCTGGGCCGTGGCGCGCACGTCGGACGGCGCCGTCGTGGGCGGGCTCGGGATCCGGCTGCTGCCGCCGTTCCAGGAGGACCTGGAGCTGAGCTGGCAGCTGCACCCGGACGCCTGGGGCAAGGGCTACGCGACGGAATCGGCGCGGACGCTGATCGAGTGGGCGTTCACGCAGGACACCGAGGAGCTCTTCGCCGTGGCGCGGCCCTCCAACACGCGCGCCATCGCGACGGCCAAGCGCCTCGGCATGCAGTGGGTCGGCGAAACGACGAAGTACTACGACCTGCGGCTGCAGGTGTACCGCATCCGCCACAGCGACATCATCTAGCGAGCCGGCGCGCGCACACCCACCTGGCAGAGAGGCCCATCCGGCAGACGCGCCTATCCGACAGACGCGCCCACCAGACAGAGCGCCGACGCCTTCGTGTGCCCGCGCCAAGCCGAAGGGGCGGCAGTGCTCCCGCGCGCCAGTCGAACAGCGCGGCAGCGCTCCGGTGCACCAACCGACGGGACGCGCCCTCACACGCTCACGCCGGTGAACTCCGGGCGAACAGCAAGGAAAAAGCGTCCGCGAGCGGGCGGACAGAATGGACCGAGAAGCAGGGTCAGACGGCCGTATAGCGCGCGAAAATGGCGGCCTGTCCCTGTTTCACCCCGGTGTCGTCGACGAGGTTCCACATCGTCACGTCTTCGATCCAGAAGCGGCGGCCCGACTTGGCGATGCGCCGGCCGCGGTAGCCGCTGACGAAGCCGTGGGTGGCGACGGCCTCGACGAGGGCGTCACGGTCCTCCTGCCGGTCCGGCTCGGCGGAAAGGCGCGAGGGCATGCCGCGGAACTCGGTCCAGCCGAGTTCGAACGCGTGCTGGGCGACGAGGTTGGCGTAGGTGAAGCGGGGGTCGTCGGCGGTGTCGTGGGCCAGGAGGCCGAAGGGGGCGTCCTCGTAGAGGTGGCGGGCGGCGTCCAACCTGGCGTCGATCAGTGGTTTGCCGACCACGCGGCGGTAGCTGTCCACGAGCAGCCGGGCGAAAGCGGCGTCCAGCGGTGACGACCCGGAGTCGGACAACTCAGCACCGTGTGACATGGCGTCAAGTTACGCCCGCCGCCACGGGCCGTCGCAACTCGGGTGATCGCCAGGTCCACTATGGACTCCGAGCCGGAGACGAACTCGCCACGGCCTCCCCCTCGGGACCGTGGCGAGCCGTCCGACCCAAGAGCCCGATGGACTACGCGTTGACCGGAGTCCAGAGCTCGTCGATCTCCCGCTCCGCCGCCGCCATGCTCTCGGCCGCCAGATCACGCAGGTCGGCCATCGCCGGGTTGGTGTCCGCCAGCGTCAGCTCCGCGGCGATGAACCGCGGCTCGATGCCGGTGATCGCCAGGCCGTGCGGGAGCCAGGACTCGGCGTGGTCCCAGCCGAAGCGCGGGGTGCCCTCGCCGTAGCCACCGCCGCGGGAGGCGAGGACGAGGAACTCGCGGCCGTCGAGCAGGCCGGTGCCCGTGGCCGGGTCGAAGGCGAGACCGGGGGCGATCAGGTGGTCGACCCAGGACTTCACGACGCTCGGCGCGCCGTAGTTGTACAGGGGCAGGCCGAGCAGCACCGTGGACGCCTCGCGGACCTCGCCGACGAGCTCCTCGGTGAGCTTCCACGACTCGTTCTGCTCCGGCGTGCGCTGCTCGGCAGGCACGACGCGGGCGAGACCGGACGCGGCGTCGAAGTGCGGGACCGGGTTGGCGCCCAGGTCGCGGTAGGTGACGGTGCCGTCGGGGTGGGCGGCCCGCCACGCGGCGGCAGCGCGGGCGCTGAGCGCTCGGCTGACCGAGCGGTCGCCGTTGATGCTGGAGTCGATGTGGAGAAGGTGAGGCATCTCGTTCGCCGTCCATAGATCGTTTGTGTAGGACAAACCATTTATAGCACACGGACGACTCGCGAGTTCTCGTATACTGGACGCATGGCCTCGCTCCCGGTCGTCAACCAGCCGCCCCACCGGTGCGGAGCCCTGCTCGACCACCTCTCGCGGCGCGTGCGGACGCGGGCGGAATCGGTGCTGACGCCCATGAACCTGCGCCCCCGCCACCTGCTCACGCTCACGGTGCTGCGCGACCACGGCAGCAGCACCCAGCAGGCCCTGGCCGCCACCCTCGGCATCGACAGCACCAACCTCGTCGGCCTGCTCAACGACCTCGAGGCCGACAACCTCATCGAGCGCCGCCGCTCCCCCGAGGACCGCCGCCGGCACGTGGTGGAGCTCACCGACGTCGGGGCGAAGAAGCTGGCCAAGGCCGAGTTCGCCATGGCCGCCGTCGAGGACGAGGTGCTCTGTGCCCTGAGCCTCGAGCAGCGCGAACAGCTCTACAGCCTCCTCCAGCACGCCACCGCCACCACGGAGGCCGAAGCCTGCGTCGCCGCCGACGACACCGTCCGCACCCACGTGCAGGCCTGCGTCGCGGACGACGACCAGCCGCTGCAGCGGTAGCCCGCAGCGCGCGGAAAAGCGCGTTGAAAAACCGGCCCCACCCCCTCCTCGTGATCGTGCCCACAATGGGTACGCCCTGAGGGGAGGACCGATGGCCGACACCGTGACCAGGCCCGTTCCGGTTCCGCTGCGGCCGGCGTGGCGCGGGCTGAAGGGCGGGCAGATCCTGAAGATCGCCCGCACGACGGACCACAAGACGATCGGCGTCCTCTATCTCTCGACGTCGTTCGCGTTCTTCCTCATCGGCGGCCTCACCGCGCTGCTGATGCGCACGGAGCTCGCACAGCCTGGCATGCAATTCCTGTCACCGGAGCAGTACAACCAGCTGTTCACCATGCACGGCACGATCATGCTGCTGCTGTACGCGACCCCGAACCTCTTCGGCTTCGCCAACTTCATCGTGCCGCTGCAGATCGGGTCGCCCGACGTGGCGTTCCCGCGGCTGAACGCGTTCTCCTACTGGCTGTACCTGTTCGGCGGGCTGATCGTGATCAGCAGCTACCTCACACCCGGCGGCCCACCCGAATTCGGCTGGACCGCGTACACGCCGCTGTCCAACGCCATCCACTCGCCGGGCATCGGCGGCGACCTGTGGATCACCGGGCTGATCATCTCGGGGCTCGGCACGATCCTGGGCGCGGTGAACATGGTGACGACGATCGTCACGTTGCGCTGCCCCGGCATGACGATGTGGCGGATGCCCATCTTCACCTGGAACATCCTGCTCACCGGCGTGCTGATCCTGCTCGCGTTCCCGATCCTCACGGCCGCGCTGTTCGGGCTGCTCGCCGACAGACACATCGGCGCGCACGTGTTCGACCCCGCCAACGGCGGCGCGATCCTGTGGCAGCACCTGTTCTGGTTCTTCGGACACCCGGAGGTCTACATCGTCGCGCTGCCGTACTTCGGCATCGCCACGGAGATCATCCCTGTCTTCAGCCGAAAACCGCTGTTCGGCTACCGGACGATGGTGTTCGCGACGATCGCGATCACCGGCCTGTCGGCCACCGTCTGGGCGCACCACATGTTCGCGACCGGCGCCGTGCTGCTGCCGTTCTTCTCGTTCATGACCTTCCTCATCGCCGTGCCCACCGGGATCAAGTTCTTCAACTGGATCGGCACGATGTGGAAGGGGCAGCTGACGTTCGAGTCGCCGATGCTGTGGTCGATCGGGTTCCTGGTCACGTTCCTGCTCGGCGGGCTCACCGGCGTCATCCTTGCCGCCCCGCCGCTGGACTTCCACGTGCACGACAGCTACTTCGTCGTCGCCCACTTCCACTACGTGCTGTTCGGGACGATCGTGTTCGCCACCTTCGCCGGCATCTACTTCTGGTTCCCCAAGATCACCGGCCGCATGCTCGACGAGCCGCTGGCCAAGTGGCACTTCTGGACGACCTTCATCGGCTTCCACACCACGTTCCTCATCCAGCACTGGCTCGGCGACGCCGGCATGCCCCGCCGCTACGCCGACTACCTGCGCAGCGACGGGTTCACCCTCATGCAGACCATCTCCACGATCGGGTCGTTCATCCTGGGCGCCTCGGTGCTGCCCTTCATCTGGAACGTGGTGAAGAGCTACCGCTTCGGCGCTCGCGTCGACACCGACGATCCGTGGGGCTACGGCAACTCGCTGGAGTGGGCGACGACGTGCCCGCCGCCGCGGCACAACTTCCTCGAGCTGCCCCGCATCCGCTCCGAGCGGCCCGCGTTCGAGCTGCACTACCCGCACATGGTCGAACGCCTGCGCGCGGAGGGCCACGTCACACGCGGTGGAAGCCACCGTGGCACGCCGAGCCAGGCCGCGTCCGAGGCGATCATCCCACCGCGTGACCAGGACCGCTGATCGAAAGTGTCCTACGCTGCCTTGAGGAGGGCGGACCATGGACTCTGCGGCGGAGCGGCTCAAGAAGTACCGCGAGATGCGCGACTTCCAGCGCACCGCCGAGCCCGCGGGCGGCGACGCGGCCACCACGCCGGGAAACCGCTTCGTCGTGCAGCGCCACCGCGCCCGCCGCCGGCACTACGATCTGCGCCTGGAGCTGGGCGGCGTGCTCATCAGCTGGGCCGTGCCGAAGGGCCCGACGCTCGACCCGAAGGTGCGGCGGATGGCCGTGCACGTGGAGGACCACCCGCTCGAATACGCGGATTTCGAGGGCGTGATCCCGCACGGCGAGTACGGCGGCGGCGACGTGATCGTGTGGGACCGCGGCACCTGGGAGCCCGTCGACACCGACGACCCCGAGCAGGCGCTCGCCGACGGCAACCTGCACTTCGACCTGTTCGGTGAGAAGCTCGCCGGCCGCTTCGTGCTCATCCACCCCAGCCGCGACGGCGACGGAAAGCAGTGGCTGCTGCTGCACAAGCAGGACGACCACGCCACCGCCGGCTGGGACGCCGAGGACCACCTGAAGTCGGTGAAGAGCGGGCTGACCAACGACGAGATCAAGGCCGCTCCCCCGGCACTCTGGCGCAGCGACCTGCCGGCGGCCGAGGCGGAGCAGCAGCTCAAACCCGTGTTCCAGCCCGCGTCCGACGCCGAGCTGAAAGCCCTGGATGAGCTCGACGCGCGCGGCAGCTGGACCGTCGCCGGTCAGAAGCTGGCGCTGACCAACCTCGACAAGGTCCTCGTCCCCGGCCGCGACGGCGAGGACCCCATCACCAAACGCGACCTCATCCGGTACTACACGCGCATCGGCCCGACGATGCTGCCCTATCTCGCGAACCGCGCTCTCAACACGAACCGGTTCCCCGGCGGCATCGAGAAACCCGGCTTCTGGCACAAGGAAGTGCCCGACCACGCGCCGAAGTGGCTGCACCGCTGGCACTACGAGAAAGCCGATGCCGACGACGTGCAGCAGTACCTCGTGCCCGAGGGCGTCGCCGACCTGGCGTGGCTGGCGAACTTCGGCGCGCTCGAGCTGCACGCGTGGACATCGCGGATCGAGGACGTCGAGCACCCCACGTGGACGTTGTTCGACATCGACCCCGGCCCGGAGACGTCGTTCGACGACGTGCTCGCCCTCGCGCGCTTGCACCGCACCGCTTTGGAGCACCTCGGGCTCGTCGGGCTGCCGAAAGTCACGGGACAGCGCGGGATCCAGGTGTGGGTGCCGGTGGAACCGCGCTACACGTATGCGGAAACGCGCAAGTGGGCCGAGACCGTGTCGAAGACGATCGGGCGCACGCTGCCGGACTTGGTCAGCTGGGCGTGGCACAAGGACCGCCGCGGGGGCAAGGCGCGGCTGGACTACACACAGAACGTGCTGAACAAAACGCTCGTCGCGCCCTACAGCGTCCGCCCGCGGCCGGGTGCGCCGGTTACGGTGCCGCTGTGGTGGGAGGAGCTCGACGATCCGGATCTCACTCCCGACCACTGGACGATTCGGACAGTCCTCAAACGAGTCGAGACCGTCGGTGATCCGTTCGCGACGTTGCTGGGTGTGGAGCAGCAGCTGCCGAAACTGTGAATTATCACCGGTTCAGCTCTACCTGGAGTGCGCTCCAGGCCTAGGGTCGGGGCCATGCGATTCGGAATGTTCGTTCCCCAGGGCTGGCGTCACGACCTCGTCGGTATCGACCCGGCCGACCACTGGACCACCATGCTCGACCTCGCCCGCTTCGCCGACGCGGGACCGTTCGAGTCAATCTGGGTCTACGACCACTTCCACACCGTGCCCGTGCCGAGCGACGAAGCCACCCACGAGGCGTGGAGCCTCATGGCGGCCTATGGCGCCGCGACTTCGCGCGTGCGGCTGGGACAGATGTGCACCTGCATGGCGTACCGCAACCCCGCCTACCTCGCGAAGGTCGCGGCCACCATCGACGTGATCTCCGGCGGCCGCGTGGAGATGGGCATCGGCGGCGGCTGGTACGAGCACGAGTGGCGCGCCTACGGCTACGGCTTCCCCAGCGCCGGCGAGCGCCTCGGCATGCTCGACGAGGGCGTCGAGATCATGCGCCAGCTGTGGACCGAGGGCAAAGCCACCCTCGACGGCAAGCACTACCAGGTCGACGGCGCCATCTCCCGTCCCCTTCCCTTGCAGGATGGCGGAATCCCCCTGTGGATCGCCGGCGGCGGCGAAAAGAAGACCCTGCGCACGGCCGCGAAGTACGCCCAGTACACCAACTTCGTCGGCGACGTCGAGGGCTTCAAGCACAAGTCGTCGGTGCTGGAAGGCCACTGCAAGGACCTCGGCACGGACTTCGGTTCGATCGTCCGCTCGGCCAACTACAACGTCGTGATCGGCGAAACCGAGAAGGACGTGCAGGGCCGGCTGGCGTGGATTCGTTCGCACTACGAGCGGTATCTGCCGGCGGATGTGCTGGAGTCCACCGTCACCAGCTTCGAAAACGGCCCGATGGTGGGCACGCCGGAGCAGATCGTGGAGCGGTTCAAGGAGCTGGAGGGTCTCGGGATGACGTACGCGATCAACTACTTCGTGGAAGCCGCGTACGACCGGTCGGGCCTCGAGCTGTTCACGTCGAAGGTGATTCCGGAGCTGATCTGAGGTTTTTCGTTTGCCGGCCGGTGCCCGTTCGGGGTGCCGGCCGGTTTTTTGTGGTTGGTCTCTGGAATCATGCTTGTGGGGTACGTTGCGGGCTGCTGTGAGTGCGCCCCGGTGATCGTGTGGGCTTTGGATTGTGGCCGCTGACGCTTGGGTTGCTTGTGTGGTCTGGAAAACCGCAGGCTGCGCAGGACTGCTACCCTGCCTGACGCGGTTCATCCACAGCCCACCCCGAGTTGTGGACAACCACCCGGCATTGCTTTCGCTCGCCCAAAATTGTCGGTGCTGGCCGGTAGACTGGACGTGGGGACGCCCCCCTGGGAGGGCGGGGGCTGTGTGTCCCCCGGCTGCGGAAGGGGTTGGCAGTTCGGTAACCCTGACGCGAAGCGCTGCAGGAAGTCAGACCAACGACTCCAGAACGTCGGGAAGCGCCACCAACACCGTGGCACCCAAGGCGAACGGCACCACCCACAAAGCCACAAACCCCAGCTGGCGCAGCGAACGCACCCCCAGACCCAGCACCAAACCGAGGGCGAGCAGAGTCGCCACCGCCAAGGCGACGGAGCCGAGGTGGGGCCATTCGCGTGCGGCATCCGCGAGGACGAGGCCCACGGCTGCGGCGGTGGCGAGGGTGCCGGCGCGGGTGGGGGCGCCGACGAAGCGGAAGGCGAGGCCGAGGGTGCCCGCGAGGACGGCCAGGAAGCACCACAGCACCACGGTCTGGGTGTCGATCGAGTAGGGCATGCCCGGGTATTTGAGGCCGTACATGACTTTCTTGCCCACGTAGAACGCGACCACGGCAGGCAGGAGGGCGGCGACGGTGCGGACGTACGCACGGCGCGGCCCGCGGCCGGCGGAGACGGCGACCACCAGCGCGATCCACAGGACGAAGGCGTGCGCGAGGAGGCGGAGGCCGGCGTTGTAATACGCGAAGGCCGCGAAGGCGCCGGATGCCAGGCCGCCGGCGACGGCCAGGGCTTCGCCCGCGCCGAGGGGCCGTCGGGTCAAAGAGTCGGTCATGTGTCCCCCAAGAACGCAGACCTTACCGGTGAAGCGGCGATCAGCGTTTCGTCAGCACCACCAGGTAGCGGCAAGCGTCCGGAGTCGGGTTCACATAGGTGCACGGCGCCGGGCGGCCCAGCTGCAGGCAGTCCCCCGCGTCGAGTTCGTGCACCGTGGCGCCCTCGACGAAGCGGAGGTGGCCCGACAAGACCCAGATGCGGTGGTCCGCGAACGCATAAGAATCCGCCGGAAAGCCGACCGAAGCGCCGGCCGGCAGAGAGACCTCGACGAGTTCCGTGGAACCCGGCGGTGACACAGCGCGGCGCGCATACCCCGTGAGCGGGTCGGTCCACGTCGGTTGGTCCGAAAGCCGCATGAGGCGACGGTCGGAGCCGGCCTCGGCGCGCGCGACGAGTTCCGACAAGGTCAGGCCCAACGCGGACGCCAGCCGGCTCAGCAGCACCGCCGTGGGCTGGGCCTCGCCGCGTTCGATTTTGCCAATCATGGCGCGCGAGACGCCCGAGCGTTCGGCCAGGGTGCCGGCGGAGAGGTCGTGGGCGAGGCGGGCGTCGCGCAGGGTCGAGGCCAAGGAGGCTGACAGGGGGTCCGTCACAAGGTGATACTATAACAGCCAATAGCCGCTACTATAGTGAACCATGCTGATCCGAGACGCCGACGAGCGCGACGCCGAAGCGTGCGCGGAGATCTACGCGCCATACGTGCGCGACACGACGATCACGTTCGAGACCGAGCCGCCGACCGGTACGGAAATGGCGGAGCGCATCGAGCGCGCCGCGAAGACGCACGCGTGGCTGGTTCTGGAGATCGACGGGCGCGTGGCCGGGTACGCGTACGGCGGGCCGTTCAAGGAGCGCGCCGCGTACCGCTGGTCGTGCGAGGTGAGCGTGTACCTGGAGCTGGGGCGGCGACGCACGGGCGGCGGCCGCGCGCTGTACGAAGCGCTCTTCACACGCCTCGCGGAGCGCGGGTTCCGGATGGCCGTCGCGGGGATGACGCTGCCGAACGAGCCCAGCGTCGGCCTGCACGCGGCGCTGGGGTTCGAGCCCGTGGGCACGTACCGGCGCATCGGGTGGAAACACGGAGCGTGGCGGGACGTGGCGTGGGCGCAGCGCTCGCTCGTGCCGGGTTGGGACGAATCGCCGGAGGAACCACACTGAGCAGTGCAGAATGGAGCCCATGAGCGCCGACCTCGACGAGCTGCGCAGACTGCGCCGTGCCCGTGACCGGATGGACCGCGAGTACGCCGAACCCCTCGACGTGCCCGCGCTCGCCCGCACAGCGCTGATGTCGACGGCGCACTTCAGCCGCCGCTTCCGTGAGGCGTACGCGGAGACGCCGTACTCCTATCTCATGACCCGCCGCATCGAACGTGCCAAGACGCTGCTGCGCAACGGTCTCACCGTCACCGAAGCGTGCTTCGCCGTCGGGTGTACCAGCCTCGGGTCGTTTTCGGCGCGGTTCACGGAGCTCGTCGGCGACACGCCCTCGGCCTACCGCGCGCGCGACCACGAGCATGTCGCCGCGGTACCGCCGTGCCAGACGATGGTGGCCACGCGGCCGCGCAAGACCGGTGGCGCGCCGCAGCAGAGCAGTATTGGAGAAGCGTCCGTCGGCGCGCCCGCATAACCTCACGGCATGACTGTTTCCATCGCCGCCGTGCACGTGATCGTCGACGATCCCGACGCGGCCGTCGCGTTCTACAGAGACACGCTGGGGTTCAAGGTGCGCAACGAGGTCGCCAACGACGGCTTCCGCTGGGTCACCCTCACTACCGACACCCAGCCCGAGATCGAGATCGTGCTGTCGCAGCCGCACGCCGGCCGGTCCAAGGCCGACGGCGACACCGTGGCCGCGCTGCTCGCCAAGGGTGAGCTCGGCGCGATCAACCTGCGGACGGACAACCTCGACGAGACGTTCGCCAAGGTCGCCGCCGCGCCCGGCGCCGAGGTGCTGCAGGAGCCGGCCGACCAGTTCTGGGGCGTGCGCGACGCCGCCGTGCGCGACCCGGCGGGGAACCTCGTGCGGATCGCCCAGGCTTAGTCAGTCAGGCCCAGTCAGTCAGGCCAGTCAGCCGGGCCCAGTCAGTCTCCACTGATGTCGAGGTCCTCGATGTCTTGTTCGAGCCGGGCGCGCCAGGACCACTGCGGCTGGGTCCAGTCGGTGTCGTCGGCCGGGGGCTCGCCCAGCGGCAGCGCCTGGTCGGCAACGCCGTGGGTCACGCGGTAGGTCAGCGCCGACGTCGCCGCGCGGATCCACCGGTCCCCCGCCGCACCGGACGGCGGGGCGACGCCGAACGCGTGCGTGAACCACACGGGCAGGAGCGCACTGGACCCGATCGCGTCGGTGATGCGTTCGCGCAGCTTGGAGTGCAGCTCTTCCCAGTCGCGTTCGGACTTCTCGATCTGGGGCAGCACGCGGGTGCGCGTGACGTCGTCGGCGTCGAGCACCTGCTGCGCGGCCTCGGCGTCCTTGACCGCGGCAGGCAGCTGCCGGTCGAGGACACCGCGGCGACGGGCGACCACTTCGGACAGTCGCGACTGGGCGCCGCCGCGGTTTTCGTCGCCGTGCTGGGTGGTGGCGAGGATGGCGAGCACGTTGATGAGCGCGTTTTCGCTCTCTGCCAACGCTTCGCGCGCCTGCGGCAGCCGCGCGATGTCCTCTTCGTACGGACGGCGCTGGTTAGCCGTCATCAGCTGCGCGGCCAGCGCGTGGCGACGTTCGGCGTCGGCGGCGAGTTTGCGCAACGCGGGGCCGACGTCGTCAAGGTCCACCACCGGCACCTTCTCCGACACGCGCACCGCGCGTTCGAGCAGCTGCAGGCGCTGGCGCAGCCGTTCGAGCTGGCGCGTGGCGAGGTCGAGGCGGGACTCGTGGCGGGCCTGCGCGTCGGAGAAGGACTCGAACGTCTCGCGCAGCTCCGTCAGCTCGCGCCCGGTGCGCGACTCGAGGTCGACGACGGTTTCCTGCATGCCGTCGACGGTTTCGGACAGCGCATCGAACTCGCTGTCCGCCTCCTCCTCGCCTTCGGGGTAGTACTCGGCGTCGGGGTAGTACTCCGAGTAGGTCATCGGACCTCCTGCACCAGGAACACGACGGTGATCACGGTCGCGACGGCGGCGAGCACCACCAGGATCGTCTGCACGGCGCCCGGGACCAGCAGCGACGCGGCCGTGAGCCCCGCCGCGGCCGCCCCCGTGTACGCGGCGCGCAGCCGCCGGTCGACCATCAGCGGCGTCGGCCCGAGCGGCCCGAGCGCGATCCGCAGCCCGGACCCGAGCAGCGGCAGCGCGAACAGGACCCACACCGCGCTGATCCCGCCGAACAGCATCAGCGCGCCCGCGACCATCCCCACCGCGACGGGCGCCGCCGCCAGGTACAGCGACAGCCGCTGCGCGCCGGCCCGTTGCGCCTCCAGCTTCGCCGCGCGCACCTGCTCGGTCGCGATCTCCACCTCGTGCTCCGTGCGCAGCAGGTCCTCCGCCGCGTCGACCAGGCTGTCGAGGGCACGCGTCCGCTCGTCCCCGGCTTCCGGCAGGGCACCCAGCCGCGCCCGCATGGTCTCCTGCACCCGGGCGACGCGCGCCGTCGCCTGCTCGCGCTTGTGCTGCGCTGGCGTAGTCACCCGGCCACTGTAGGTACGAACCGCGCCAACCCCCGGGAACGACGCGGCTTGCCGTGGAGTGTCGCCGCCGGTCAGATGACTCCGAAGAGGCAGAACCCGCCGTCGGGCCCCTGCCCCAGCATGAACGTGGCGCTGTACGGCAACGGGGTTCCGGGATAGTCGGAGTTGACGTGCACGAACTGCGTGATCTCGTGCAGCGGCTCGACCTCCCGGACGCGGTAGTGCCCCGCGTTCGGGTCCGCGAAATGCCCGTGCACGAGCGACGCCGGGCTCTCGTCCGCCGACTCGCACACATACGCGGCGGCGCCGGCGAGGTCGTGGGCGTTGAGCTTGCCGAGAAGCTCGTTCATGAACTGCGGTTCAGGCAGGGTGCGGGCAGCGCCGACCGGGTGGTTCTTGTTCAGGAAGAACCCGGGCGCGACGAAGCCCGTGATCGCAACGCCGGCCGCCAGCACCACGACGACGCCGAGGGTGATCCAGAGCCAGAGGAGGCTCCGCTTCTCCGGTTTCTGTGGTGGCGGTGGGTAGCCGGGTGGCGGGTAGCCGGGTTGGGCCCAACTGTTGCTGCGGGTATGGCTGCTGTGGCCACTGCCCACCCGACTGCGGCCGGTAACTCATCGTCGTCCTCGGAAGCTCACCGAACGTAAATTACCCACATCGCGAGCGTAATTCTCGACGAGGCTGATGCCGCACCCAGCCACCGAATTTTGCCCCCTCATGGCCCCTCCGCCGCCAGACAGGCCCCCGCCGCCAGACAGGCCCCCGCCCTCCCTGGGGGGCGTGCCCTTATCCAGTCTATCGACCACCCCCGACAAAACCCGTGGTCAACCCAGTCGGAGGGCGAAGTTGTCCACAACTCGGGGTGGTGTGGACAACTTCAGTTCAGCCCTCCGTTGAGCGGCGAAACCAGGGCTACCGGGCGAGTTCTCCAGAGCCGAACAGCCGCGGATCCCGCTCATCGACCGCTGATCACCGGCGTCCGAGCGATTCCGCGAGGCAAGGCGCAACGCGCGGTTGAACTCCGGGGATCTCCCCGAGGTGCCGCCGCCGCGGAGCGGGCAGAATCGAGCGGTGCGGATCAGCTTGCTGGGCCCTCTGGAGGTCCGGACGGACGACGGCGCGCCCGTCGAGGTCGCGGGCGCGCGGCTGCGGGCGCTGCTCAGTGCGCTGGCGCTGGAGCCCGGCCGGGAGGTGTCGGCGGCCCGGCTGGTCGACGCGGTGTGGGGCGAGGACCCGCCGGCGACCGCCAACGCGTTGCAGGCGCTCGTTTCGCGGCTGCGCAAGGCCGGGGTGACGCTGGAGTCGACGTCCGCGGGGTACCGGCTGTCGGCGGGTGTGGACGCGACGCGGTTCGAGGAGCTGGTCGCGAAGGCGCGGCATGCGGACGATGCGGAGACCGTCACGCTGCTGAGGGAGGCGCTGGATCTGTGGCGGGGTCCCGGTCAAGCCGACAGCCCTTATTTCCAAGCCCCGTTCGCCCGGCTCACCGAGCTGCGGTTGGGCGCGGCGGAGGACCACGCCGAGGCAGCGCTGCGGTTGGGCGGCGGCGAGGAGCTGGTCGCGGAGCTCACCACGCTCCGGTCGGAACACCCGTTACGCGAACGCCTCGCCGCCGCCCTCATGCGCGCCCTGTGCGCCGCCGGGCGGCCCGCCGACGCGCTGACGGTCTACGAACGCCTCCGCAAAGCCCTCACGGAAGAGCTCGGCACGGACCCGTCGGCGCAGCTTTCCGCGCTGCACACGGCAATCCTGCGTGATTCCCCTGTGGACGGTCACGACGAACCGCGCAACAACCTGCGCGCCGGGCTCACGAGCTTCGTCGGCCGCGACGCCGACGTCGCCCAGGTCGCCAAGCTCGTCGCCGAATACCGCCTCACCACGCTGACCGGCCCGGGCGGCGCCGGGAAAACGCGCCTGGCCACCGAAACCGCCCGCACGCTCCTCGATCGCACACGGGGCGACGTCTGGCTCGTCGAGCTCGCCCCGATCACCGACGGCGCCGACATCGCCCAGACCGTCCTCACCACCCTCGGCCTCCGCGAACACGGCCAACTCGGCCTGACCACCAGCGGCACGCCCGTCGACCGGGCCGTCGGCGCCCTGCGCGGCCGCGAAGCGCTGCTGGTGCTCGACAACTGCGAGCACGTCATCGACGCAGCCGCCGAACTGGCCGAACGCCTCCTCGGCGAATGCCCCCGCCTGCGCATCGTCGCGACGAGCCGCGAACCGCTCGCCGTTACGGGGGAAGCGTTGTGGCCGGTGGAGCCGCTCGCCCTGCCACCGCAGGACGCGAGCGTCGCCGACGCCATGGCCTGCGCATCCGTGCGCCTGCTCGCGGACCGCGCCGCGGCGGTGCGCCCGGGCTTCGAGGTGAACGCGTCGACCGTCGACGCCGTCGCTCGTATCTGCCGCGCCCTCGACGGCATGCCCCTCGCCGTCGAATTGGCCGCCGCGCGCCTGCGCTCCCTCACCATCGCCCAACTGGCCGCCCGCCTCGACGACCGCTTCCGCCTCCTGACCGCCGGCAGCCGCACCGCGCTGCCCCGGCATCGCACCCTGCGCGCCGTCGTCGACTGGAGCTGGGAACTCCTGTCCGACGCGGAGCGCACCCTGCTGCGCCGCCTCGCCGTCTTCTCCGGCGGCGCCACCTCCGAAGCAGCTGCTGCGGTCTGCGGCACCGAGGATGCTCCTGACCTGCTCACAGCCCTTGTCGACAAGTCTCTTCTCGTTGTTTCGGACACGCCCGAACCGCGCTACACCATGCTCGAAACCATCAAAGCCTACGCACTCGAGCGCCTCAAAGAAGCCGCCGAACCCGAGCTGTTGCGACGCGCCCACGCCACCTGGTTCGCCCAGCTCGCCGAAGCCGCCGACCCCCACCTGCGCCGCGCCGAACAGCTCGAATGGCTCGCCCGCCTCACCGCCGACCACGGCAACCTCACCTCCGCCGTCCGCTCCGCCATCACGGCGGGCGACGCGGCCACGGCGATCCGCCTCGTCGTCGCCTCCGGCTGGTATTGGCTCCTGGGCGGCCACCGCGCCGAAGGCATGGAACTGATCCTCGCCGCCCTCGCCGTCTCCGGCGAGGTGGACAACGAAGACCGCGCCTCCGCCAACGCCCTCTGCGTCCTCTTCTCCACAGCCGGTTTGGCCGACGACCGCTCCGCCGAGTCCTGGATCCACACCGCCTTGGAGCTGACGGACGGCGGCCCGCGCGCCCACCCGGCCCTCCGCTTCATGATCCCGCTCGAAGAGCTGTTGTCCAGCACCCCAACCGGCACACCGCCACGTCTGGACACTTTGGACACCCTCCTGGCCGACGAAGACCCCTGGCTCCGCGCCCACGCCCGCCTCACCCGCGCCCGCCTGCAGTTCAACACCAGCCACGGCCGCGCCTCCACCGAAGCCGACCTCGAAGAATCCGTGCGCTTGTTCCGCCTCACCGGCGAACGCTGGGGCCGCTCCCTCGCGCTGAGCAGCCTCGCCGAACTCATCGCCCGCAACGGCGAACTCCAGCGAGCCCTCGGCCACTACTCCGAAGCCATCGACGTCGTCACGGAAATCGGCACGCTCGAAGACGTCCTGTACATCTGGGGCCGCCAAGCCCAACTCTTCTGGCTAGTCGGCGATCCCGCTTCTGCCGAAGCCGCCCTCGCCGCCGCCGACCGTGACGCGGCGATGGTGGTCTCTCCGGACGCACTCGCCGGACTGGCACAGGCCAAGGGCGACCTGGCCCGGTGGCGCGGAGACCCCGGTGCCGCGGTGAGGTTCTTTGATCGAGCCGAGGGCTTGGTTCAGCACCTTCCCCTGCACCCCCTGTTCCAAGCAATGATGGCTCAGTCGCGAGCATTCGTGGATGCGGACACCGGCGACCTCGCCAAGGCCGCAATCCGACGGCGCGCCGCGTTCGGCCTGACCACCAAAGCCGGCGACGCGATGTATTTGTCACAAGTGGTTGTCGGGATCGCGGACCACGCTCTTCGCATCGGCCAACCGGAAAATGCGGCACACCTACTGAAGACAGCCTACGAACTGAGCGGCGGCCCAGACCACAGCTCGCCCGACGCAGTGCGGTTGGGCCACCTGATCACCGTGGCTGACGTGAATGACGTGAATGACGTGGTACCGATGACCATCGATGAGCTGGGAGCAATGGTCACCTCGGTTCTCGAGTAACACCCAGGTTCACCCGTCGCCGCGCGAACCCGCAATAACCCTCCACCGACGGCCGACCACCACGTTCCGCCAGCCAAATCCATCTACCGGGCACACGGCGGGTCTACCCAACCCAATTTCTCCTCAACCAATCCCCCGACCTTTCCCCGGCCGGCCCCCGACGAAGGTGAAACAACACGGCTTGGGGTAGCTTGTCAAGGTACTCTTTCCCGCCTTGACAAGCTACCCCAAGCCGTAGTGACAATTGAACTTCGGGGAGCCATCTGCAGGTCATCTTTTAGTCTTTTTATCTTTCTTTGTCGGGTGGTTGAGCTGGGAGTCGTGTCTGCCGATGGGTGGCCATTGGGAGGATGGTTGGCTCGCTGGTCCGGTGCGTTCCAGAAATGGCTGAGCCGCGTGACGGTCGGAATGTGACCGTTGGATAGGTGGGTCACCAAGGGGCCGCACGATCCGTCCCCCACCACGCCCAGGCGCCGAGACACTGCCACCCGCCACCTCACCTCCACCCCCTCATAGACAGCCATGGTGCGATGAACACCATGGAGATCCGAGAAATGCGCGCCTTCGTCGCCGTGGTCGAGGAGGGTGGGCTGTCGGCGGCGGCGCGGCGGTTGCACGTGAGCCAGCCGTCGGTGTCGCAGACGGTGCAGGCGCTGGAGCGGCAGCTGGGGGTGCAGTTGCTGGTGCGCAGCAGCGCGGGTGTGCAGCCCACCGAGGCCGGGATGACGTTGGCTGGTGAGGCGCGTGCGGTGCTGGCGCGGCATGACCAGGCGGTGGCGGCGGTGACGCGGCATGCGTCGGGGAGTCTGTTGCGCGTCGGGATGCCGTTGGAGTTGCCGCCGGATTTGATGTCGCGGGCGTTGGCCGATCTGGCCGCCGCGTTTCCGGACACGAGGGTGCAGGTGGTGCACGCGTCGACGACCGGGCAGTTCGGGCTGTTGCAGAAGGGCGAGCTCGAGTTGGGCCTGGTGCGCGAGCGGCCGGTGGGGCCGGAGCTCGACGCGATGCCGGTGCTGGAGGAGAAGCTCGGGGTGCTGCTGTCGAAGGAGCAGGCCGGCAAGCTCGCGGGGCCCGACGGAATCCGGCTCGACGCGCTGGCCGGGCTGGAGTGGATCGGGTTCCCGAGGGAGGGCAGCCCGGCCTGGTACGACGAGGTGACCGCGATCTTCCGTTCGCACGGTCTCGAAATCGGCCCCGATCCGACGGCCGGGCACTCGCTGATCTCCGAGCTCAAGTTCGCCGCCGTGAGCGCGGGTGGCACGTTCACGCTCGCGCCGCCGAACTGGACGCAGCCCATCCCCGAGCACCTGGCGTGGTGTCCGCTGCTCGGGTCGCCACTCGTGCGGCGGACGTGGGCGGTGTGGGCGGCGTCGTCGCACCGGCGTGACCTCGGCCATCTGGTGGCGGCACTGGACGTCTTATAGGGGTCATAAGCGAGCGGTATCGCCAGGTCGGAAGGCTGGTCGGGCCGTTTCGCTTGAACGAGGTGGCTGCGCACCACGGCGCGGCCGGACTCGAGAGAAGTGACTGAAATGACGGCAGAACTGTCGGGAACCACCGCTCTGGTCACGGGCGCGACGAGCGGCATCGGGCGCGCGACGGCGGTGGCGCTGGCGAAGCTCGGCGCCCACGTGCTGGTGAGCGGTCGCGACGCCGGCCGTGGTGAGCAGGTGGTGAAGGAGATCGTCGCCGAGGGCGGTCAGGCCGCGTTCCTGGCTTCCGACCTCGCCGACGCGGCCTCGGCGCAGGACCTCGCTTCGCGCGCCCTCGCGGTGACGGGACGAGTGGACGTGCTGGTGAACAGCGCCGGCGTGTTTCCCTTCGGCCCCACCGAGGACACGTCGGAGCAGGACTTCGACGCGGTGTACGCGCTGAACGTGAAGGCGCCGTACTTCCTCGTCGCGGCTCTCGCGCCGGCGATGGCGACGCGCGGTGCGGGGTCGATCGTGAACGTGTCCACCATGGTCGCCGAGTTCGGCGCCGCGGGTATGGGTCTCTACGGCTCCAGCAAGGCGGCGCTGGAGCTGCTGACGAAGTCGTGGTCCGCGGAATTCGGCCCGCGCGGCGTGCGCGTGAACGCCGTCAGCCCCGGCCCGACACGCACCGAAGGCACGGCCGTGATGGGCGAAAGCCTGGACCAGCTGGCGTCGCTCGCCCCCGCCGGCCGCCCCGCCGGCCCGGAGGAGATCGCGGCGGCGATCGTGTTCCTGGTGACCGGCGGCGCGAGCTTCATCCACGGCGCGGTGCTGCCGGTGGATGGCGGACGGGTTGCGGTGTAAGGAATTCTCGGATGGGTGAGCCGGCGCTTGTCGGGCGCCGGCACCCCATCGATCCGTTGTGGACAAGCCTATTGGTGCTGCAGTTCCTTCGACTTCCGCAACGAGCGCAGCGACCGCGAGTCCGCAAAGCCGGCACTGCGAGCCGCGGCCTCGAGAGTCGACCCGTCGGCCAGCAGGTGCTCGGCGTGTTCCAACCGCAGCGTTTGCTGATAGCGCAACGGAGTCATCCCCACCGCGTCGACGAAATGCCGCGTGACCGTCCGTTCGCTGCAGCCCAGTTCCCGCGCCAGGGACGAAAGCCGCAGGGGTTCCGCGTAGCGCGTCTCGATCAGGTCCTGCACGCGGTGCACCAGATCGGACAGGTGGTTGCGGTGGCGGAGCAGGCCGGTGACGGGCTGCTGGCCGTTGCGGCGCGCGTAGAAGACGAGCGACCGCGCGATGCGGCCCGCGACGCCGGGGCCGTGGGCGGTGGCGACGAGGTGCAGCGCCAGGTCGATGCCGCTGGCCATGCCGGCGGAGGAGGCGACGCGGCCGTCGACGACGTAGAGCACATCGCGGACCACGGTGGTGGCCGGGTAGCGCAGGGCGAGGCCGTCCTGAAGGTCATGGTGGGTGGTGCAGCGGCGGCCGTCGAGCAGGCCCGCCTCGGCGAGGGCGACGGTGCCCGCGCACACGCTCGCGACGAGGCCGCCCGCGGAGTGGTGGACGCGCAGCAGGTCGAGCCCGCGCGGCATGGCCGGGGCGACGCCCGGGGTGAAACCGGCACCGCCGGGGACCACGAGGATGTCGTCGCGGCCGAGGACGGGGACGCGAGTCGAAGCGCGCACAGGCAGGCCCTCGGCGGTGGGCACGTCGGGTTCCTCGGCGAAGTAGGCCAGCTCGTAGGGCAGGCCCAGCGAGCGCGCGGCGAGGAAAACGTCGGCCGCGCCCGCGATGTCCAGCAGGTACGCCTGAGGTGCGAGCAGGAACACCACCCTCGTCATGAGCGCGACGCTACCCGCGAGCGTCTCCCGGACCGGCGGCATCGGCGCAGGTCCGGGAGACCTCGGGTAAGGGTGCTGCCCTCGTGGGCCCAGCAGTGGCGAAACCCGTCACGCCGCCAGCGAGGGCACCTGCTCGCCTTCGATCGGCGGCCCCGGCGGGGTGCCGTCGCCGAACGGACGGCCGCCCAGCTCCTCGCGGCCGTGCGGAGTCAGCCAGCCCGACAGGTCGGGTCCGGCGGGGATGACACCCGTCGGGTTGATGGAGCGGTGCACCACGTAGTAGTGCTCCTTGACCTGGTCGAAGTCGATCGTGTCGCCGAAACCGGGGGTCTGGAACAGGTCACGTGTGTAGGCCCACAGCACTGGCATCTCGGTGAGCTTCTCGCGGTTGCACTTGAAGTGGCCGTGGTACACCGCGTCGAAGCGGACGAGCGTGGTGAACAGCCGCACGTCGGCCTCGGTGATGGTGTCGCCGACTAGGTAACGCTGGTTCGCGAGGCGCTCGGAGAGCCAGTCGAGGCGGGCGAAGAGCGCGTTGTACGCCTTCTCGTACGCCTCCTGCGAACCGGCGAAACCGGCCTGGTAGACGCCGTTGTTCACGTCGCGGAACACCTTGTCGGCGACGTCGTCGATCTCGTCACGAAGGGGTTCCGGGTACAGGTCGGGCGCGCCTTCGCGGTGGTACGCGCGCCACTCCAGGGAGAAGTCGAGCGTCATCTGCTTGAAGTCGTTGGTCACGACCTGGCCGGTCGGCACGTCGACGATCGCCGGCACGGTGATGCCGCGCGGGTACTGCGGGTCGCGCTTGAAGAAGGCCTCCTGCAGGCGCTCGATGCCCAGCACGGGGTCGCGCCCGCCCGGGTCGAGGTCGAACGTCCAGCTGCGCTGGTCGTGCGTCGGCCCGCAGATGCCCATGGACAGCACGTCATCGAGGCCCAGCAGCCGGCGCACGATCGACGCGCGGTTGGCCCACGGGCACGCGCGGGCGATCACGAGGCGGTAGCGGCCGGGCTCCACGGGCCAGCCGTCGCGGCCGTCGGCGGTGATGCGGTCAGGAATGTAGTTCTGGTCGCGCTTGAACTCGCCCTTGTCGGCGGTCATGACACCACTTTCGTCGAAGGGTTGCAGGTCACTCGGGGCACGGCTGGGCGCCGTCCGGCTCCAGCGCCGCGGCCACCCGCGCGAGGATCGGGCCCGCGCCGCGGATCTCGTCGGGGGTCAGGTGGTCGAACAGGTGCGACCGTACGCGCGCGAGGTGCCCTGGGTAGGCCCCCGCGAGTTTCGACCGACCCGATTCGGTGAGCGACGCGTTGGCCGCGCGGCCGTCACTCTCGCACTTGACCTTCTCCACCAGACCGCGCTTGACCAGGCTGTCGACGACGCGGCTGATGCGGCTGAGCGAGAGCGCCGTGGCCTTGGCCAGGTCGGACAGCCGCAGCCACCCCTCCTCGGCCTCGGACAGGGACACGAGCACGGTGTAGTCGGTCATCGAGATGCCGGTCTCGTTCACGAAATGGTCTTCCAGCACGCGCGGCAACACGGTGATGATCCGCGTCAACGGCCGCCACACGGCCTCTTCTTCCCTGCTCAACGGCACTCTGTCCACCATATGGGCAGTCTACCGGAATACTTGCTCGCGCAATCAGGTTATGTGGGCTAGAGTCTTGTTGAGCCCTCAACCAAGCGGTTGGGGGAGCGAACCCCGAAGGAAGAGATCTCATGACCAGCGCGACCACCACTTACCCCCAGCTGACCGGCGAGTACACGATCGACGCCGCCCACAGCCGCATCGGCTTCGTCGCCCGCCACGCGATGGTGACGAAGGTCCGCGGCGCGTTCAACGAGTTCGACGGCAGCTTCACCGTCGACGGTGAGAACCCGGCGAACTCGAGCGCCAAGGTCACCATCCAGGCGCACAGCATCGACACCCGCAACGCCGACCGCGACGGTCACATCCGCAGCAACGACTTCCTCTCGATGGACGAGTACCCGCAGATCACCTTCGTGTCCACCGGGATCACCCAGACCGGCGACACCAGCTTCGACGTGACCGGCGACCTCACCATCAAGGGCGTTGCCAAGTCCATCACCATCCCCTTCGAGTTCGAGGGTTCGGCGAAGGACCCGTTCGGCAACGACCGCGTGGGCTTCGAGGGCTCCACCACGATCTCCCGCAAGGACTACGGCATCACCTGGAACGCCGCGCTCGAGACCGGCGGCGTGCTGGTGTCCGACAAGGTCACCCTCGAGTTCGAGGTCTCGGCGATCAAGAGCGCCTGAACCTCACCTCAGGCCCCGGGTAACCGGGTCGCGCAAGGCCGGCTCACCGACTTCGGTCGATGAGCCGGCCTGTCGGCGTTTGTGGGGTCAGTCGTCCGACAGCAGGGCTTCGCCGAGACGGCGCCAGTGCGGCATCGCCGACTTGCCCGGCGGGGTGCCGATGACCTGGATCCCGACGTGGTCCGCGCCCGCCATGAGGTGGCCTCGGAGCTTCTCCACGACGGTGTCGGCGTCGCCCCAGAAGACGAGCGCGTCGATGAGGCGGTCGGAGCCGCCGTTCGAGATTTCGGCTTCGGTGTAGCCGAGGCGGCGGAACTTGGCGACGTTGTACGTCGACGTCAGGTAGCGCGCGAGGTGGTCCCGCGCGGTGGCGCGGGCGAGAACCGGGTCGGGTTCGAAGAGGACGGCGTGCTCGACACCCAGGAAGGCGTCCGGGCCGAGGATCTCGCGTGCCTGGGCGGTGTGGTCGACGGTGACGTGGTAGGCGTGGGCGCCGGAAGCGCGGTCGCGGGCCAGTTGCAGCATCTTGGGTCCGTAGGCGGCCAGGATACGGCGAATCGGCGACGCGGGAGCGGGGTTCGGGCTCTGCACCGCGTCCATCTCGTCCAGGTACGCGGCCATGGCGGCCAGCGGTTTGACCTCGGAACGAGCGCCGCCGTAACCGAGGCCGAGGACGTGGCGGCCGGGGTAGGCGTCGGCGAGCAGGTGGGCAGCGCCTTGCGTCCAGCGGGCCTCGCGAGACCAGATCTGCGCGATGCCGTTGACGACGTGCATCCGCTGGGTCGCAGCGAGCAGGAAACCCGCGTGCGTCAGGGCTTCGCGGCCCAGCAGCTCCGGTACCCAGATCGCGCGCCAGCCCTGGTCTTCCAGCTCCTGCACCGAGTCCCGGATGAAACCAGCGGGCTGGTGTTCGAAGTCGAACGTCCAGATCCCGAACTTCCCCAGCCCGTCTACAGCATCTCCTCGAGTCACACATCGAAGTATCGCAGAATTACGATATGAAGTGCAACCAAGAAGGCGCCCAGCCAGAAACAGAGACCTACAACGTCTGCCCCAGCACCGAAACCAGCGAGGCGATCCGCTCTTCGTCGCGCCGGTAGTGCGTCCACTTCCCCACCCGTGTGGACCGCACCAGGCCCGCACGCTCCAGCTCCGCGAGGTACGCCGACACCGTCGACTGCGCCAAGCCCGCCTTCGCCTGGATGTGGCTCACGCAGACGCCGACATCGAGCACCCCGCCGTCGAGCGGGAAGTGCTGCGCGGGCTCGCGCAGCCACGCGAGCAGCTGCAGCCGCACGGGGTTGGCCAGCGCGCGCAACGCCCGGACGACCTCGGGGTCCGCGACTGTTTCCACACGGCAAGGATACCGCGCACGTTTCGCGGTATCCCGATCCGACCTAGCTCCGCCGCAGGTTCTCGATCGCCACGTCCAGCGCGGCTTCCAGGTGTGCCGACGATCCCGTGGACAGCAGCATCATCACCCCACCCTGCAGCCCGGCCAGCAGCGCCGAAGCCGCACGCGAAGGGTCGACCGACGGCCCCACCTCGCCGGCCGCCTGCAGGTGGCGGATCCCGGCCGCGAGCTCGGCGAGCCAGCGCTCCATCAGCTGCGTCGACACCGCCTGCGCGCCCGGGGTGTTGCGGCCGAGCTGCGACATCACGACGTTGAGCGGGCAGAGCTGCCCCTGCTCGGTGTAGTGCGCCACCACGGTGTCGCGCCACGACTGCCACGCGTCCCACGTGTGCAGTGCGCCGAGGTAGGGCTGCTGCGAACCGAGCACGCGCTCGGCCTCGAACTCCGCGACGGCCAGCAGCAGCCGCTCCTTGCCCTCGGGAAAGTAGTGGAACAGCTGGCTTTTGCTGGTGCCGGTGCGTGCACGGACGTCGTCGAGCGTGGTGTCGAACACGCCGCGCTCGCGGATCTCCGCGGCGGCACCCTCGACGATGCGCTGCCGGGTCGCGGCACCCTTGGCGGTGAGTGTCTGGGTCACGAGCGCACCTTTCTGGACTTGCCAGTCCATTTTAGCGCGGGCACGGTTGAACCCGCCAGTCCATTCCACGAAAGGAAGATCCACCGTGACCTCACGTTTCGAAGGCCGCACCGCGCTCGTCACCGGGTCGACGGGCGGGATCGGCGTCGCCATCGCGCGCGCGTTCGCCGCCGAGGGCGCCCACGTGCTGGTGAGCGGCCGTGACGCCGAACGCGGCGAGAAGGTGACCGCCGGCATCGCCGAAGAAGGCGGCCGCGCCACGTTCCTGCGCGCCGACCTCACCACCGGCGCGGCCGTGCGCGAGCTCGCCGAAGCCGCCGAACGGGCAGCCGGCGGCGCGCTCGACATCCTCGTCAACAACGCCGCCTTGCTGATCTTCCCGTCGCCGACCACGGATCTGGCCGAAGAACTCATCGACGCCGCGCTCGCCGTGAACATCAAGGCGCCGATGCTGCTCACCGGCCTGCTCGCGCCGGGCATGGCCGCGCGCGGCAGCGGCGCGATCGTGAACCTCGGCTCCATCAACGGTCTCGACGGCATGGCCGGCTCCGCCCTCTACAGCACCACCAAGGCCGCCGTGCACTCGCTGACCAAGTCGTGGGCCGCCGAGTACGGGCCGTCGGGCGTGCGCGTCAACACCGTCGCGCCCGGGCCCACGTTCACCGAGCGCATCGCCGGGTCCGACGAGGCCTTGGAGCGCGTGCAACCGATGCTCGCGACCATCCCGTCGCGGCGCGCGAGCACGCCGGAGGAGATCGCGAACGCCGTGCTGTTCCTGGCGGGCGACGACGCGCTGAACATCCACGGCACCACGCTCAGCGTCGACGGCGGCTATTCGGCCGTGCGGTCGGCCTGAGTCAGAAGGCCGTGCCGCCGTCCGACCAGTTCGTCTCGCCGAAGTCCTCGTCGTCCACCGCCGCACGACGAGGACGCGGCTGCGGTTTCGGAGCCGGCTCGGGCTCGGGCGCCGAGGCCACAGCGGTTTCCGCGGGCTCCCCCGCGGCTTCCGGTACTCCGTTCGGCCACACGCACGGCGAGGTCGCCCCGAGGTACAGCTTGCCGAGCTCGTTGGCCTGGATCGACATGTCGAAGCTGTCGGAAGCGTTGCGCACGAACACGTATTGGTCGGTCGGCCGCCGATCGGTGACGACGGTGAAGCCGTGCGCCCGCCACCAGGTGACGACGGCGTCGAAGTGCTCGCCGAACGCCGCCACCTGCACGCCGGTGATCTCGTACGTCACCGAGATCTCGAAGCGCCCCCGCGGGCCGTCGTCGGTCGGGTCCGTGCACTCGGACCGGTTCTGCGAGAACAAGGTGCGCGACGCCGTGCCCGGCAACGCCTCGAACGCGGCGCGCACATAGTCCTCGACGCGGTCGTGGGCTTGTTTCTCGGTCATCGTGGTTTCCATGGCCCCACCTCCGGGGGAGCAGGCGACACAGGTCAGCAGGACGGTCAGCGCGGCGATCGCGCGGCAGGCCCTCACCCCGGTTTCCCCGCGATGATGCGGCCGAAGCTGCGCAGCGAGGGGTTGTTGTCCTCCCAGTACTGGCTGTGCGCCGCACCGGAAAGCCCGCCCTCGTACCACGGGCCCTTGGTACCGGGCGCGGAGTCGAAGACCTGGCCGCCGAAGCCCGAGCCCGCCGGGTTCGGCCCCAGCGGGTCGTGGCCGGCGACACCGACGTTGGTGATCTTGATCATGTCGTGCTCGGCGACGGTGGAGTGCACGTGCTGCGCCACCTGGTCCTGCGGCACGCCGTCGAGGTGCAGCTGGTTCGCGTGGTCGACGCCGACGCCCGGGCTCGCGACGAACACGAGCTCATCCGCGTCGAGGCCACCGTCGCGCGCGGCGTGGCCGACGACCGTGGTGCCGTAGCTGTGCCCGAGCACGGTGTTGTGCGAAGGCGCTCCGTCGTGCGAGGCGCGCAGGCCTTCCTCGAACTTCGAGAGGTCGGCTTTTCCGTGGTCCGCATCGCTTTCGCCGGCCGCGTCCCACAGTTCGTCCGGCGCGTCGTAGCCGACCCACGTGATCACGGACGGCGAGGGCGAGCCCGCCATCGTCGCCGAATGCCACATCTTGTCCGAACGTCCGAGGTCGCCGCCGATCTTCGAGAGCTCGCTGCCGGTGCCGGGCACGTACGTGGCGACATCCGTTGCGGTGTCGGGGTTTCCCGCGGCGACCACGGCTTTGCCGTCGCCGCTGGTGTCGAGCTGGACCAGGTACGCCTGCGGCTTGCCGGGGCCGGTGCCGTTGAGCCGGTTGTCGATGTCGGTGAGCCCACGCAGCTTCGCCTTCGCGCCGTCGCTCGGATCGTTGCGCAGCCGGGTCATTTCCCGTTGCAGGACAAGGCGGTTGGCGGCGTCACGGTCTTTGACGGGGATACCGTCGAGGTTGCGCACGAGGTCCGGGTTGTCGCGCAGGATCGTGCCCTGCGAGGTGGTCGAGAGGCTGTCCCACCACGCGCGGTTGTCGCCGGGCGTGCCGCCCTGCGGCGGGCCGATAGTGGACAGGCCGCTCTGCGCGGCGCCGGCGTCGGCCGCTTGCGCAAGCGTTGTGGCGCCCTGGTCGGTGATCTCGCCGCGCGCTGCGCGCGTGAGGATGGCCGCGAAATCGGCGTCGACGTCGGTGGCCTGGCGCAGGATCTGCTCGATCCGGTCGGACAGCTCGACGCGGACGCGCTCGTCGGGCGCCGCTCCCGGGCCAGGCACGGTGGTGACCCAGCCGCTGTCGTCGATGGCGAACCCGTTGTGCGAAGCCAAATCGTCGGTGTCGCGGACGTCGGCGGTGATGCGTTCGACCGCCAGCTGCGTCTCGTGCGCGCCGCGCCGCACGGCCGAGGCCTCGGCGACGAGCTGTTCGAGCCGCGTGGTCAACGCGGTGCCGCGAGCCCGCGCGGCCGTCGCGGCGTCGCCGGTCCAGCCGTCGAGGCGCGTCATGCCTTCGACGTCGCCGTCGGCGGCCAGGAGCTGCTCGCAGCGTTGGTTCAGCAGATCGGCCACCGTGCCGATCGCCCCGGCGTTCCAGCTCCGCACAACGCCCCAGGTGATCACCGGCCCGCCCCGTTCACGTCGTCCGCGGCCTGCTGCTCGGCGCCGCGGTAACCGCGCGCGGCGTCGTCGAGCTGTTCGCCGTATGCGTCCGTGTCGGTCGCCCACTGCGGCACGGCCTCGTGCCAGACATCGCTCAGCTGCGCCGCCGCGGTCACGCTCGTGCCACCAGGCATTCCGGCCGGAATCCCACTGAGCGGGCCGGCCAGGTCCACCGGACGCACGGTCGCGGCCGCGCGGTGGGCGTGGCCCGCCGCTTCGCTCACCGTCGCCGGAACGACTTCGAACCCCGCACCCATGCGTACCTCGTCTTCCCCAGGTGACCAGACGACACCGTACGACGATCGACGTATGCGCGCGGTTCCGAGACGACACCGGAAATCCGGATTGTCTGTACCACCGCGCCTGACCTGGGCACTCTTGCCCTTATCGCGTCCACATATGTGAACGCCAGTCACGTGACTGAATAGTTATCAGCCGGTGTATTGCCCACGGATGGGCCGCGTGTGACTGTGTACGGCGAAGTTCGTCGGAACGCGTCCGGCGCCCAGCCAGGAAAAAACCGGCTATTCGAGACCCACCATGCTCGGCCGAACGGCGCTGGTCCCCACCGGCGAGCCGGACCGGCCGGCCAGCACCGGAAAGAGACGGCTCGGTTATGACACAAACTGCCGCGGCGCGGCGGCCCATCAACAGGACCACGTTGTACTTCTTCGGTGCCCTCGGCGGCATCCTGTTCGGTTACGACCTCGGTGTCATTTCGGGTGTGCTGCCGTTCATCGGCAAGACCTGGAACCTGACCGGGTGGGACAAGGGCGTGATCACCGCCAGCCTGTCGGTCGGCGCGATCGTCGGTGCCCTCTTCTCCTCGCGGATGAACGAGAAACTGGGCCGGCGTCGCACGATCATGGTGGCCGCGGTCATCGTCATCATCGGCACGATCGCGGCGAGCGTCTCGCCGAGCTTCGCGCTGCTGATCATCTCGCGGCTCGTGATCGGCGTCGGCATCGGATTTTCCTCGTCCACGGTGCCGACCTACCTGTCCGAGCTGGCCCCGGCCCGCCAGCGCGGCGCCATGGGCGCGCTGAACCAGATCTTCATCGTGCTCGGCATCCTGATCGCGTTCCTCGTGAGCTACGGCCTCGGCCCGTCCGGCAACTGGCGGCTGATGTTCGCCGGTGCCGTCGTGCCGGCCGTGATCCTGCTCGTGGGCCTGATCTTCCTGCCCGAGACGCCGCGGTGGCTGCTCGCCAACGGCCAGGAGGAGCAGGCGCGCTCGGTGCTCAAGAGCTCGCACGGCAACTCGGTGAACGTCGACGAGGAGATCAGCACCATCCGCGAGGTCATCCGCCTCGACACGGAATCGGCCAAGACGCGCTTCCGCGACCTGTGGGCGCCGATGGTGCGCCCGATGCTGATCGTGGCTCTGCTGCTCGCCGTCGGCCAGCAGTTCAGCGGTGTCAACGCGGTCAACGCGTACTTCCCGACGATGCTGATCGGCCTCGGCTTCGCCACGCAGGCGGCGCTGCTGTCCGGTGTGCTGCTGGGTGTCACGAAGTTCCTGTTCACCGCGTGGGTGGTGTTCGTCGTCGACCGCTGGGGCCGCAAGCCGCTGCTGCTGATCGGCAACGTGCTCATGGTCCTCACGCTCGTCGCGGCCGGGTTCATCGTGATCGAGGTGGACGACGTGACCACCAAGGGCATCCTGATGCTCGTCGCGATGGTGCTCTACCTGGTGGGCTACGAGCTCGGCTGGGGCGCGGTCGTGTGGGTCATGATGGCCGAGGTCTTCCCGCTCAAGGTCCGTGCGGCGGGCATGGGCATCAGCAGTGTGGTGCTGTGGGCCGCCACCGGCATCATCAGCGCGATCTTCCCGATCATCTCCGATCCGGGAGCGCTCGGGCTCGGCGGTTCGATGTTCCTGTTCGCGGGCATCAACGTCGTGCTGTTCGGTCTCACCAAGTGGCTGGTCCCCGAGACCAAGGGCCGCACGCTCGAGCAGATCGAGCTCGACCTGCGCGGGCGCCACAAGGCGCGCGCCAAGGCCGAAGCGGCCTGATCACCTCCGCCCGGACAGCCGGGGTGCGGCATTCACGCCGCACCCCGGCTGCCGTCGTTTTCAGGTCCACGTCAGGTCCACTTCGGACAGAATTTGTCGCGCGGAGTTGGCACAGCGGTGATCACGGTGCTGTACTGCCACCAGAGCGCGAGGAGGTGGCGGCATGACCGAGCCGGACGGGACACCGGGCCGGCACCGCGTGTCCGATCCCGCCGAAGGCGCCGGCGAACCCGACGACCTGCCGCTCGTGCGGCCGTACGCGCGCACCCGCACGCCCGTGCACGTCAGCCACGACCTCGCGCTTGAGACACTGGTCTCGACCACCGAGCTGGGCCGCCGGCTGAGCCGCCTGCTGCGGGAGCCCTACGGCAGCGCGTGCGAGCTGTGCGTGTCCACGGTGTCGGTCGCCGAGCTGTCGGCGTACCTCAACCTCTCGATCGGCACCGCGCGCGAACTCGTGGAGGAACTGCTCAACGAGGAGCTGCTCTACGCCCACCCGCCGGTCGGCGCGTACGACGCCCAGGCCCGCACGCAGGCGCTCGCCCGCATGCTCGGCGGGCTCGACCGGCTGTAGCACCGCGGATATCCTCGGCGCGGTGACGTCTTCCGTGGCCCGGTTCGACCGGTGGATCAGGAACGAGTTCGTCGAGTACAACACCGCGCTGGAAGAGGCGTACTTCGCCGAGCGGCGCGAGGTCCTCGACGGCCGTCCCGAGCTGGACGAGCTCAAGCGCGCCATCGTCGCCGAGGGCCACCACCTGATCGGCCGCATCCTCGACGAGGGCGCGCTACCCGTGGTAGAGCGGGAGAAGTACCAACTTCTCGGAATGGTGGGCTACCACCTCGCTGCCTGCCGGAGGCACGAATCGGTTGCGCCGGGTGCCGAGGATCTGTCGTCCGCCTGGTCGCTGGCATCGTTGCTCGGGTCCTCGCTGGGCGTGGCGCCGCGGTTCGTTTTCGCGCACCAGGCGATGTACAACCCGGCCAGTGGCGGACAGTTCCAGACCTTCACCTCGCTCGAAGACGAGGCTGTTTTTCTGACCGGCAACGGGCTGGCGGTCTTCGCTTACCAACGCGCGGCCGAGGCCGTTCGGCGGGTTGTTCCGATCGGGGTGTCGAGCCCGCTTTCGGCGTATTTGCTCGAGACGGCGCGGACGGCACTGGAAGACGTGCTGCAGTTCAACCGGACGCTGTCGAAGACGTTGGACGTGGAGCGGTTCTTCTTCAACGTGCGGCCGTATTTCAAAACCTATCGTGTGGGCAATGCCGAATACCGTGGCGCGAACGCCGGCGACTTCTCCGCGATCAACGAGCTCGACGTCCTGCTGGGACTGGCGACCACGCGGGATCCCTTCTACCAGAACGTGGTGGTGGAGAAGTATCCGTACCTGACCCCCGGCGACCAGGCGCGACTGCGGGCGATCGGCGACGAGGAATCACTGCTCACGCGATTCCTGAGGGAAGCCGAGAGCTCGCCCAACCCGCAGCTGAGCCGCAACGCGGAACTGTTTCTCGCCGTGTGCCGCGCCCATGGTGCCGCGTACACCTACCACCACCACAAGCTCGTTTTGCCGTTCCTCGTCGAACCCGCGAAAACGGCGCCACCGGAACGGATTTCGGAGCTCACCGCGAGCGGTCCGCCGTTGGAGGTCGTGGTTTCCGGTCTTTCGTACTTGGCGGATCTGCGTTCGGCCCGCGACCGGCCCGGAAAACCGTCGGCTCGAAAAGACCTCGACCGGCTCCGGGAACTGGTTTCGTCCGCAACCGGTGACGGCCACCCTGCGTCACTCACCGCATCGGCCGAGTAACTCCGCGGGTCCGGCGGCGACTTTCCCACCGTTGATTCCGATCGACGAAAGGGAAGTGAAGCCTTGAGACCGAGAATGTGGGCCGGCGCCGCAACGCTGGCCGTGACGGCTCTTGCCATGAGTGCGATACCGGCCGCGGCCGTGACCGGGAACCTGCCGGGCGGAACGAGCATCGCGGTCACCGTGACCGCGCCGGCCGAGGACACCGTGATCCCCCAGGGACCCGCGACTGTCACCGGCACCGCGTCGGTGGGTACCGGCGCGGCGGTGAAGGACACCGGGCTCACCTACGTGCTCGACGTGTCCGGCAGCACCGGCTCCGGCTGCGCGAACACCACCGTGCTGGGCTGCGAGATCGCGGCGGCCAAGGCCCTCAACAACGACGCGGCGGCCCCGAACACCGTGATCGGCAGCGTCGGCGCGGCCGTGTTCGGCAGCGGCGGCGAGGCGGCCGACGTGCGTCCCGCGGCCGGCGACCAGCCCCTGACCACCCCGACCGCCGACGACAACGGCAACGGCGCCCGGGACATCAACGAGGTGCTCGACTCGGCCGTGATCGGCGGCGTCGGCAAGTTCACCGCGAAGAGCTTCCCGAGCGGCACGGACTACGTCGCCGGGATCAACGCCGCGAAGACCGTGACGAACGCGCAGACCGAGAACCGCAAGGTCGTGGTCTTCCTCTCCGACGGCATCGCGGGCGGTGACGTGCGGCCGCCGCTGAGCTCGGTGCCCGCGAGCGTCACGTACTACACGTTCGCCGTCGGCGCGGGTGCGAGCTGCGCCGGGACCTCGTACCCGGCGAGCCTGCAGGCCATCGCCGACCTCACCGGCGGCACCTGCACCGCCGTGCCCGACCCCGCGAACCTGCCCAACGTGCTCCCGGGCGTGATCGACTCGCAGCTCAGCGCACTGACGCTGTCGGTGGACGGCGGCGGCGCGACCCCTGTGACGAACGTGAATCCCGGGCTGCCCCGCACGGGTCCGGCGGCCGTCACGTACTCCGTGGCCACCGGCGACCTCGCGCCGGGGCGCCACGAGCTGTGCGTGACCGCGCACGGCACCGACGGCGGCGGACCGGGCACCGTGGCCGACTGCACGCACGTGATCGTGAACGCGCCGCCGGTCGTCGCTCCGGGCGGTCCGTACGCGGGTCAGGAGGGCACGGCGATCTCGCTGGCCGGCACGGTCACCGATCCGGACGGGCCTGCCGGCACGCGGCACTGGAGCGTCGCGCCGGGCTCGGGCGTCGACGCCGGTGCGACGTGCTCCTTCGGCGACGCGGCAGCGCTGAGCACCACCGTGACGTGTGACGACGACGGGGTGTGGACCCTCACGCTGACCGCCGACGACGGCGTGAACCCACCGGTCTCGCGCACGACGAACCTGACCGTGTCGAACGTGGCCCCGCACGTGAGCGTCACCGCGCCGGCCACGGACGCGGTGTTCAACCACGGGACGGCGGTGGCGGTGACCGCGCTGTTTACCGACGTCGGCGAGCACGACACGCACACGTGCACCGTCGACTACGCGGACGGTTCGCCGCTCGTGACGGGTTCGGTCTCGGAGGCCCCCGGCTCGGGCACATGCACGGCTTCGCACGCGTACACGGTTTCGGGCACGTACAACGTGCTGGCGCGCGTGACCGACGACGACGGTGGTGCGGCGACCGCGATCGTGCGGATCATCGTGAACGATCCGCCGGTGGTGGTGGCCGGTGGCCCGTACGCGGGCCAGGAGGGCACGGCGGTTTCGCTGGCCGGTTCGGTGTCCGATCCGGACGGTCCCACGCTCGCCACGCACTGGAGCGCGGCGCCGCAGTCCGGTGTGGACAGTGGGACTTCCTGTGTCTTCGGGGATCCCGCCGCGTTGTCCACTATGGTGACCTGTGACGACGACGGCGTGTGGACGCTGACGCTCTCGGCCGACGACAGCCTGCACCCGACCGTGCTGAAGACGACCACGCTGACGCTGACGAACGTCGCGCCGCACGTGAGCATCTCGTCGCCGCCCGACGGGCAGCTCGTGCTGCGCAACCCCTCCATCGGCGTCACCGCGCCGTTCACCGACATCGGCCGGCACGACACGCACACCTGCACGGTCGACTTCGGTGACGGTTCGCCGGTGGCCACGGGCGCCGTTGCCGAGACGCCGGGTTCGGGCACCTGCACCGCTTCGCACGCCTTCACCGGCGTCGGCGCGCACAATGTGCTGGTCACCGTGACCGACGACGACGGTGGCGCGGCCACCGCCGTGGTCAAGATCGTGTCGTACGTGCGGGCCGAGGCGTGGTCGCTCAGCGCGAGCGGCTTGATCAACGTCGGCAAGACGCCGCTCGCCGGCTGCCCGCCGAACAGCGACCACACCACGGCTTCGCTGAACGTGCTCGGGCTGGCCTCCGTCCAGGCCGTTCACGCCGACTGCACCCTCGACGCGGCCACCGGCCGCACCGACGCGGGCGCCCTCGTCTCGGGCGCGTCGCTGCTGGGTGGGGTGATCTTGCTGAAGGACATCCAGACGTCCTGCGTCGCCGACGAGACCGGCCTGCACGGGTCTTCCCGCGTGGGCACGCTCAACGGCCAGCCGATCGGGGCCGGGCCGGTCACCATCGGCATCCCCGGCGTGGCGACCGTGCACCTCAACGAGACGGTCACCGGACCGAACGGCCAGCTCGCGCAGTACGCCGTGCGCGTGGTGACGCTGCTCGGCCAGGAGATCGTGCTGTCGGGCTGCCGGATGGGCTTCTGACGGCGAGGGTTCCGGGGATCGATGGTGGTCCCCGGAACCCGTTCGGCTCTTGCCGGTTGCCTGAACCACCCAGGTTCAGGACTTCGGCAGCGGGCTGAACGGTGCCCGGCTTGCGTGAAGACGTGCGTCCCGGAACTCATTCGAGTGCGTGTGACGAGGGAAATGGGACCGGGGATGAATTGTTATCCCGGCAGGCTGGACAGACCGCGTGGAAAATGGCTTGTCGACCCGATCGGGTGAGTAAGGAAAAAAGTCCACCGGCGCATTAGGCGAGGAGGCAGAGAACGTGAATCGGCCCGGCACCCGTCAAGAGGGCGCCGGGCCGGTTCGCGGGGAACGGTCAGCAGCTGATGAGCAGGCTGGTGACGGCGTGGCAGGAGCGCGACGCCTTGTCGTTGGCTGCGTTGGGGTCCGTCGGGGAGCTCGCCTGGCGCTGGGCCGTGGTGGTGAGCGTGCCGAGGGTCAGGAGGCCGGCGCGGGCCGTGAAGCTCGCCTTGGCCGAGGTGCCCGAGGGCAGCGACGCGATGTTGCAGTTGACCGTGCGGCCGGAAGCCGTGCAGTTGGAAGACTTCGAGTACTGCAGGCCGTTGGCCAGCGTCGCCTGGAGCTTGACGCCGGTAGCGGTGGCGGGGCCGGCGTTCTTGGCGGTGATCGTGTACGTGATCTCCGAGCTGAGGACGCCCGCGGGAGCGGCGCTCAGCGACACGGCGATGTCGGCGGAGTCGGTGGCCGGGGTGATGGTGATGGCCGGGCCGTCGAGGGTTTCGAAGGCGAAGTTGTCGCCCACGAACTGGTCCTGCAGGGTGACCGAGCCGGTCGGGGCGGTGTCCTTGACCTTGAGGGTGAAGATGACCGTGGCACTCTGGCTCGGCGCGAGGTCGCCGACGGTCGCGCGGAGGCTGCTGCCGAGCACGCCGCAAGCGACGTTGCAGGACACCACGTCGGCGACGTCGGTGATCGGCGTCTCCTTGCCGTACAGCGCGGCCTTGGCGCCGGTGACGACGAAGTCCTGCGTGTTGTACAGCGTCTCGGTGACCGTGAAGGTCTCACCGCGCTGCAGGCTCGTGGGGCTCACGTCGATCGCGCTGCTGGGCGGGGCCGCGAGCGCCGCGCCGGGCGCCACGAACAGCATCGCGGCGGAGGCCGCCACCACCGAGAGAATGGTGATACCACGCCGACGTCTTTGCTTGTCCATGCTTTCTCACTATTTCGTCCGAGGGGTACCGCTCTGGCATTTTCGGAAAGACTCGGGAAAACGTAGCTGCCCCTCCGTCGCCCGAGGCCCTTCGTTCGTTACAGGGCCATTCAGAGCATCCGCCGCTGATCCACAGTGAGTTTTTCACCTGATGCACCCGCGACCGGTGGAGATCAATCGGGCAGCAGCGGCACCGACATCCCCGGGTCGTGCCCCAGCAACGACCCCCGCGTGATCGCCGCGCTCCCGAACCGGTCGCGGATCCCGTCGACGGCCGAATCCACCGCGACCCCGTCCTCGATCTCGAACGGCAGCACGAGCTGCACCGACCCGTGCGGCGTCAGGTTCGAGAACGAGATCCCCAGCAGCGTGAGCCCGCGGTCGTAGACCAGCGATTGGGCCTCCACCAACAACTTCCGCGCCGCGGCCAGCAACGTCTCGGTGTGATCAGTGGCCTCGACCAGCGTCCGCGACCGCGTGGCCCGCGTGAAGTCGGCGAACCGCATGCGCAGCACCACCGTGCGCGTGAGCCGCGACGCCGACCGCAGCCGCCGCGCCAGGCGGTCCACAATGGACACCAGAAGTTCGTCCAGCTCCGCCATCGTCCGCCGCCGGCGCCCCAACGCCCGCTGCGAACCCATGGACCGCCGGCGTCGCCCGACCTGCACCGGACGCGGATCCAGACCGTGCGACAGCGCGTGGAGGTGGTGCCCGGCTCCCCGCCCGAGCATCGAAACCAGGTCCACCTCCGGCAGTTGCGCCACCTGCCGCACGGTGCGGATCCCGCGTGAGCGCAGCTTTTCCGACGTCACCTTCCCCACGCCCCACAGCCGCTCCACCGGCAGCGGGTGCAGGAACTCCAGCTCCCCGTCGGGCGGCACGACCAGCAACCCGTCCGGCTTCGCCACCGCGCTGGCCACCTTCGCGAGGAACTTCGTGCGCGCCACCCCCACCGTGATCGGCAGCCCGACGCGCGCCAGCACCTCGGCCCGCAGCCGCCGCGCGATCTCCGACGGACTCCCCGCGATGCGCCGCAGCCCGCCCACGTCGAGGAACGCCTCGTCGATCGACAGCCCCTCCACGACCGGCGTGGTGTCGCGGAAGACCTCGAACACGGCCTTGCTCGCCGCACTGTACGCCGCCATCCGGGGCGGCACCACCACCGCGTGCGGGCACAGCCGCAGAGCCTGCGCACCGCCCATGGCCGTGCGCACGCCCAACCTCTTCGCCTCGTAACTCGCCGCCAGCACCACCCCGCCCCCGACGATCACGGGCCGGCCGCGCAGGCGCGGATCGTCGCGCTGCTCGACCGACGCGTAGAACGCGTCGAGGTCGGCGTGGAGGATGGGGCCTTCAGTCGACACGAACACATGTTCGCATCGAACACCGACAAAAACGGTCCCCTTGTCACCTGAACGGCCCAATATCAGCCGTCAGACCGCCGCATTCGCGCGAGAGCCGAGGCGACGAGGGCGACGGCCGGGTCGCCGTCCTGGGTCAGCCGCTGGAGGAGATCTTCGGCCGCCGGGAGCTCGGCGAGCGCCTGCGTCAACCGGATCCGCACGGCCGAATCCGACGGGTGGGCGGCGAGCTCGTCGGCCAGCGCGGCCTTGATCGGGCCGGCGCACGAGGCGGCCAGCGACAGCGCGCCCAGGACCTCGGCCGCCTCGACGTCGTTGGGCCCGTCCACCACCATGGCGACGAGCGTCGGCACGGCCTCGGGAAAACCGCGGCCGCCCAACGCCAGAGCCGCCCGCGTCCGCACCGTCGGGTCCGAGTCCCCGAGCGCTTCACGAAGCACCGCCGTCGCGTCCTCCCCCGGCAGCGAGGCGATCGCCCGGACCGCGCGCCGCCGGACTTCGACGTCGTCGGAACGCACGCCCGCCGCCAGGCTCGCCAGCCCGTCGCCACCGGCGCGCGCGAGCGCCCACCGCAGGGCACCCGCGACGTTCTGGTCGGGTTCGGCGAGCACCGCCTCCGCCAGCAGCTCCGGCGGCACCTCCTCCGCCGGGGCCAGCGCGGCCTGCTGCCGGCGCGCGGCATCCGGCGAGTCGAGCCCGTGCAGCAGCTCGACCAGGCGCAGCACGTCCTGCCAGCCCGGCGGCGCCGACGCGTCGACCCGGCGCAGCCGCTCCAGCAGCTCCTGCTCGCGCTTCAGCCGGTCTTCCGTCCGCCGGATCAGCTCACCGACCAATGTGGACGGTGCAAACGCCGGATCCTCCAGCGCCCGGCCGATCTCTCGCAGCGACAACCCCAGCGACCGCAGGCTTTCCACGTGGAAGATCCGCCGGATGTCCTCGGCGGAGTACTCGCGGTAGCCACCGACGGTACGGCCGGTGGGACGCACCAGCCCGAGGGTGTCGTAGTGCCGGAGCATCCGGGCACTCACCCCCGAGCGGCGCGCCACCTCACCGATCAGCACCGGCCACCTCCGCCGCACGTTCCGGTCCGAGCGCGGCGATCCGCTTCGCCTCGTCGACGGCCGGGTCGAACGCCGCCTCTGGGTCGCGCAGCAGCCGCTCCGTCGCGCGGGCGTGCGCCCGCACCACGGGGTCGGCACTCGCCAGCGCCGTCAGCAGCATCGGCTCGATCACGTCCCCGAGCGCGACGAGCGCCCGGCTCAGGCTCAGCTTCACGTTCCGGTCCCCGCGTCCGAGCTGCGCTGCCAGCTCCTCGGCCAGCGCGGGCTTTTCCACCTCGGGCACGAGCACGACGGCCGCCCGCCACGCACTCCGCGCGACCTCGTCGTCGGCGTCGCGCAGCAGCGACCACGTGATCTCGGGCCAGACTCTCCCGTCGCCGATCTTGGACAGCGTGTGCAGCGCCTGGCTCCGGGCCTGCGCACCGTCGGACCGCAGCTCCCCGACGAGCGTGGGCACGGTGAGCTCCGCCGGCAGCCGGGTCAACGCCCACGTGAGCATGTCGCGCACGAAGAAATCCGGCTCCACCGCGCACCGCGCCACGAGCGTCTCGAGGAGCCCAGGGTCGGCGTCCGTGCCGGCCGCAAGCGCCGCCTGCAGCCGCACCGACGAGTTACCGGCGCTGAGTGCTTCGAGCAGGTTGGGGTTCTTGTGTGGCGTGTTGATCGGGACCACCTCCTGCGACCCAGTGAAGACCTTGTCACGATGTCAAGGTCAAGTTCGGCGCGCGACTTCACCACCGGGACCAGTCCCCCCAAGCCGAGCTACCGTGCGCGCATGCCGAGGATTCGGGCCCACCGATCCGCGATCTTCGCGGCCATCGGCCTCGCGTGCGCACTCGGCCTCGGCGCGTGCCGACAGCCGGCGCCCGCGAACGACGATCCCACCGACGTTCGCTGGCTCGCGGTCGGCGACTGCATCGGCGGCGTCACCGTCAACGAGAAGATGGCCACCGGCCACCCGAGGATCGTCGACTGCGCCGACCCCGACGCCAAGCTCCGCGTCGACGCCGAGGTCGCCCCGGGAACCCAGTGCAACGCGCTCGACTACACCTTCTCCGCCACCGACGACAAGGACGCCCCGACGGTCTTCTGTCTCACCGATGAGCTGAAGGCACCGCTACCGACCACCCCGCTGACCCTGCCGTGACCCGGCCGCTCAGCCGCGGAAGCGCAGCCCGTCCAGCAGCAGGTCGAGCAGCCGCCCGGCTTGCTCGCGTTGCGAAGGCTCGCCTGCCGCCAGGGCGATGCCGCTGAGTCCGATGAGGACGTCGTCCACGAGGACGTCGCCGCGGAGGGTGCCGGCGGCGATCAGCGGGGAGACCAGCTGCTCGATGGTCGAGTTCAGGCGGTCGCGGCTGTGGGCGTAGGGGTTGCCGCCGGAGGCGATGACGGCGCGCAGGGCGTCGGACATGCCGATCTTCGTGGTCATGTAGTCCACGAAGCGGTCCATCCACGTGCGCAACGCCTCGTAGTGCGGCAGCTCCTGCAGCAGCGCGGGGCCGGCGTCGCACAGCTGGTCCAGCTCATTGCGGTACGCGGCCTCGATCAAGGCCTCGCGCGTCGGAAAGTGGCGGTACAACGTGCCGATGCCGACGCCGGCGTCCTTGGCGATCGCGTCGAGCGTGGCGTCGAGGCCCTTCTCGGAGAACAGCCGCACCGCGGACGCGAGCAGGAGGTCGCGGTTGCGCCGCGCGTCCGCGCGCAGTGGCTTGGTCACCTCTCACCCCTTCCGTCTCGTCAACTCAAGCATACTTGCGAGCGGAGGATCCTCCGGTTAATGTCCGCGTGATCGTCACCGAGGCCGGGCACCGCACCGCCGACGCGATCACAGCGGCCACGGGCAACGCGGCGGTCGACGTCAAGCACCTCGAGCTGGCCGATCGCGATTCCGTCGCCAAGCTGGCGAGCGACTGGCAGGGCCCGCTCCACATCCTCGTGAACAACGCCGGCGTGATGGCCGAACCGCTCAATCGCACGCCGGAAGGCGGGAGCACCAGTTCGCCATCAATCACCTCGGCCACTTCGGCCTCGCGCTCGGCCTGCACGACGCCCTCGCCCGAGCCGGCGACGCGCGCATCGTGTCCGTGAGCTCCAGTGCCCACCTGCGCTCGGGCATCGTCTTCGACGACGTCCACTTCGAGCGCCGCGAGTACGACCCTGGTCCGCCTACGGCCAGTCGAAGTCCGCGAACGTGCTCTTCGCCGTCGAGGCCACGCGGCGCTGGGCCGCCGACGGGATCACCACCAACGCCCTCATGCCCGGCGGCATCCGCACCAACCTGCAGCGCCACCAGGCGGCCGACCCCGAGTTCGCCGAGATCGCCAGGACCTACGCGTGGAAGACCACCGAGCAGGGCGCGTCGACCTCGGTGCTGCTCGCGGCGTCTCCCCTGCTGGACGGCGTCGGCGGCCGTTACTTCGAGGACAACAACGAAGCCGAGCCCCACCTCCCCCCGTCACGCGACGGCGTCGCGGCCCACGCGCTCGACCCCGAAGCCGCGACGCTGCTGTGGGAGGTCTCGCTGGAGCTGCTCGCGCGCTGACCCGACGGTCGGCCTGCGCCGCTCGGGTCGTTCGGGCCGGATCAGCGTGCGGGTGCGCGCGATGTCTGCTTAGGGTCGTTCGGTGCGGCTCGTGCTGTTCGACCTCGACAACACCCTCGTCGACCGGGCGGAGGGGTTCCGGCGCTGGGTTTGGGAGTTCTGCGCGGAACACCGCCTGACGCCCGACGACGCCGCCTGGCTCACGTCCGCCGACCAGGACGGGCTCGCCCCGCGCGACGTCTTCTTCAAGGACGTGCGCGACCGGTTCGCCCTACGGGACACTGCCGCTGAGCTGCTCGAGTCGTACCGGCAGCGGCACCCGACTTTGATCCCCGCCGCGCCGGGCGTGCTGGCCGGCCTGCCGCGGCTGCGGGCGGCGGGCTGGCGGATCGGCGTCGTGACCAACGGCAACGCCGATCAGCAGCTCGCAACTCTCCTGTGTACGGGTGTCGCGGGGCTCGTGGACGGGTGGGCGATCTCCGAGCACGAAGGCGTCGGCAAGCCGGACCGGCGGTTGTTCGAGATCGCGGCGGCACGCTGCGAGGCGCCGTTGCGCGACGGCTGGATGGTCGGCGACGGCGAGGAGACCGACGTCGCGGGCGGCCGGGCCGCGGGGCTGCACACCGTGTGGGTCGATCGGGGGCGCGCGTGGAGCGGGGACGAAAAGGCCCCGGACCACGTCGTCGCCGACGCGGCCGGGGCCATCGAACTGCTGCTGGAGTGAGCGCTACTTGCTTTCGGAGTCGATCTTCCAGACGCCGTTGTCGTTGACCATGTGGTAGGTGTGGCGCTCTGTCGTGTTGACCCTGCCGCCGTAGGTGATCTCGGCGCTGAGGGTGTCGGGCCCGATCTGCTTGACGTCGCTCGCACGAGCGGTGCGACCGCTCCAAAAACTCTGGTACCTGGCGTAGTCCTGGTCGTTGGTCGTCTTGAAGTTGTCCGTCAAGAGACCAAAGCTCGTCTTCAGGTCGCCCGGGATGAGCGTGAAGTAGTGCGTCAGCGCGGCTGCCATGTCCTGCGGTGAGCTGACCGAACTGCTGCTCGGCGACGACGGCGGGGTGCTCGGCACGGACGGCTTGCTCGGCGGCGGTGTCGTCGGAGTAGTCGGTGCCGTCGGCGGGTTCGTGGTCGGCCCCGGGGAGTTCGCGGACGACGAGTTGATCACCGGCGCCGCGCCACCGGCGGTCGGGGTCGTGCCGCTGTTGCGGTTCACCAGCACGATCACCACGACGACGACCACCACGAGCACGGCGCCGAGGCCGGCGAGGACCATCGAGCGCCGTCTTCGGTCGACGGGTGCCGGGGCGGGAGTCGTCGGAGCGACGGCCGGAGCCGGAGCAGCCGGGAGCGGCGCGGGCACCGTCAGCGGAATCGGCACCGCCGCGACGGGCGTGACGCCGCCGTCGAGCTCCCTCAGCTCGGTGAGCACCTCGGCCATCGACGGCCGGTCCTCGGGCTTGAGCTCCAGCAGCTTGAGCAGCAGCGGCTCCAGCTTCCCCGCCTGCTTCGGCGGGTTGATCGAACCGCTGGACACGCGGTACAGCAATGCGATCGCGTTGTCCGCCGTGCCGAACGGCGGCGCGCCCTCCACCGCCATGTAGAGCGTGGCGCCGAGGGCGAAGACGTCGGAAGCGAACATGGCTTCTTCGCCGCGCGCGACTTCGGGCGCGAGGAACGCGGGCGTACCGGAGATTTCGCCCGTCGCCGTCAGCGTGACGTCGCCGACCGCGCGGGAGATGCCGAAGTCGGTGACCTTGACCGTGCCGTCTTCGCCGAGCAGGACGTTGCCCGGCTTCACGTCGCGGTGGACGATGCCGGCGCGATGCGCGGCGGCGAGCACGCCGGCCAGCTGCACGGCGATGGGGATGACCTCGTCGACGGTCAGCGGACCATCGTCGTGCAGCTTCGCCGAGAGGCTGCGCGAGGGCAGGTACTCCATGATCAGCCACGGCCGGTCTTCGTACTCGACCACGTTGAACACGGAGATGGCGTTGGGATGCTGCAGGCGCGCGGCGATGCGAGCCTCGCGCATCGCGCGGCTCTTCGCCTCGGCGACCTTCTCCTCGCCCTGGTTCATCGGCATGAGGAGTTCTTTCACCGCGACGACGCGGCCGAGGATCTTGTCCTCGCCGCGCCAGACCATGCCCATGGCGCCGCTGCCGATGAGCTCGACGAGCTGGTAGCGACCGGCGATCTGCCGGCTCTCCTCGGTCAACGAAAAAACCCCTCAGTGCGACGTTCACGGACGGCGATCGCCAAGTTTTTCACGGCGCTCGCCCGGGTGTCCCTACGACCCACCGGTGGGTGCGGGGGTTGCTCCGCGTGGCCGACCCGGGACACTGTGATCATATGACCGCCGAGGCCCCGTCATTCCGAAACGTGTTAGGCGTGACCGAATTCCGGGCCCTGTGGCTCGCGCACGTGCTGTCGGTCGCCGGTGATCAACTGGCTCGCGTCGCGCTCACGGTTCTCGTGTTCGACCGTACCGAATCCGCGGGCTGGGCGGCGCTCACGTACGCGCTGACTTACCTGCCGGATCTGCTGGGCGGCGCGCTCGGCGGCCTCGCCGACCGGTTCCCGCGCCGCACGGTGCTCGTGGTGGCCGATGTGCTGCGAGCCGTGCTCGTGGCCGTGATGGCGATCCCCGGGCTGCCGTGGCCGGTCGCGGCGGCGTTGCTGGTGGTCGTGCAGCTGGCAGCGGGCCCGTTCCAGGCGGCGCGACAGGCCGTGCTGCCGGACATCCTCGGGCCGGACCGGTTGCCCGTCGGCCAGGCGATGTTGTCCTCGACCTACCAGGCGGCGCTCGTGATCGGCTTCGGCGCCGGCGCGGCGGTGGTCGCGTGGCTCGGGGTGACGGGCGCGCTGGCGGTGGACGCGGTGACGTTCGCCGTGTCGGCGCTCGCATTGCGCTGCGGGCTGCGGCCGCACCCGGTCGACGTCGTCAAGCGGGGTCCCGCGGCGGCTTCCCAGTGGGCTTCGCTCGTCGCGGGCTGCCGGCTGGTCGGGCGAGACCGGCGGCTGCGGTCGTTGCTGGCGATCGCCTGCTGCAGCGGGTTCTACGTGGTGCCCGAAGGCCTGGCCGTGCCGATCGCCGCGCAGCTCGGCGGCACGGGGGTGCTGCCGTGGCTGCTCATCGCCAACCCCGTCGGGTCACTGCTCGGCGCGGTGCTGCTGAGCCGCGTGCCGCGCGTGCGCCAGGCGCGGCTGCTGGGGCCGCTCGCGGTGGCCACCAGCCTCGTGCTGCTGCCGACGGGCTGGACCCCCGGGCTCGTCGTGATGGTGGTTTTGTGGACGTTGTCCGGAATGTTCTCCGCGCACGACTTGATCACGCAGGTGCAGTACAGCCTGGCCGCCCCGCCCGAGCAGCGTGGCCAGGTGATCGGCGTCGCGATCGCGGCGCTGCGGGCGTCGCAGGGCCTCGCCATCGCGGCCGCCGGAGCACTCACCCAGGTGCTCGCGCCCACCACCGTGGTGGCCGTCGCGGCCGTCGCCGGTGCGACGGTCGCCGCCCTCGCAGCCACGGCGTGGCTGCGCGCGGCGTGGCCCCGTCGAAGTCCTCTCGACGAGGCCACGCCACCTGCTGCGTCCTGAACCTCACGGCTCACGTCCGGTGACCGGCCCACCTCCTCGTGGTTGTCGTGGCGCTCGTGGTTCGCGTGCACAGTCGGGCTCTCTCGCGGGCAGGACTCACGTCCAGTTGTTGTCACGCATGCCTTTCACCCCCTCGTCGGGTGTTCGCCGGGCTTCGGTTCAGCAGGTCCAGTTGTTGTCGCGCACCTGGCGCTCCTCTCGGCCGGTCGGGGTTCGTCGGGGTTGTCGGGCGGGGTTCAGCAGGTCCAGTTGTTGTCGCGCACGTGCTTCTCCTCTCGGGCTCGTCGGGGTCGCCTACGGGGATCAGCGGGTCCAGTTGTTGTCACGCACCGACGTCTCCTCTCCACTCGTCACGGACGTTGACCACTCGCCTCAGCGGGTCCAGTTGTTGTCACGCACCGACGTCTCCTCTCCGCTCGTTGTGTTCGTTGGTCTGACCTCAGGACCTCAGCGGGTCCAGTTGTTGTCACGCATCGCCGAAACCTCCTTCCCTGCCGGTGCTTCGCCGGGCTCGTCGGTCACCAGTTGTTGTCACGCACGGCTCTACCCCCTTTCACCTCGGCTGATCAGCGGACTTCGGCCGTCACCAGTTGTTGTCCCGCACCGCCGGACCTCCTTTCCGCGTAGCGGTTCGCCAACAGTTCGGACTCACCAGTTGTTGTCCTGCACCGTGGACACCTCCTCCCGCAGAACGCATCGAAACACCGGAACTCTCGACCTCAAGTCGAGCTCAACGGTCCAGACCACTCAGGCGGACACCGTCCAGTTGTTGTCGCGCACCGTCGTCACCTCCTCGCCGGGGCCGCGCCGACCGGCGGTTTCGCGGAGCCCGCCGGTCACCGATCGTGGTTGTCGCACGTCAGTGGCTTCAGTGGCCGGAGGCCGCGGATTCCCAGGTACGCCAAGGAATCGCGGCGGGCCACCACTACGCTCAGTGGTCACCTCCCCTCTGCGCGGGCCGGGCGCTGGGCTGTCCGGGCGAAATTCCCCGGCCAGGTCCCAGAGTCCGGACCACGGGCGGCACACGGCGCGCCCCGTCGTTTACGGTAGAAGCCAACCGGGTGAGGTGAAGAGTGCGCGGACGAGCAAACCGGTCTGCCGGATGGTTCACGGGCTGGCGCCTTTGGCGGTTGCCCTCTCATGTCCGCACTTATGTGCTCCTCGTCAACTTCCTGGCGATCCTGGCGTCGGTGAGCACCGCGTGGCTGGCGCCGGTGCACCAGCAGGACCTGATCCGCTTCGGCGTGCTGGCCGTGTGCGCGGCAGCCGCCATCGAGGCCACTCGCCACATCGAGCGCCAGCGCGAGTACAACCGCGCGCCCACGGTCGCGTACGTCGACACCAAGGCCGTGTGGAGCATCGCGGCCGTGGTGGCGCTGCCGGCAGTGCTGGCCACGGCGATGGTCGTGTTCACCTACGCGATGGCGTGGTGGCGCGTCTGGCCGCGCGAACGGCCCGTGCTCCCCCACCGCTGGATCTTCTCCGCCGCGACCGTGCTGTGCGGCACGCAGGCGGCGGTCGCCGTGCTCGCGCTGGGCATGCACCACTACCCCGGTGTGCCGGTCACGGGCTTCCTGCCCGGCCTCACCGACCTGGTCGTCGTCATCTTCGCGGCCGCCCTGCGCTGGGCCATCAACACGGCGCTGGTGATGGTCGCCATCGCGCTCTCGAGCCCGCCGCGCTCGCTGTCGGACCTGTTCTCCGGCTTCGGCGACCAACTGCTGGAAGCCGGTGCGATCGGCCTGGGCCTGGTCACCGCCGCGCTGCTCCTGCTGGCCAACCCACTGGTGCTCACCGGCGTGGTCGTGGCGCTGGTGGCGCTGCACCGCGGCCTGCTGCTCGCGCAGTTCCAGCGCGACGCGCGCACCGACGTGACCACGGGACTGGCCACCAAGCGCTGGTGGCGCACGCTGGCCGAGCAATACCTCGAGCGCGCCCGCACCGGCAACGGCACCGTCGGCGTGCTGCTGCTCGACCTCGACCACTTCAAGGCCATCAACGACACCTACGGCCACCCGACCGGCGACGTCGTGCTGCGCGAGATCGCCATCGCGCTGCGCAGCGAAGTGCGCGACCAGGACATCTGCGGCCGCTGGGGCGGCGAGGAGTTCGCGATCGTGCTGCCCAACGTGCCGACGATGGAGCAACTCGGCCAGCTCGCCGACCGCATCCGCCGGCGCATCCCGCAGGTCGTCGTGCCGCTGCCCGAGCGCGACACGGTGATCAGCGACCTGACCGTGTCGATCGGCTGCGCGCTCTACCCGGCCGAGCACCTCACCGGCGTCGACGACGTGCTGGTCGCCACCGACACCGCGCTCTACCGGGCGAAGCAGGCGGGCCGCAACCGCGTGGAGCTCGCCACACACTGAAGGACGTTCCGGACAACCCCGCCTTCTCGTTCCGACTTCGCCTCCCCCGCGTGCCACGATGGACGCTGAGGGCCGCGCCGAGGCCCGCGAGGAGGTCCGAGTGCCCGACTGGGATGGCCGTGGACTGCCGCCGGTCGCGCGGGCGCGCGTCGACCGGTTCGCTTCGTCCGGCCTGCGCACCTCCCTGCTGAGCGTCCCCGGCGCGGTCGGCGCGGAAGTCGCCGGATTCACCCCCGTGGGGGAGGTCATGGGGTGCGTCGTGGAGCGCCTCGGCTGGACCTCCGGCTTCGGCATCACGCCCAACCAGCAGGCCGCCATCTACGCCGACGCGCTCCGTCAGGGCTACCGCGTCGCGCTGGACCGGCTGCGGCTGGAGGCCGAGGCGATCGGCGCCGACGGCATCCTCGGCATCACGACGTCGGTGACGCGGCTCGACGAGACCATGCAGGAGTTCGTGGCGCTCGGCACCGCGGTGCGCGCGGAGACGGGGCAACGGCCCGGGCGCGTGTTCACCACCGAGCTGCCGGGCCAGGACGTCGGCAAGCTGATGCAGGCCGGCTGGGTGCCCGCGGCCGTCGCGATCGGCATCTCGGCGCACACCACGTTCGACTACAACATGCAGTACCAGACCACGATGTGGGCCGGGAATGTCGAGGTCGACGCCCACACCCGGCTCGTCACCGAGGTGCGGGCCGACGCGCGCAGCCAGTTCCGCAAGACCGTGCAGACCACCGGCGCCGACGGGGCGATCGTCTCGCGGATGTCGCTCGACACGTGGCAGCTGGGCGAGGTGGCCGTGGCCGGGGTGGCGAGCGTGTTCGGCACCGCCATCGCCCGATTCCACGTCGGCAGCGCCGCGCCCACGTCCGCGCTCACGATCCTGCCGCTCAACCGAGTTTGAAGGAGGCCCTGTGACGACCACGGACCCCGCCGCACAGCACATCCCCGAGGATGCGATGCGCCGGCTCGCCGAGATGCGGCCGGGGCAGGCGACGAGCCTGTTCACGTCCGACTTGAGCGTGAACGAGTTCCTGCTCGTGCGCGAGGCCGGCTTCCGCCCGCTGGGCCTGGTGCTCGGATCGAGCATTTACCACGTCGGGTTCCAGATGGGGCGTTGGAGCAAGAACCAAGAGATGGACCGCCTGTCGGCGGCGATGTACCACGCGCGCGAGCTCGCGATGACGCGCATGGAGACCGAGGCCGATCTGCTGGGCGCCGACGGGATCGTGGCCGTGCGCCTGGAGATCGAGTTCAAGGAGTTCGGCAGCGACCTGGCGGAGTTCATCGCCGTGGGCACCGCGGTGAAGGCCGACGAGCCCGGCGCGTGGCGCAACAACACCGGCAAGCCGTTCACGTCCGACCTGTCCGGCCAGGACTTCTGGACGCTCGTGCAAGCCGGCTACGCGCCGCTGGGCATGGTGATGGGCACGTGCGTCTACCACATCGCGCACCAGCGCTTCCGCCAGGCGATGAGCAACATCGGGCAGAACGTCGAGATCCCCCAGTACACCGAGGCCCTCTACGACGCGCGCGAGCTGGCGATGTCCCGCATGCAGGCCGAGGCCGAGCAGCTGAAGGCCGAAGGCATCGTGGGGGTGCAGTTGCTGTCACTGCCGCATCGATGGGGCGGGCACACGACGGAGTTCTTCGCCATCGGCACCGCCGTGAAGCCACTGCGCCCCGACCACCGCATCACCAAGCCGCAGCTCGTGCTGCCCCTCACCGACTGATGTCCGGGTCAGAGCTCGGCCCGGCCGGCGAGTTCCACCTTCTGGTGGCCGCCCTGCGCGCCGATCGCGCCGACGTCGAGTCCTACACACGCGTGCTGTCCGAGACTCTCGGCGACGCCCTCCCGCCGGGCATGGTCGAGATCGACCGCCGGCGCAGCTTCGCCGACCGCGTGGCCGGGCGCCTCGGGCAGCCGGTCCAGGTGCGCGTGTCGACGCCGCACCAGCTGCTCGTGCTCACGGCCGACCGGTCCGGCGGGGTCACGGGCGAGATTCGCCAGGTGGTGCGCGGGGTCGTGATCAGCCGCCGGGACACCGACGTCGAGGAGTGGGTGACGGTGCTCGCCGAGGAGCTGCAGGCGCTGGCTTCTCGGGATGCCAGGGCGCGCGAAGCGTTGTCGCGGTTCCTGGGTAGCTGACACCGGCGTGGTTGAACCGCCGAACCTTGACCCGCCTGGTTTGCCCGATTAGAACTCGGGGATGGACTGGACACTCGAGGTCGTCATCGTTCCCGTGTCCGATGTGGACCGCGCGAAGGCGTTTTACGCCGAGCAGTGCGGCTTCCACGTCGACCACGATACCGTGGTGGGGCCCAGTGCGCGCGTCGTGCAGCTGACCCCGCAGGGCTCCGGGTGCTCGATCGTCGTCGGCGAGGGCGTGGTGCCCCCGATGCCGCCCGGGTCACTCAAGGGCCTGCAGCTCGTGGTCGCCGACCTGCCGCGCGCCCGCGAGACGCTGCTCGCGGGCGGCGTCGACGTCAGCGAGATCCAGCTCCTCGGGCCCGACCCTGCCACCGGCCGGCCCGAGGACCTCGACAACATCGGCTTCTTCCACTTCTCCGACCCGGATGGCAACGCCTGGGCCGTGCAGCAGATCTCGGCGCGAGGCAAGGGTTAGTCAGTGTTAGTCGACGAGTGCGCCGCAGCTGATGTTGGTCGTCGCGGCGGTCATGGTGCGAGCGCGATCGGAGGCGACGAACGCGGCGACCGCGCCCACGTCGGCGAGCGTCGCGGGGCGGCCGAGCATCGTGCTCTTCGCGATTCCTTCCGTGACCGCCTCGGTGTGCGCGAAATCCGCCGGGAGCGATTCGGGAATGCCGCCGGACCGCAGGGTTACGGTGCGGACGCCGTAGCCGCCCAGCTCCGCGGCGAGTTGCCGGCGCATCGCCTCGAGCGCGGCGAACGCCACCTGCAGACCGCCGACCGGGTGCGTGCGCACCGGGTCCCCGTCGCCGCCGAAGACGAGCACGACGCCGCCGCGTGCGCGCTTCATGTGCCGCCCGGCCGCGCGCATGGTGAGGAACGTCGTGCGCACGGCCGTGACCACGGGCTGTTCGTAGTCGGCCAGGGACATCTCCAGGAACGGGGTGCCCTGCACGTCGCCGTGGGTGATGGCGTTGACCGAGATGTCGAGGCTGCCGCCGGCGGCGACCACGGCGTCGGCGTGCCTGTCGACGGCCTGCTCGTCGAGGGCGTCGAACTCCTCGACATCGGCGCGCCCGCCCGCCGCCCGGATCTCGTCGGCGACCTTCTCGAGCTTCGCGCGCGTACGGCCGGCCAGGAAGACGCGCGCGCCTTCTTCAGCGAACGCGCGCGCGATGGCGCCGCCGATCGCTCCGCCAGCGCCGTAGACCACTGCGTTCTTTCCTTCGAGCAGCATGGGCTCTCCGTTCGTCGGGTTTGCGCTTCCACCCGTGCGTCGAACGAGGTGCTCAGGAATCGACAGGATCCGCGGCGACGAGCACGATCCGGCGCCCGTGCAGCTCACCACGTTCCATTCGCCCGTGCGCGTCGGCTGCTTCGGCGAGCGGCACCCGCTCCACCGCCCGCGGACGCAGGCCACCGGCGGTGAAGCGCTCGTTCAGCGCCGCCGCCGCGTCGGCCAGTTCCGCGGCCGTCGCCCGGGAGATGACGAACCCGACCACGGACTGGTCGTTCAGGTACAGCGCCCCGGCAGGCAGCACCGGCCGGCTGCGCGGCCCCGCGAGCAGCACGATCCGGCCGCGGAAAGCCAGGTGCGCCACGGCCGTTACGAGGTCGTTCGTGCCGGAGGTGTCCACGTAGAGGTCGATGCCGTCCGGCAGGTCGGTCTTGCGGTAGTCCAGCGCCACATCGGCGCCGCGAGACACGCAGTGGTCCAGATCCGCCGCCGACGCCGTGGCCACCACGCGCGCACCCGCCCCGGCGGCGAGCTCGATCAACGCGGTCCCGACGTTACCGCCACCGCCGACGACCAGCACGGTCTGCCCGGCGCGCAGCCCACCGTGTGTGAACAACGCCAGGTACGCCGTGGCCGCGGGGTGCACCACGGCGACGGCGTCGAACGGATCGACGCCGGCGGGCAGGCGGTACAACCGATCCGCCGCCACGGCCACGCGTTGGGCCGCCGCACCCTGTCGTCCGCCATGCCCGAGGCTGTTGCCCCACACCGTTTCCCCGGCCGCGAAGCCGTTCGCCGAGCCCACGACGTGGCCGACGAAATCCCGGCTCAGCACGAGCGGCCACGGTCCCGGCACCGGCCACATCCCGTTGCGCACGAACGTGTCCACAGGGTTCACGGTGCTCGCGACGACCTCGACGAGCACCTCACCGAGCGCCGGCACGGGATCGGGGAGCTCGCCGAAGCGGATTTCCTCGACCGGGCCGGGCCTCTCGACGAACGCAGCCTTCACTCAGGCGAAGCTACCAGCGGTGAGGATCGCGTGGCCGTGTCGTTCTATGGCTTCGAGGTAGTGAACTCTCCGATCGAGGGGTTGGTGGCCATGGCTGTCACTGCATAGCGCAGCGCTTACGGCCGGACCGCACCCATCGGGTTCGGGATCGGGAGGCCACCCGCGTCGACGACCGCACGGCTGAGCGGTACGGCCAGCTCCAGCACGCGGTCCACCGCGTCGGGACCGAGCGCGTCGAGCGGGTCCGCGGCCAGGCGGTCGGTCATCACCTCGACGTCGTGGCGGACGGCGGCGCCGCTCGCCGTGAGCCGGCCGGCGGGGTCGAGCAGGCCACGGGAAAGCAGGCGGGCCGTCGAGTCGTCCCATTCCTCGTCGGTCCAGCCTCGGGCGCGCTGGACGATCTCGCGCGTCGTGGCGCCGGCGGCGATGTGGGTGAGGCTCGCGTCGAGGCCGGACAGCCCGGCGGAGACGCCGGCGAGCACGTGGCCGTCGCCGCGGTGTTCCCGCAGGGCGCAGGTGGCGAGCCAGAGGCGGGCGAGCGGGCGGTCGGGACGCATCGCCGACGCCCACGCGGCGGCGAGCGGACGGCCGTCGAAGCGGCAGCCGGCGACGGCGCGTTCGAGCAGCCCGGTGAGTTCATCCACCGCCGAGTCCGGTGGCAGCAGCCGCGTCAAAGCGGCTTCCACGGCGAGAATCCGGCTCTGCAGCACGTCTTCCGGCTTCGCGAACGTCCACGCGTCGGGCAGGGCGCGCGCGACCATCCCGGGCGCGAAGCCGAAGAACATCGACGTGACCGGCCCCGGGCCGATCGGGCCCAGCGGCGCCGCGCGGCCCGCGAAGTACCCCATCCACCAGCCGCGCAGGCCCACTTCCTTCGCCGCGGCGGCGGGCTCGGAAGCGAAGTAGACCACGGCGTGCAGCGGCTCCAGCGCGACCCAGAGCCGCCTGGCCAGGCTCGAATTCGGCTCCATGACGGTCAGCGTACGCACGAAGAAGGCCCCTTCACCGCGTGGTGAAGGGGCCTCCGGGAAAACGATCAGGCGAGCTCGAGCCCGTAGGACTGCAGCTCGAGGGTGAGCGGGTAGAAGTAGCTGGTCACGGTGTCGCCGCCGGACAGCGTGCCGAGGCCCTTCGATCCGTCGTACGCCGGGCCGCCCGAGTCACCGTGGTCGGTGTGCGCGGTGGTGCCGAACTCGTGGTTGAGCACGCCCACGTCGAAGTTCACGGACTCGTCGACCGAGGTGACCTCGCCGCTGCCGCCACCGGTGGTCTGGCCCTGCTTCTGGATCTGCTCGCCGACGGTCGGCGTGCCGGCGCTGCTGATGGTCTGGCCGGTGTTGATGGCGCCGTCACCCGAGCCGTTCGGGCGGGTCAGGAGACCGGAGTCCGCACCCGGGCAGTCGCTCTCCACCACGCGGGCGCCGGAGACGTCGCCGCCCGACCAGGTGCCGCCCTCGTTGGTGCAGTGGCCGGCCGTGAGCATCATCGGCTCGCCGCCACGGGTGACGTTGAAGCCGAGGGAGCAGGTGAACTGGCCGTTGTTGATCGAGTCGCCGTCGGCGATGTAGGTCGACAGCTTACCGGCGCGGTGCTCGATGCGGGCGGAGTCGCCCAGCTTCGCGGCGGCCGCGGTGACCTTGGCGACGGTGGCCGGCGAGGCCGCGTCGTAGATCTTCACGACGACCTGGTTGTTCTTGGTGTCGATGCCCCACGCGGTCTGCGGCACGTTCTTCACGGCGTCGAGGGAGTTCTTGGCGTTGGTCAGCGCGGCGAAGCTGTTCTTCACCAGCTTCGTGGCGAAGCCGGCGGCTTCGGCCTTCTGCTGGGCGGCCGCGTCGGTGACGTTGACGATGGCCTTGCCGTTGTCGAGGTAGATGCCACCGCCCGACAGGCCGAGGCTGTCGACGACCTGCGTCGCCTGGGTGATGGCCTGGGCCTGCATCTGCGCGAAGGCGAGCGGGCTGGCCGAAGCGGCGTTCACGCAAAGGCCGGCGGTGAGCGCCGCCGCCGAGAACACGGTGAAACCGGCGACGAACGTTTTCCGGGAAGTCATCGAATCTTCCTCCAGTTGAGCTGGACGGATCCTGCGCGAACGGCTCGCGCGACCACGGTGGGACTCCCCACACTTTTGTTGCCAGGCAACCAACGCACCACCGACGAAGGTTGGTTAATAACCAATTCATCCGGAGAAATCGGACCGTCGCGCCCGTTCGGCTCAGGCCACTACGCCGAACAGCCGTGCGACCGCACCGTTCACCGGGATGAGTGACCCACCGGGCGCCACAGGGCAATCGCGGGGCGGGCTTCCGGTTAAGGTCGGCGCGTGCCCGACACCGAGCTGAGCCACGCGTTCACCGTGGCCGCACCGCCCGCGGACGTCGTCGACCACCTCGCGGAGCCTTCGAACTACGTCGGCTTGTCACCGCTGGTGGTGGAGGTGCGCGACGTCGCGCGGGAAGAGGGCTTGACGCGGTACACCGCGGTGGAGCGGTTCCGCTTCTTCGGCTTTCTGCGCCACGACAACCCGATCGTCGTCACGCTCCGCACCACCGGCACGGCGGCGGTCCACGGCGACGTGGTGTAGCCCGGCGGCGTGCGGATGGGTTACCGGTTCGACCTCGAGCCCGACGGCGGCGGCACACACGTGACCGACACGCTGCGGCTGCACACACCGCCGGGCCTGCTTCGCTTCGCCGCTTCACGGGCCCGCGCGGTGCAACTTGCCCGCGCGGGCATCCTCGCCGAGCGGCTCGGCTGAGTCCACAAAGGACTTACTTCGCGGCGGAAGTGCCTTCCGGCCACTGGACGTGCTCTTCGTAGCCGGTGTGCTTGCGCAGGAACGCCGCGATGAACGGGCAAACCGGCACGATCACCCCACCGTTGGCCACGACGTCGTCGAGCGCGTACGTGGCCAGCGTGGTGCCGAGGCCGCGACCGCCGAAGGCCTTGTCGATCTCGGTGTGGGTGAACACCGTCTGGTTGTCGCGCAGCAGGTACTGCGTGAAGCCGGCCAGCTGGTCGTCCGCGTACACCTCGTAGCGGTGCTTCTCGTCGTTGCGGACCACGCGGGTCTCGTCGCTCATTCGTCGCTCCTCGAAGTCTGGGCATTCAGGTCAACGCCGGACAGCCTGCCGTACTTCCCCGGCGTGCGTTGATCTTCACCGAAGAATGACGCGGCGGCCCGGGAAACGACTCAGGCGTGATCCGGGCTGGGCCGCCCGGGCGACACGGTGCGAGCGATCGGGTGGAACGCCCGCGCGGACCTTACGGGGCGCCCGGCGCGTTTGGTTGATTCTCTAGGTCGGTGACCACCACTGGGAAGGCCAGGACCGCGCTGTGCAGCCGTTCGCTCTGCCCGAGTTCTACATGCCCTACCCGGCCCGGCTGAACCCGCACCTCGACGGTGCGCGGGAGCACAGCAAGGCGTGGGCGTACACGATGGACATGATCGACGTCCCCCAGCACGGCACCGTGATCTGGGACGAACACGACTTCGACTCCCACGACTACGCGCTGCTGTGCGCCTACACCCACCCGGACGCCGGCGCGACGGAGCTCGACCTCATCACCGACTGGTACGTCTGGGTCTTCTACTTCGACGACCACTTCCTGGAGCTGTTCAAGCGCACCGGCGACATCGACAGCGCCCGCGCCTACCTCGACCGGATCGCCCTGTTCATGCCGGTCACGGGCGACATCACGGCGACTGCGGAGAACCCCGTCGAGCGCGGACTCGAGGACCTGTGGAACCGCACCGTCCCGCATCGTTCCGAGGGCTGGCGCCGCCGCTTCGTGGAGAGCACGCGCAACCTGCTGGACGAGTCCTTGTGGGAACTCGCCAACATCAACGAGGGCCGCGTCTCCAACCCCATCGAGTACATCGAAATGCGCCGCAAGGTCGGCGGCGCACCCTGGTCCGCGAACCTCATCGAGCACTCGGTCCACGCCGAGGTCCCCGACGCCATCGCCGCCTCCCGCCCCATGGAGGTCCTGCGCGACTGCTTCGCCGACGCCGTCCACCTCCGCAACGACTTGTTCTCCTACCAGCGCGAGGTCGAAGACGAGGGCGAGCTTTCGAACGGCGTCCTCGTCTTCGAGAAGTTCCTCGGCTGCACCACCCAGGAAGCCGCCGACGCCGTCAACGACCTCCTCACGTCCCGGTTGCACCAGTTCGAACACACCGCCCTCACCGAAGTCCCGGCCCTGTTCGACGAACACGCCGTGGACCTGTCCGGCCGCGCCGAGACCTTCGCCTACGTCAAGGGCCTCCAGGACTGGCAGTCCGGCGGCCACGAATGGCACCTGCGCTCCAGCCGCTACATGAACGAAGGCGCGCTCGACTCCCGTGGCGGCCCCGAGCTGCTGGGCGGCCCCACCGGCCTGGGCACCTCGGCTGCCCGCATCTTCTCTTCCTTGGTGAGCACCGCTCCCCAGCGTTTGCGGTCCTTCTCCCACCAGTCGCACGAGGTCGTGGGCCCGATCGTCCGGCCCGAGATCTACATGCCTTTCGAGCTCCGCCTGAGCCCGCACCTGGCTGCCGCCCGCGACCACCTGGCCGAGTGGTGCACCGAGACGGGCTTCCTCGACGGCGTGGTCTGGGACGAGCACAAGATGCGGGCCATGGACCTCCCCCTGTGCTCGGCCGGCATCCACCCGGACGCTTCCCCCGAGCAACTGGACCTGACCAGCGCCTGGCTGGCCTGGGGCACTTACGGGGACGACTACTACCCCGTGGTCTTCGGCGCTTCCCACAACCTGGGTGCGGCGAAGGTGGCTACGGAGCGCTTCAAGCTCTTCATGCCACTCGAGGACGAGCCCATGCCCACTCCGGAGGGCTCACTGGAGACCGGCCTCGCCGACCTGTGGCTTCGGACAGCCGGCCCGATCAGCCTGGATTCGCGCCGCGCCTTCCGTAAGGCCGTCGTCGACATGTGCGAAAGCTGGCTCTGGGAACTGGCGAACCAGGCCGAAAACCGAATCCCTGATCCAATCGACTATGTCGAGATGCGGCGCAAGACTTTCGGCTCGGACCTCACGATGAGCCTGTCCCGGATTTCCCACGGGCGGTTGATACCGCCGGAGATCTACCGGACTCGAACCATCCAGGCCATCGAACACTCGGCCATGGATTATGCCTGCCTGCTCAACGACGTGTTCTCGTACAAGAAGGAAATCCAGTACGAAGGCGAACTTCACAACTCGGTACTGGTCGTCCGCAATTTCCTCGACGTGGACGAGCAGACAGCTTTCGAGATTGTGAACGACCTGATGACCGCCCGAATGAAAGAATTCGAACACGCCGTCGACGTGGGATTGCCAGGCCTGTTCTCGGACTTCTCCCTCGACGAGGACGTCCGAGCCGCACTGACGGCTTACGCGGACGAGCTGAAGGACTGGATGGCGGGAATCCTCAACTGGCACGAAGGCTGCGCCAGGTACACGGAAGAGGAAATCCGCCGCCGCCCTGGCGTTCCGGAGAATACTCCCGCCGCCCCGGCCTTCTCAGCAGGCCCAACAGGGCTGGGAACGGGCTCACTGAGGATCTCCTCCATCCTCCCTGCCGCCAGGTAACCCACCCCCAGGACAGCTACCTACCACTCAACCACCCACCGTCTGCCACCCAAACCCATCTGCCCAACAGGCGGCGGGTCTACCCAACCCAAGATCTCCTCAACCGATCCCCCGCCGACCACCCACTTTCCGCCAGATAACGCCATCTACCCAACAGACAGCGGGTCCACCCCACCCAACTTCTCCCTAACCAATCCCCCGACCTTTCCCCGGCCGGCCCCCGACGAAGGTGAAACAACACGGCTCGGGGTAGCTTGTCAAGGTACTCTTTCCCGCCTTGACAAGCTACCCCGAGCCGTAGTGACAATTGAACTTCGGGGAGCCATCTGCAGGTCATCTTTTAATCTTTTCATCTTTAAAAACAAAGACAAAAGATCAAGAGAAGATGTATATGGCTAGCCCCCGTGCACTCAATGGTTCTACGGGACTTGCTTTGTGTCAAGGCTGGAAAGAGTACCTTGACACAAAGCAAGTCCCGTAGAAGAAAGTGCTTCGCCGGGGGCCGGCCGAGGAAAGGTTAGCCGGAGAGACCGACGGCTTTGTCGGGTGGTTGAGTTGGGAGTCGTGTCTGCCGATCGGTGACCATTGAGAGGATGGTTGGCCCGCTCAGCCGGTGCGTCCGGGAGGTGGTTCAGCTGCGTGACGGCGGGTAAGTGACCTTGGGCAAATGGTTGGCCGCCTGTGCCGGTGCGTCCGGTAGGTGGCCAAGCTGCTTGACGGTGGATCGGTGGCCATTCGGAAGACGGTTGTCCAGCCGCGCCCGGCGGCTCCGTAGGTAGCCGAGCCGTCCGACCGCGTCCACCACGCCACCCACGCACCCGCGCACCAACAGCCCCCAAGATCGACCCGAAAAGGGTGCAACCCACCACTCCTCCGGGCGTTTTCGCCCTCATCAGGTGATACTCGAAGCGTGAGAGGCTTGAACCTGCACTTCCTCGGCCACGCGACGACGCGAGTGGAGCTCGGTGGGCGGGTGGTGCTGACGGACCCGGTGCTCACGAAGCGTGTGGGGCCGTTGACAAGGGTGGTGCCGCTGCCGGATTCGTCGGCTTGGGCTGGGGTGGACACCGTCCTCATCTCGCACCTCCACGGTGACCACCTGCACCTTCCCTCACTCCGTCTGCTCAGCAAGGCGCGAATCGTCGTCCCCCGCGGCGCCGGCGTGTGGCTGAGGAAGCGCGGGGTCCACAACGTCGAAGAGATCGCCCCTGGGGAAACCATCCAGGACGGCGAGCTCCGGATCACCGCGACAGAAGCCATCCACTCCGGCCACCGCTGGGGGCCGCGGCTCACCCACGGGCCGCAGAGCCCCGCCCTCGGCCACCTCCTCGAAGCGGACGGCACCAGGGTCTATTCGGCCGGAGACACCGACCTCTTCGAAGGCATGAAGCAACTCGGCCCGGTCGAAGTCGCTCTGCTGCCCGTCTGGGGTTGGGGCCCGAACCTCGGCCCCGGGCACCTCACCCCGGAACGCGCCGCCGTGGCCGCGGGGTTGCTGAAAGCCGCGGCGGTCGTCCCGGTCCATTGGGGGACGCTGGCGGTCCCCGGAATCCACCTGACGAAGCAGATGAAGAAGCTCCTCGAAGAGCCGCCGGAAACCTTCGCCGAGCACGTGGTCGAAGCGGGCCTGCCGACGGACGTCCTGATCACCCGGCCCGGCGCCGAAGTGACGTTGCCCGCCCCTGAGGAACGGGCGTGAACTGGTCGGACCCGTCGGCGATCGGCTACCCGGCGCTGTTCGGCGGGGTTCTGCTGGGGTCGGTGATCCCGATCGTGCCGACGGGAGCATTGGTGGGTGCGGCGGCGGCCGTCGCGACGACGACGGATCACCTGTCGCTGCCCCTGGTCATCCTGCTGGCGATCGCCGGCGCGTATCTCGGGGACGTGCTGACGTTCGCCGTGCCCAGGTTCGGGAGCGAACCGCTGCTGCGGTGGGTGGAGAAGCGCCAGCAGGCCGAACGGCTGGCCAAGGGGCGGGAGCAGTTCGCGCGCCGCGGCTGGCAGCTCGTCGTGATCGGAAGGCTCGTGCCGGCCGGGCGCATCCCGGTGCTGCTGGCCGCCGGCACGCTGGGGTACCCGTGGCGCAAGCTGCTGCCGGCGGGGCTCGTGGCCTGCGTGTTGTGGGCCGTTGCCTATTCTCTGCTCGGCATCGTGAGCGGCGGCATCTTCGATTCGCCGTTGATCGCCACGCTGCTGGCCACCGTGCTCGTGCTGCTGGTGACCGTGTTGTTGACGGTGATCAGCAGGCTGCGCGCGCGGGCGGCCGAACGGACTGGAGGACATCAGTGACGACACCCGCTCCGTCGAAGGGGCGCCTGCTGGGCGGCGGCCGGGTCGTCGCCCGCGTGGTGCTGGTGTGGGCTGCGGTGACGGGCGCGTTACGGCTGCTCGACATGTGGCTCGACGGGTTCACCATGCAGTCGTGGTGGCAGCCCACCGTGTGCGCGCTGATCCTCGGGCTGCTCACGTCCGTGGTGTGGCCGTGGGTGGTGCGGGTCGCGTGGCCGATCGCGTACTTCACGCTCGGCGTGGGCACCTACCTGCTGCTGGGCGCGGCGACGTTGGCGATCCTGCAGGCCGTGCCGGGCGTCGAGCTGTCCGGGTTCGGGACGGCGGTGATCATCACGGTGGTGATGTCGGCCGTCGGCGCGCTGATCTCGAGCGCGCTCGCCGTGGACGAGGACGAGATCTTCTTCCGCCGGGCCGCACGCCGCCGGCGCAAGCACGCGCCCGGTGAGGACCTCGCCGAGGAGCCGCCCGGCGTCGTCTTCCTGCAGATCGACGGGCTGGGCTACGACACCGTGCGCCGTGCGGTGCGCGACGGGGACATGCCGACGTTCGCCGCGTGGCTGTCGGAAGGCTCGCATTCGCTCACGCGCTGGCACACCGACTGGAGCTCGCAGACCGGCGCCAGCGTGTGCGGCATCCTGCACGGCTCCAACCACGACATCCTCGGGTTCCGCTGGTACGAGAAGGACCGCGACCACGTGATGGCGTGCGCGCACCCGAGCGACGCGGCCGAGATCGAGCGGCGCCACACCAACGGCCGCGGCCTGCTCGCGGGCGACGGCGCCAGCCACGGCAACCTGTTCTCCGGCGACGCCGAGCACGTGAGCCTCACCATGAGCTCCATCCCGGTCCTCGTGCCGCGCACGGTCCGCGGCCCGCGGCACGACTCCGTCGGCGCCGGCTACCGCGCGTACTTCGCGAACCCGGTCAACGTCTTGCGGACGTTCGGCGTGGCCCTCATCGACGTCTTCCGTGAGCTGTCCGCGGCCGCCAAGCAGCGCCGCGCCGGCGTGGTGCCGCGAATCCCGCGCGGCGGCTTCTACCCGCTCGCGCGCCCGGGCACCACGGTGATCGCGCGGGATGTGGTCGTCTCCGCGATCATCGGCGACATGCTGGCGGGCCGGCCCGTGGTGTACGCGGACTTCCTCGGCTACGACGAGGTCGCGCACCACTCGGGCATCGAGCGCTTCGACACGCTGGAGGTGCTGCGCTCGATCGACCAGCAGTTCGCGCGGCTGCTGCGCACGAGCCGCATCGCGCCGCGGCGCTACCACATCGTGGGGCTGTCGGACCACGGCCAGACCCAGGGCCAGGCGTTCGTCGACCGCTTCGGCGAAACCATGGAAGCCGTGGTCGGACGCCTGTGCGGTGGCTCGCCCGTGGCCGAGCACGGCAAGCGCCGGCAGGCCGAGAGCTGGCAGGTCAACGCGGCGCTCGCCGAGGCGACCACCACCGGCGGCCTGATCGCGCGCCGGCTGCGCTCGCGCGTCGAGGACGCCGAGTGCGCCGAGAACCGGCCGCGCACCACGAGCGGCTCGCCCGGCGAGGTCACGCGCGTGGCGCCCGGCGTGGTGTGCGTGGTGTCCGGGCACCTGGCGATGGTGTCGTTCACCGAGCACGAGGGCCGCGTGAACCTGGAGACGATCGAGCGCGAGTACCCGGACCTGCTGCCGACGCTGGTCGACCACGACGGCGTCGGGTTCATGCTGGTTCACAGCTCGGAGTTCGGCCCCGTCGTCCTCGGCCGCGACGGCTTGAAGCGCCTCGCGACGGGCGTCGTGATCGGCGAGGACCCGCTGGCGGACTACGGCCCGTACGCCGACGAGCTGGTCAAGCGCGTCGACACGTTCCCGCACTGCGCGGACATCATGATCAACAGCCGCTACGACCCGGAGTCGGACCAGTCGTCGCCGTTCGAACGGCACGTCGGGTCCCACGGCGCCCTCGGCGGCCCGCAGCAGCGCGGTTTCATCCTGCACCCGCGCTCGTTCCCCGCGCCCGGCGAACCGGTCGGGGCAGAGGCGGTGCACCACGTGTTCCGCGACTGGCTGACGTTCCTGGGGCATGGTGTGCCCGCTTCGTCTGCTTCGGTTGCCGTTTCGGAGGTGGCTTCATGATCGTGTACGGCGCTAGCTGGTGCCCGGACGTCAAACGCAGCCGCGCGCTGCTCGACACCCGCGGCGTGGCGTACGACTACGTGGACGTCGAGGCGGACCCCGCCGCCGAGGCGCTGGTGCGCTCCCTCCAGGACGGCGCGCGCCGCATCCCGACCATCGTCTTCACCGACGGCACCCACCTGGTGGAACCGTCGGACGACGAACTCGCGGCACGCCTGTGATTCTCCTGGACCTGCCACTGGGCACCCGCGTCGTGGTCCGCTACCGCGTCGAGGGCGGCTTCACGGACGCCCTCGGTGAGCTGCGGGACCGCGATTCTTCTTCCTGCACAGTGGAAACGAAGCGCGGCCTCGTGGTGGTGCCGCTGTCCGAGGTGGTCGCGGCGAAGCCGGTGCCGCCCGCTCCGGAGCGCCGCCGTCCGAAATCGAGTGGCCCGCCACCCGGCGACCTGTGACGATCGGCGCCCTTCTACGACCTGGTAGCCGAAGCCGCGTCGGTTGCCGTGGCGGGCTGGGACTTCTCCTGGCTCGACGGCCGTGCCACCGAGCGGCGCCCGTCCTGGGGCTACCAACGCCTTATCGGCACCCGGCTCGCCCACGCCCAGTCCGCTTTGGACATCCCGGCGGCGGCGAAGTCCTCGCTGAAATTCCTGCGCTGCCGCCGCGCACCGTCGCCACGGAGTCGTGGCCCCCGAACGTGGCCAAAGCGGCTTCCTTATTGCACCCCCGCATCGCCACCACCACGCGGCTCCTGATCGAAGCCCGAACGCCGTGAATCAGCTCTCCCGAGCGATGGCCGCCTCGATACCGTCCAGGAGGAGGTCCAGGCCCGACTCGAGGCTGAGCCGGGCCTCACGCTCGAGGTAAGGCTCGTCCGACGCGGCCGGAGGCTGCCCCGAGCCCAATCGGCCCACCAACGGATACCGCGAAACCAAATCCGGCACCAGCTCCCCCAGCACCGCCGCCCGCGAGGACCACCAGTCCTCTTCGGACAGTCCCGTCTCGCGGGAGGCCTGGCGTGATTCGGCGGCGATCTGCACCGAACCGCGGACCGTGTTCAGCAAGGCGCCCACGATCCACCGCACCCGCGCGGCTGGCAGACCGGTCGCGAAGAGGACCCGCAGCACCAGCTGCTGCATCCGGAACTCCCCCGGCCCCAGCACCGGCCGGGCGTAGGACACCTGCAGCACCCACGGGTGCCGCAGGTGGAAGTCCCAGAGCTCGCGCGCCAGAGCGACCACCGCGGGGCGCCAGCCGCCGGACAGGTCGTGGTCGTCGCGCAGCTCGGTCAGCGTCTGGTCGTACATGAGGTCGATGAGCTCGGTCTTGCCCGGCACGTACGTGTACAGCGCCATCGCCGTCCGGCCCAGGCGCTCGCCCACCGCCCGCATGGACAGCGCGCCCATTCCCGAGGCGTCGGCGATTTCCACGGCCGCCGCGACGATGGCGTCCACGCTCAGCGCGGGCTTGGGCCCCGGCCCGCCGCCGCGGGGCGCGACGTCCTTGCGCCACAGGAGCTCCATCGAGCGGCGGGCGTCCCCTTGCCCGGCGAAGACGACCACGAGGAACCCCCTGCGACGGCGACTCCTTACAGCATAAAGCGCGGGTCAGAAGCCGAGCGCGGTGACCGTCAGCACGTACTTGCCCTGCAGCAGTTCACCGCGCATTTCCGGCGTGATGGCGCGCGACGTGTCGGTGTAGGTGCCCGGAGACGCGGTCTGCACGGCGTACACGAAGTTGCTCACGCTCGGGTCCACGACAAGGCTGATCGTCGGCGTCAAAGTGGGCGAGAAGCGGTTCACGGCGCGCACGTAGGTGAAGACCGAGTGCACGACGGTGTCAGCCGCGGCCGAGTCGGTGGCGCAGCCCGTGGCCGGCGCGGCGGGCAGGTCGGCGGTGGCGTCGTTGAACGCCGTGGCCACCGGGTTCGCCGTGGCGTTCGGGTTGGAGCCCATCTCGGCGACGATGGCCTCGACGCGGGAGTCCAGCGTGGCCGCGACGTCACCGACCGCGGCGCACCGCAGCGGCGACGGCGGGATCGGCGCGATGGACGCCGCGGCGGGCACGGCGCCCGCCGCGAGCAGGGCCGGCGCGGCGATCAGCACGGACACGAGACGGCGGAGCGACACGGCGGGTTTCTCCCTTCCCCGGCAACCAGGACGAGTCACCCTAGCCAGCACCGCGCCGAGCACGACATTCCCCGGTCGGGCGTCACACCACCGTGTGGCGCCCGACCGGTTCCACAATGGACAACTACCCCGCCAGCTCGATCGCCAACGCGGGACAGATCTGCGCCGCCTCGCGGGCCTGGTCGTGCAGCTCCTCGGGCGGGTTCTCGTCCAGCAGCACCACGATGCCGTCGTCCTCGCGCTGGTCGAACACCTCCGGCGCCGCGAGCACGCACTGGCCCGCCCCGACGCACCGATCCTGGTCGATGACCACCTTCATCTCAACAGTCCTTTCGCGGGAGGTTCACCAGGTCACGGGCAGCGAGTGCACGCCGTAGACCAGCATGTCGTTCTTGAAGTCCAGCTCCGCCAACGGCGCCGCCAGCTTCAGCGTCGGGATCCGCCGGTATAGCGTGCTGTAGACCACCTGCAGCTCGACGCGCGCGAGCGGCTGCCCGAGACACTGGTGCACGCCGTAGCCGAAAGCCACGTGGTGGCGGGCCTTGCGCGTCACGTCGAGCTTGTCCGGGTCGGGGAACGCCTCGGCGTCGCGGTTGGCGGCGTCGGAAGCGGCGATGAGGCCCTCGCCCTTGCGGATCTGCCGGCCCGCGACCTCCATGTCCTCCAACGCGACGCGCCGGCGTCCCGTGTGGACGATTGTGAGGTAGCGCAGCAGCTCCTCCACAGCGTTGGCGATCAGCGGCGGGTCGCCTTCGCGGACGAGGTCGAGCTGCTCCGGGTGCTCCAGCAGCGCCACGGTGCCGAGCGCGATCATGTTGGCCGTGGTCTCGTGGCCGGCCACGAGCAGGAGCTGGCCCATGGCCGCGACGTCGTCCGCCGTCATCGCGCCGGTGGCCACCTGCTCGGTCGCGAGACGGCTCAGCACGTCGTCGCCCGGGTCCGTCAGCTTCTGCTCCACCAGCCGGCTCAGGTAGGCCAGCAGTTCCTCGACCGCGTCCAGCGACTGCTGCGGCGTGGCCTCCTGCGAGATCAGCACCTTGCTGAGGCGGTGGAACAGCGCGCGGTCCCCGTACGGCACGCCGAGCAGCTCGCAGATCACCAGCGACGGCAGGGGAAGCGCGAAGGCCTGCACGAGGTCCGCGGGCTTCGGGCCGGCCAGCATGTCGTCGATCAGCTCGTCGACGATCTTCTGGATGCGCGGGCGCAGGCGCTCCATCTTCTTGACCATGAAGTCGGCGGTCAGCATCCGACGCTGGGAAGCATGCTCGGGGTCGTCCATGCTGATGAACGCCTTGGCGCGCTTGCGCCGGGCCGCGACGCCCGGCGACTGCGGCGGGTACCCCGGCAGGTCGGTGTCGGCGCTGACGCGCGAGTCACGGAGCAGCGCGCGGACGTCTTCGTAGCGCGTGAACAGCCAGGGCTCGCTGCCGTCCCAGATCCGCACGCGGGACACCGGCTCGTCGTGTAGCCGCCGCTCGAGCTCGGGTGGCGGGTCGAACGGGCAGCGCCCGCGCGACATCGGGTACTCGGGCTCACGGGCGTCGGACACGCCTTGCGACGAGGACGAGAGGACCTCCGTCATCGACAATCCCTCCTACGGAGAGTTACCAAACGAATGTTCGGATACTTACTGAACACATGTTAGGCAATCTGGTGGAGAGTTGGCCACCTTCGTAGACAAGATCACCGGGACGGCCGAGAGCGGTCGGGTGGAAACGGGAGAAAACGCCCGTGGCTCAGGCGAAAACGAGCGAAACGAGCTCGTCGACGAACGGCAGGACGGAGTCGGCGCCGCCCCGCACGGGCGAGTTGTGGAACAGCGCGACGCGGCCGTGGGCGCCGACGAACGCGATCACGCCGGCCCGCTCGGCGGGCACTCTGAGCGAGAATCCCGCCGCGTCGCACCGCGCGAAGCCGGTCGTGAGCAGTTCGATGAGGTCGGGCAACGGTCCCTTCGGGTACGCGTCGGGCGTCGCGCGCGTGGCGCCGTTGGCCATCATCAGCCGGTGGTGGCCCGGGTTGTCCATGGCGAAGCGGCAGTACGCGTGGATCAGCGCACGCACGCGGCCGACGACGTCCGCCGGGTCCTCGCTCGCCTCGGCCGCCTCCATCGCGGCGCGCAGCCGCGCGAACTCGTGGTCGAGTAAGCCCGCGACGAGGGCGGAGCGGTCTGTGAAGTGCTGGTAGATGCTCGCCGGCGCGATGCCGACCGCGCGGGCGACGCCGCGGATCGTCAGGCCGTCCTCACCGCCGAGCTCGGACAGCAGCCGGCTGGCCGCGTCGAGGATCTCCCCGCGCAGCCGGTCGCCCTCGCCCCACCTGTTCCGGGTGCGCCCGGCGCTGACCTCGACTTCTTCCGGCACGTGCCCATTCTTACCGCTTGACCTGCCCGAGCGTCGGATGGGCCGCCTCGTTTCGTCGTTGACCCGTCATCTGCGGTTCACCCCGACAGGTGGGACAGATCGATATTTTTTTCCCGGTGGACGAGCAGGAGTGGCTGGACGACTTCCAGCGGCGCGTGGACGACATGCGCGCGAAAAGCGTGGCGTTGCAAGAGAAACTCACCGAGGCCGAAGGCAAGGCCCGCTCGTCGGACGGACTGATCACGGTCACCGTCACCCCCAACGGCGCGCTGAAGAACCTGCACATCGACGACCGGGCGCTGCGTTCGTCCGGCGGGGCCCAGCTCACCGCCACCATCATGGAGACCTACGGCAAGGCCCAGCGACAGGTGTCGCGCGAGGTCGCCGACGCGCTCGAGCCACTGGCCGGCGGCACCGAGATGATGGACGTGGTCCGGTCCTTCCTGCCCGAACCGGAGCCCGAGGAAGACGAGCCGCAGAACGCGCCGCGCCAGCCCGGTGAACCCGAGGCCGAGGACCGCACCCCGCCGCCGCCCGCGCCGCCGCGGATGCCGCCCGCCGGTGGCCTGCCGCCCGCACAGCCGGGAATGCCGCCGCAGCTGCCTCAGGTTCCGCCCCTGCCGCCGCGGATGCCGCCCGCTCCCCCCGTTCCGCCGGCTCCGCAGCCGGGGCCGCCCGCGCCGCCGCAGCCGCGGCCGGACCAGCAGCCGAGGCCGCAGTCGGGCCCGCACCGCCGCCGCATGGACGGCGACGACGACGAGATGCAGCCGTGGTGACGAGGGAGATGCGCTGATGGACGGGTACACCGTCGAACCCGACGTGCTGACGACGTACGCGAGTGGTCTGGACGACCGCGGCGGCAAGGTGACGGCCGCGGCCAACCGCATCCAAGAGGTCAACGGCGGCGACATCAACGCGTTCGGCGTGGTCGTCGGCCAGGTGCTGGGGATCCCGACGCGCATCGCGCTCGGTGTGCTGCACGACCAGGTCAACGGCGCCGCGAAGGCGATGACGGACCAGGCCAACAACACGCGCACTGCCGCGGACCAGTACCGCACCACGGAAACCAACCACGCGCAGACGATCACGACAGCGGGGACCCTGACGTGACCACGACGTTCGACCCGAACGCCAAGCCCGACTTCGGTGCCGGGGTGGTGATCACCGACTCCAACAAGTTCTCCGGCGCGGGTTTCCTCGACTCGTACTCGTTCCTCATCAAGAGCTGCGAGGACATGAAGACCGCCGACGACTCCGACAAGGCGGCCCTGGGCGTCTCGATCGGGCTCGGCGTGGTGGCTTCGGCCGTGGACACGGTGAAGTTCGCGCTCAACCCGCTGGGCAGCCTGATCTCGGCCGGGCTCGGCTGGCTGATCGAGCACGTGAGCTTCCTGCGCGAGCCGCTCGACATGCTGATGGGCGACCCGGACCAGATCCAGCTGCTGAGCCAGGAAGTGCACACGATCGCCGAGACCATCCGGCAGATCGGCGAGGACCAGAAGTCCTCTTTGGACGGTGACATCAAGGAGTGGCAGGGCAACGCCGGCGACACGTTCCGGCAGCGCATGCAGGAGCTCGCCGCCGACCTGGACAGCAAGGCCCACGGCACCGACATCGTGGCGTACCTGATCCAGACGAACATGGCCATCATCGCGGCCGTGCGAGGTCTGTTCCGCGACCTCATCACCACGGTGCTGGGCGACATGATCTCCACGATGCTGATCGCTTTGGCCGCGGCCATCCCGACGTTCGGCGCGTCCATCGTCGCGGGCGTCGGCTGGTGCGTCACCCAGGCGACGCTCACCGCCACCTCGCTCGGCGCGAAGCTCGCCGCGGTCGTCGCGCAGGCCACCCGCTCGGCCGCGCGCATCGGCAACATCGTCAAGGGCCTCAAAACCCGCCCGGGCGCGAGCGGCGCCGCCGGCAGCGGGGCCCACGCTGGCGACGACATCCCGCTGGGCCCGGTCCCCGGCCGCGGCGGCTCGGGCGGCGGCGCCGGTGGTGGCGCTGGGTCTTCCGGTGCGCACAGTGGTGATGATGCGGCTACTCCGCCGCCGGTGCCGCCGAAGGACGATGTGCCTCCGCCTACGGGTGGTTCGGGTTCGGGTTCGGGTTCTGGATCGGGCTCGGGCTCGGGTGGCGGCAGCGGTTCGGGTTCTGGGTCGGGCTCGGGCTCGGGTAGCGGCAGCGGTTCGGGTTCGGGCTCGGGTAGTGGTTCTGGCAGCGGCTCGGGCAGCGGCTCCCACCCCGGCGACGACGCCGCCACGCCTCCCCCGACCCATAGCGGCGACGACGCTGCGACCCCAGCCCCGGCCTCGCACGCCGGTGACGACGTCCCCACTCCGGTTCCGCCGAAGGACGACGTGCCCCCGCCCGCCGGCGGCAGTGGTTCCGGCAGTGGATCCGGCTCGGGCAGCGGCTCCGGCAGCGGCACCCACGCCGGCGACGACGCCGCCACGCCTCCCCCGGCTTCCCACGCCGGCGACGACGTCCCACCTCCGGTCCCACCGAAGGACGACGTCCCATCCCCGGCAACCCACACCGACGACGCAGCCACGCCCCCACCGGCCTCCCATGCCGACGACGACGTGCCGCCGCCCGTGCCCCCGAAGGACGACGTCCCGCCCCCGGCACCCCACTCCGGCGACGACGCGGCCACCCCGCCACCCGCCTCCCACGCGGGCGACGACGCCGCGACACCTCCACCGGCCTCACCCGCCAACGACGACGTCCCGCCGCCGGCAACCCACGCCGACGACGCGGCCACTCCGCCACCCGCCGGCCACGCGGGCGACGACGTCCCACCGCCCGTCCCGCCCAAGGACGACGTCCCGCCACCGGCAACCCATTCGGGCGACGACGCCGCAGCACCTCCGCCGGCTTCGCACGCCGGTGACGACGTCCCGCCGCCGGTGCCGCCCAAGGACGACGTGCCCCCGCCCGGCACCCACTCCGGCGACGACGCCGCGACACCTCCGCCGAGCAGCCACGCGGGCGACGACGCGCCGCCGCCCGTCCCGCCCAAGGACGACGTGCCCCCGCCCGGCACCCACTCCGGCGACGACGCAGCCTCGGACAGCAGCCACGGCGGAACCCAAGGCAGCCACCATGGCGACGACGGGACGCCGCCTGGCAGCAGCCACCACGGTGACGACGGCACCCCGCCCGCCAGTCACCACGGCGACGACGCCGCCGCGCCCCCGGCCAACCAGCCGCCGAAGACCCCGTGGACGAAGGCGCACGAGGACTGGCTGAAGCAGCACCAGCCGGACGCCTTCGCCAAGTACAAGTACCTCGAGAACCAGCTGAAGGCGAACCACCCGCAAGCCTTCTCGATCCTCAAGCAATGGGTCGCCGACTCCGACAGCGCCAAGGAAATGTGGGCGTGGCCGGTCAAGGGCGGCCAGGAGATCATGAAGCAGATGCTCGACATCCAGAAAACAGCCGAAACCGGCTGGGCCAACGCCAACGCCAACGCCAACACCGGCGGCGGCGACGAGCCCCCAGCAGACGGCGGCCACTAGCCCGCCACAAAGACACCGCGCCCCTGCCAGCCCACAAGGCCGCCGGGGGCGCGGTGCTTTGCCCGCACACCAACGAAAACCGGGCTCCCGCGAGCCATCTGTCCCGGGCTGCCCGGCGGTTCGCCTAAAGGGTCACTCGCCCTCGACAGACCACCGAGCCGCCAAGAAGCGCCCCCGCCCGCCACGAACCGCCATTGGAGCGACCAACCGGAGAAACCGCCACCGACGCGACCGACTGGGCCACACCAGCGGCCCACCGAAAACGCGGCAACGGACCGGCTTCGGCGAGGCCACCGGCAGACAACCAGCGAACCGAAACAACCGAGCCGGCTCGGAGCGCCCCGCCTCACTCCTCCGCAGACCACAAGGCAGCCAAGAAGCGCCCCGGCTGCCGGAGACCGCCGCCTGGGCAACCGGCCAGGAACCCACCAGCGAGCCACCAAAAACCCGGCCCCGGACCAGCGCGGACAGTCGACGGCAAGACGAACCCCCAGGCCCGACAGGGAAGCCGGCTGCTTGCCATCCTTGGCCGAGCCACCCGAAATCCGGCCGCAGCCGCAAACACCCGTCCCGACAGGGCCATCGCCCGGTTCCCGCGCAAGCCGGCAAAAGCCACCGAAAACCCGCCCTGAACCAGCAGCGGATGCCCGCCGAAGCGAGCCGTAAGTCAGGAAACCAGCTGCGGGTACTGCCCCGCGATGTCGCCCGACAGGCTCGCGCGCACGGCGCGGCTGACGTCGTCCGCGACGATCTCGAAGTCGCCCTTTTCGAGGCCGTCCAGGGCCAACGCGGCGATCGACGCCGGGTCGGACTTGGGGCCTGTGATGTCCGAGGCCATGTCCGTGTCCATATAGCCGACGTGCAGGGCCGTCACCAGCGTGCCCTGGTCGCGCAGGGCCAGGCGCAGGCCGTTGGTCAGCTGCAGGCCCGCCGCTTTGCCCGCGGAGTACGCGTTGACTTGGGGTGCGGTGAACCACGACAGCACCGAGAGGATGTTGAGGATCGCGCCGCCGCCGTTGCGGGCCAGCGTGGGAGCGAAGGCGCGCGCCGTTTCCAGTGGGCCGAAGTAGTGCGTCTCCATCTCCAGCCGGACGTCTTCCAGCGAACCGGAAAGGAACGACGCCCCCGTGGAGACGCCGGCGTTGTTGATCAGCAGCGTCACATCGCCGGCCGCTTCGGCGGCCGCGCGGATCGAAGCCGGGTCTGTGACGTCGACCGCAATCGGCACGACACCCGGCAGGTCGACCGATTCCGGACGGCGCACCGCGGCGTAGACCTTCGCCGCCCCGCGCTCCAGCAGAGCGGCGGCCAACTCCCGGCCCAGCCCGCGGTTCGCGCCCGTCACCAGCGCGACAGAACCCTTGATCTCCATCAAAAACACTCCCATCACATCTGACTTGTCACCTGCAAGCTAGCCATCGCCGACACTACGGGCTAAACTTGCTTCAGGCAAGCCAGCGCGGGAGGAAACATGGGCCGACGTTCAAGCTGGGAAGGCACGTCCTGCCCCATCGCTCGCGGCGCCGACGTGCTCGGCGAGCCGTGGACGCTGGTGATCCTTCGCGACGCCCACGCGGGCACCACGCGCTTCGACGAGTTCCGCAGCCGCCTCGGCATCGCGGACAATGTGCTGTCCGCACGGCTCGCGCGAATGGTCGAGACCGGCCTGATGACCCGCGTCCCCTACCGCGACGGCGGCCGCACCCGCGACGAGTACCGCCTCACCCAGGCCGGCGCCGACACGCTGCCGGTGATCCACGCGCTGGGCGCCTGGGGTGACACCTACACCCATTCGCCCACGCCCAGCGAGCCGATGCTGCTGATCCACACCCCGTGCGGTGAGCCCACACGCCCCGGCGAGAAGTGCGACCACTGCGGCGGCGACCTCAACCGCACGGAACTGCGCCGGCTCGAGAAGGACTCACACGAGCAGGTACCGCTGGCCGAACCGATCGCCTGAGTCAACCCGTAGATGGTGTTGGTAAATCACCATTTTCCGGACAGTACGAAAGTCGGGTCACAAGCAGGGCTGAATTGCCTAAATTCGGCGCAGCGCGCGCAAATCAGGCAAAACTCCCCTCACCCACCCGAGGAGCTTTCCGATGTCGAGGAAGTTCTTGCTGTCCGGCGCGATCGCGCTGGCCGTCGCCGCCGCCCCGCTTGTCACGGGCACGGCCACCGCCGCCACGGCCGCCACCGACCAGGCCGCGGCCGTCACCACGGTGTACTACAGCACCTCCGGCGCGCCGACGTTCCGCGCGGCGATCAACGCCGGCGCGGCCAACTGGAACCGCTCGGTCACCAACGTCAAGCTGGTCGAACGCTCCTCCGGCGCCTCGCTGCGCTACACCGAGGGCAACGACCCGCGCGGCTCCTACGCCCAGAGCGACGGCCACGGCACCGGCACCGTCTTCATCGACTACACCCAAGCCCGCGAGTACGACAACACCCGCATCGCCGCCCACGAGACCGGCCACGTGCTCGGCCTGCCCGACCACTACTCCGGCCCGTGCTCCGAGCTGATGTCCGGCGGCGGCCCCGGCCCGTCCTGCACCAACGCCAACCCCAACGCGCAGGAACGCTCCCGCGTGAACTCCCTGTGGGCCAACGGTTTCCGCACGCTGGGCGCCGGCGGACCGCAGGAGCGCATCTACGAGACGCTGCCCGTCCTCACCCACTGACCCGAACCTGTGAAGGGCTCCCCCGACCGTTGAGGGGAGCCCTTCACATGCGGGACAACAGCCGGTCGCGCGCCACTTCCAGGTGCGCGGCCATCGCCTTGCGCGCCGCCGCCGCGCTGCCCGACACGAGCGCCTCGACGATGTCGCGGTGCTCCGAGATCGTCTGCTCGCCGAACGGCTGGTTGTAGTTGAGCCGGAAGAAGTGCAGGTGGCAGTGCGTGCGGGCGAACGCCTGCTCCACCGCCGCGTTGCCCGCGATGCGCAGCACCAGCTCGTGCAAGCGCGCGTCGTGCGCGGTCAACGCCTTGTAGTCGCTGTACGCGTCGTGCGCGGGCGCGGCGGGGCACGTCGCCAGCTCCGCGCGCAACGCCGCCGAATGACCGTCCGACATCGCCTTCGCGGCCAGCCCGGCGCTCGGCGGCTCCAGCAGCATCCGCAGCGAGTACATGTCGTCGACCTCGCGCCTGCTCAGCAGCTCGGTCACGCGGTAGCCGCGCAACGGCAGGCGGCTCACCAGCTCCTCGGATTCCAAGCGCGCCAGCGCTTCCCGCACCGGCGTGCCCGAGACCCCCAGTTCCCGCGCGATCTCGTCGATGTTCACGCGGGCGCCGGGCGCGATGCCGTCGTTCATGATGAGGGCGCGAAGCTGCTCGTAGACGCCGTCGGCGAGCACCTGCCGGGCCGGCAGCGCGACGAGCCTGCGCTCCGCGCCCGGCTTCATGATTGGTCCACAGTGGACAGGTCGACCAGCAGCGCCTGCGCCGGGTCGAGCACCGGCATCGGCAGGCCCGCCGCCGCGAGCACGGCACCCGGAAGTTCCAGCGGCCCGTCGACAGCCCGCGTGAACCACTCCGGCGCCGCCACCTCGCGCAACGAAGGCAGCCCGGCTTCGGTCCGCACGCGGACGCGATACAACCGCGACGGGTCCAGCCCTGGCAGCCGCACGCGTCCGGGCTGTCCCGCCGGGCCCGTCGCCAAGCGGGCCCAGCAGAACAGCGCACGGGTCTGCGAAACCACGCCGTGCAGGTACGCGTCGGCGTCCGGCAGGTCGGCCCGGACCACGCGCCCGCCGTGCAGCAGCGGCCGGAACTCCTTGTACAGCTGCGCCCACGCCGTGAACGCCGCCAGCTCCTCCGGCGTGCTGCGCGTGAGGTCGGCCTCGATCCCCGCGTGGCCGAACAACGCCGTGACCAGCCGGAACGACAGGTCCGTCATGCGCGCGGTGGTGTGGCTGCGCTCGGCGCCGACGTGCGAGCCGATCACCTCCGGCGGGATCAGCTGCGCGGTCCAGCGCTGGATCGCCTGCCGTTCGAGCGGGTCGATGCAGTCCGACGCCCACACGCGGTCGGTGCGGCCCAGGATCCCCAGGTCGACGCGGCCGCCGCCGCTCGCGCAGCTCTCGATCTCCAACGTCGGATGGCGGAGACGCAGCTCGTCGAGCAGCCGGTACAGCGCGAGCGTCTGAGCGCGCGAGCCGGCGCGGCCCGTGACTCGGTCGTACGCCTCGTGCAGCTCGCGGTTGTGGTCCCACTTGAGGTAGTCGACGCCGTACTCGCCCACCAGTGCGTCGAGCGAGTCCAATAAGTACTGGTAGGCCTCGGGGTGCGCGATGTTCAGGGAGTACTGGTTGCGCGAGGACGCGCCCAGGTCAGCAGGCCCGAGAAGCCACGAAGGGTGCTCCCGGGCCGTGTCGGAGTCGAGGTTCACCATCTCCGGCTCGACCCACAGCCCGAACTGCATCCCCAGCGCGTGCACGCGTTCCACCAGCGGCGTGAGGCCCTGCGGCCACACGGCGCGATCGACGGTCCAGTCGCCGAGGCCCGCGGTGTCGTCGCGCCGGCCGCGGAACCAGCCGTCGTCGAGCACGAGCCGCTCCACGCCGACCTTCGCGGCCAGCTCCGTGAGCTCCAGCAGGCGGTCGAGATCGTGCTCGAAGTACACGGCTTCCCACGTGTTCAACGTCAGCGGCCGCGGTTTGCCCGTGTGCGTGGCCCGTGCGCGGTGATACGCGTGGAACCGCGTGGCAAGCCCGTCGAGACCTTCGTCCGACCAGGCGAAACACACCACGGGGGCCACGTACGACTCCCCCGCCGCGAGCCGGACCTCACCGGGCCGCAGCAGCTCTCCGCCGCCGAGCACGCTCGCGTGCACGCCGGCGCCTTCGGGCAGCTGCTCGGCGAACCACTTCTGGTCGCCGCTCCACGCCACGTGCATACCCCAGACTTCCCCTGAGGCGAAGGAAAACCCGGGCTCGCCGACCGTCAACAGGTACGGCGAGTCCGCGCCCGGCTTGCCGCGGCGCACCTCGCGCACGTGGCCCCCGTACGCCAGCGGCAGCCGTTGCGGGCTGCGTTCCCGGCACCATTTGCCCGTGAAGTCGAGCACCTCCGCGGCCCGCCGGGGCAGCGGCAGCACGGCCACCACCCCGGCGAGGTCGTACGGTTCGGCGCCCGCGTCCGCGTGGCGGGTCACCTTGGTCGCGACCTCCAGTACCCCCGAAGGGGTCAGCCGGTAGATCAGCTCCACGTCCAGCCCGGACGACGCGTCGGTGAGCTCCAGCGTCAACGCACCGTCGTCCTGGGAGAAGCCCCGCAGCACCGGCCGCGGCACCGCGCCGCGGCCGGCGGTGTGGCCCGACACCGCGGGGGTGCCGGACCACGTTTCCGCTTCCGTGGGCCACACGGAAAACGCCCGCGGCACGTCGGGCGCGTTGTTGAGCACCGCGCCGCCGGCGGTCAGCCGCAGCGCCGTGGTGTCGACTTCGGACAGCTCGCCGAGGTCGGCGCCCCAGTGCAGCACGCGCGGCACCGGCCGGCCGAGTTCCACTGCGAAACTCGTACCGGCGGCCCGCAGGCCGACCACCGTAGGGCTGGACATGTCCTCACTCCTGACTCCCGGGCGTTCCTACTTCTTGGCGAGCAGCGAAACGCTCTGCTTCTCCATGTCGGGGAACACGTCGTCGTTGCGGTTGTGCGAGTAGAACGACTCGAGCAGCGGCTCCTCCGCGGCCTGCACGGCGGCGCCGTTGGCGTAGACCTCGGCCGGGTAGAGCGAGCCGTTCTTCAGCATCGCGGTGAACACCGACAGGTCCACACCCTGCGGCTTCATGGCCGCGGTGGTCGCGTCCATCGAGGCCGGGATCGACGGGAAGAACGTGCCCGTCTTCGACGCCGCGGTCTGGCAGTCCTGCGAACCCATGTAGGAGACCCACTTCCAGGTCAGGTCGGGGTTCTTCGTGCCGGCCCAGATCGTGTTCCCGTTGGAGTTCGACGTCAGCGCGCGGGTCTTGCCGTCGGGCCCGGTGGGCGGCGCCGCGATCCCGATCTTCACACCGGGCAGCTTCGCGAAGCTCGGCGCGGACCAGGAACCCGAGAGCTCCATGGCGACCTTGCCAGAGCCGATGAGGTCGGCGTCGCTGACGGTGGACTGGCCGCCTCCGGTGGTGAACGTGCCGATCTTCGGCGCGAGGCCGCGGTCGGTGAGCGTGCGGATGTAGTTCACGGTCTTGACGAACCGCGGGTCGCTGTAATTGAACTTCGTCGGCCATTCCGGCTTGTCACCGAGGCGCCAGCCCAGCGTCGAGGCGAACGCGCTGAAGGTCACCTGGCCGATGAAGTCCTTCGCCGCGAGCTGGCCCATGCCGTAGGTGGCGACGTTGTTCTTGTCGAAGCCCGGCTGGTCACCGCGCACGCCCTTCTTGTCGACAGTCAGGTGCGCCACCATCTTGTCGAACGTGCCGCCGTCGTCGGGGTTCCAGCTGAGGTTCTGCACGTCGGCGGCGGTGTAGCCGGCCTTGGTGAGCGAATCGGTGTTGTAGTAGAGACCGGCCGACGCCCAGTCGAGCGGCAGGCCGTACTGCTTGCCGTCGGTGAACTTCCACGAGTTGACGCCCACGGAGAACTTCTTGAGGTCGAAGTTGTCCTTCTTGATGTAGTCGTCGAGCGGCAGCAGCTGGTGCTGGCTCGCGTAGGCCTGCAGGTACTGCACGCTGTCCTGGAACGCGTCGGGCGCGGTGCCCGCGACGAACCCGGCGGTGAGCTTGGTGAAGTAGTCGGCCACGGTGTACTGGGAGATCTTCACCGTGGTGCCGGGGTTGGCCTTCTGGAAGGCGTCGGCGCACACCTGGTAGGCGGCGGCCTGGTGGTCGTCCCAAGTCCACCAGTTCACGGTGTTGCCGCCGGCGTCGGCCGAGCCACCGCCGCAGCCGGCCAGCACTGCTCCGAGCACCGCCGCCAGCCCGGTGGCGGCCCAAGTGCGGATCTTCATGGGATTCCTCGCTTCCGCGCCACTCGGACGCTTCTCCACTCCACGGTGGATTCGAAAACTAGGGATTTGAAACTGTGAATTTCAAAAATGCGGATTTGAAAAGGTGAGTTTCAGGTGCCCGGGTTGAGCAGCGGCGCGAACGTGGCGAGCACGTTCTCGAGGTCCTGTCCCCCGCCGGCTTCGTGCCCGTTGTACTCCCACACGTCGAGGTGTTTCCGGCCGCGATAAGCGTTGTAGGCGCCGAAAACCGTCGACGGAGGAACGATGTCGTCCATCAGCCCGATCGAGAAGTGTGCCGGGGCGATGGCACGGCTCGCGAAGCCGACACCGTCGAAATAGGACAGCACCTCGAACGTCCGCTCGACCTCGTGCCGTTGTGCGGCCAGGTAACCGGCAAGCTCGGTGTATGGCGGCTTGCCCGCGATCAGCGAGGCGCGCCGGAGGTCACACAGGAACGGCGCCTGCGCGTAGAGCGCCGCGACGTCGGGCACGAGTGCCGCCGCGGCCAGCGCGATCCCGCCACCCTGGCTGTTGCCCGCGACCGCGACCCGGTCCGGGTCGACGACGTCGAGCGCCCGCGCGGCCTCCACCGCGCGGGCCGCGTCGGTGAACACGCGGCGGTAGTAGTACGTTTCACGGCTTTCGATTCCGCGGGTCAGGAACCCGGGGAACGACGGGCCGCTGCCCACCGGGTCGCCGGTCGTGCCACCCGCGTGAGCGCCGCCTTGGCCGCGGACGTCGACCTGCAGCTGCGCATAACCCGCCGAAGCCCAGACCAGCTCTTCGAGCGCGCTGCCGCGGCCGCTGCCGTAACCGTGGAACTGCACGACGGCGGGCAACGGACCGGACTGGTTCCGAGGCACACGCAGCCAGGCGTTGATGGGGTGGCCGTCGAAGCCGGCGTAGGTCACCTCGAACACGTCGAGCGTCCGCAGCGCGGTCTCGACCGGTGTCACGGTCACGTCGAGCTCGAACTTCGCCGCTTCCGCGAGGGTTTCCCGCCAGAAGTCGTCGAAGTCTTCCGGAGCTTGGTACTCGCTGGTGTAGGTACGCAGCTGCGCCAGCGGCAGGTCGGTCAACATCAGAACTCACCGTCCAATTCGGACACCTCGCCGACGGCGATCTTGAGCGTCGTGCCGCCACCGGGCCACCGGACCACGACCTCGTCGCCGGCCTCGCCGGACAGCCGCGTCACACTCGCCGACACGACCTTCCCGGCCTGCCAGCTGACGTCGACCGCGAGCCCGCCCCGAGCCCGTAGCCCGTGCGCCGTACCGTCCGGCCAGGCCGAGGGCAACGCGGGCAGCAGGTCGATCGCGCCGGCGTGGCTCTGCACCACGAGCTCCGCCAGGCCGGCCGGGAAGCCGTAGTTGCCGTCGATCTGGAACGGCGGGTGCGTGCTGAACAGGTTGGGCAGCAGCCCGCCCCACTCGGAGCCGTCCACGGGCGCGTCGCGGTGGCGGTCGCCGGTGAACGGCTGGGTCGCCTCGGAAAGGAGCGAACGCGCGGTGTCGCCGTCGCCGAGGCGGGCGCGCAGCGCGATCTTCCACGCCCACGACCAGCCCATCGCGCCCGGTCCGCGGCGGTCCATCAACGCGGTCGCGGCCGCGCCGAGCTTCGTGCCGGCGGTGATCTGGCCGAGCGGGTAGACGGCGATCATCTGCGACATGTGCCGGTGCTGGGGGTCCTGCTCGTCCAAGTCCTCGGCCCACTCCGCGAGCCAGCCGCCGTCTGTCACGCGCAGCGGACGCAGGCGCGGCAGGGCGGCAGTGATCTCGGGCGTCACCGGGTGCTCGATGCCGAGCGCTTCGGCCGCCGCGAGCGTGCGGGAGAAGACCGCGCGGATCAGTGCCGTGTCCATCGCGACGGACCAGGTCAGCGACTCGGGCTCGCCGGCCTCGGAAACGAACAAGTTCTCGGGCGACGTCGACGGGATCGTGTCGAGGAAGCCGTCCGGGCCTTCGGTGAGCCAGTCGAGGCAGAACTCGGCGCAGCCCTTGAGCAGCGGCCACGCCGTGTCGCGCAGGAACGCGGTGTCGCGAGTGAAGTCGTAGTGGTCCCAGGCGTGCTGGACGAGCCAGGCGCCGCCCATCTGCCAGATCGCCCACGACGGGTTGCCGTGTCCCATGCCCACCGGCAGCGCCCAGCCCCACGGGTCGGTGTTGTGGTGGGTGACCCAGCCGCGGGTGCCGTAGAGCTCACGCGCGACGTCGGCGCCGGTCACGGCGAGCTTGCCCAGCAGGTCGAACAGCGGCGTGTGGCATTCGCCGAGCCCGGTCGTCTCTGCGGCCCAGTAGTTCATCTCGGTGTTGATGTTCACCGTGTAGTTCGACGACCACGCCGGGCGCAGCTCTTCGTTCCAGATGCCCTGCAGGTTCGCAGGTGGCGCGCCTGGCCGGGACGACGTGGCCAGCAGGTAGCGGCCGTAGGCGAACATCACCGTGGCGGTGAGCTGTTCGTCCTTTCCGGACAAGATGTCGGCGGCCACGTCGTAGGTGCCGGCACGGTGGTGCCCGAGCTGAAGTGTCGCCGCGGCGAGCAACGGCCGGAGGTCGGCTTCGTGCGCGCGCAGCAGCTCGTCGGCGCCTTCGGCCAACGCGGTCGCGGCGGTTCCGGCGGCGACGGCCTGGTGACGTTCGCGCGAACGCGGCGCCGCGCCCGTCCAGACGTCGGCGGCGTTGGTGGAGCTGGACACGGTGAGCAGCACCCGGGTGGCACCGGCGATCGCCAGCCGTCCGTCCACCGCGGACACGGAGCCGTCGGTGTCGAGCCGCAGAGCGAGCGCTCCGAATGGGTCATAGCCCGGCCGCGCCCGGTCGGCGTAACGCAGCGGTTCGGCGACCTCCGGTTCATGCTTGGGCGCGCCGTCCACCGGCAGCTCGATCCCGAGCGTGATCCCGCTGTCCTCGACGAGCCGCGTCACCCCACGCAGCGGCGTGCTCAGCTCGACAAGAAGGTCGATCGGCGCCGACGCCGTCAGCGACACCACCAGCGCACCGGCAGGCCGGCTCGCCCATACGGCACGGTCCACAGTGGCCTCGCCGAGCGACAACCGTTCAGTGACCACGCCGTTGGCCAGATTGAGCTGACGGCCGTGGCTCTCGCCGTCCGGCAGCGTCACCCAGACGTCTCCCCACGGCAGGAACTCCTGGCTGTACGGCCCTTCGAACGACATCAGCAACGCTTCGGCCCGCCGGTAGTCCCGCGCACGCACCGCCTCGCGGATTTCCGCCAGCCGCTGTGGTCCGGCGCCGGCGGCGACGACGTCCGCCAGCGCGTCGACCGGGCCCGCTGGCGTGCCGGACCAGACCGTCGCGTCGTTGAGCTGCACGCGGCTGCGGCCGCCGCCACCGAACACCATCGCACCGAGCCGGCCGTTGCCCACGGGGCTCGCCTCGGTCCACTCGAGGGCGGGCGCAGCCCAGCCGAGGCACAGATCTTCGTTCGTCACGGCAGTTCTCTCACTTGAGCCCGGTGAACCCGATGGAGTTCACGATCCGCCTGCCGAACACCATGAACACGAGCAGCATCGGCAGCGCGGCGATGATGGTCGCGGCCATCAGGCCCGACCAGTCGAGCGCCTCCTGCGGCGACGACTGCTTGAACACCGCCAGCGCCAGCGTCAGCGGGCTCGTGGACGTGTCGGAGGAAACGAGCAGCGGCCAGAAGTAGTCGTTCCAGGTGTTGATGAAGGTCAGCAATGCGAGCGTCGCGATCGGTGCCGAGCACATCGGGAGCACGATCCGGAAGCACACGCGCAAGGGTCCGGCGCCGTCGATGATCGCGGCTTCCTCGATCTCCGTGGAGAGCCCGAGCATGAACTGGCGCAGGAAGAAGATGTTGAACGCCGAGAAGAACGCGTTGGGCAGCACCAGGCCGGCGAACGTGTTGAGCAGGCCGAGGTCCTTCACCAGCACGAAGTTCGGCAGCAGCGTGAGCACCTGCGGCACCATCAGCGCCGTGAGCAGGATGGAGAACACGGTGTTGCGCCCGCGCCAGTGCAGCCGCGCGAACGCGTAGGCCGCGATGGCGGAGAAGAACACCGTGCACACGGTGAGCAAGGCCGCGTAGATGATCGAGTTGCGCAGCGCCAGCGTCAGGCCGAGCGACGCGCCGGAACCGCCCTGCGCCGCGGCTTCGGCCGGCGACGCGAGCCCGAGGGCACGCTTGAACGCGCCGAAGGTGAAGTCGACCGGGAAGAACGACGACGGGTCGGTGGAGAGTGAGTAGTTGTTGGACAGCGCGGTGCGCAGCATCCAGTAGAACGGGAAGATCGTGATCAGCAGGATCACCACGACGTAGGCCCAGGCGAGGATCCGGCCTGCGAACACGGGCTTGCGTGTGCGGGCGGGTGCCGGTCGAGTCAGCGTAACCATGTCCCTGCCCTAGTTCGTGTCGGATTCGTTGGCGCGCGCCATGCGCAGCTGCGTGAACGTGATGGCTATCAGGAGGACGAACAACGCCAGCGACATCGTGGCCGCGTAGCCGAAGTCGAACTGGCGGAACGCCTTGTTGTAGATGTACATCTGCAGCACGTTGGACGCGTTCTCCGGCCCGCCCTGCGTGGTCACGGCCACGATGTCGAAGATCTGGAACGAGCTGATCACCGTGAGGATCACGACCATCACGAGGATCGGGCGCAGCAGCGGGATCGTGAGGCGGCGGAACATCTGCACCTCGCTCGCGCCGTCGATGCGGCCGGCCTCGTAGATCGTGGCCGGGATCGTCTGCAAGCCCGCGAAGATCAGCACCGCGTTGTAGCCCATGGACTTCCACACGTTGATCGCCGCCAGCGTCGGCACGGCCCAGCCGCCGGAGCCGAGGAACAGCACGGGCTGGCCGAAGATCTTGGTGAGCAGCACGTTGAGGATGCCGAGGCTCGGGTCGAGCATCAGCGACCAGGTGAGCGCCGTGACCACGCCGGAGATCAGGAACGGCAGGATCATCAGGCCGCGCACGGTCGTGGACGCCGCGAGCCGGTGCAGGATCACGGCGGTCAGCAGCGACACGAGCATGCCCAGGACCACCGACAGCACCACGAAGTAGATCGTGACGAGCAGCGACTTCCAGAACACACCGTCGGCGATGAGCTCGGTGAAGTTGTCGAGCCCGATCCACTTCGGCGCGGACAGCACGTGGAACTCGGTGAAGCTCAGGTAGATGCCGCGGATGGTCGGGTAGGCGAAGAACACGCCGAACCCGAGGATGGCCGGCAGCACGAGCAGCCACGCGATCTTGGCGTCGTGCCGGTGCGCGGCCGCACCGGCGGGCCGTCGTTTGCGGGGTCTGTCCACACGGGACGCCGCAGTGGCGCCTCGCACGGGAAGGCTGTTGTTGTGCGTGGTCACCACCACGGCATCTCCTCACTCGTGTCCGTGAGTGGCGGCTCTCGCCGCCACTCACGGGGTTGTCAGACGGTCAGTTGGTCCACGTCGAACACGCTGTCGCTCGGGTTGCCGAAGATGACCTGGTTGTTGCCGGCCATCAGGTAGATCGGCACCGTGATCGTGCGCGCGGTGTTCCAGTCGTTGTCGTTCGTGCCCGGCGCAGGCAGCCGGAACGAGCTGCCGTTGACCGTGACCACGGCCGAGCGGCTGGTGTCACCGTCGACGTAACCGAGCTTCACCAGGTACGTGCCTTCGGCGGCGACCTTGATGTTGTTCATGGTCAGCAGACCGCTGCCGCCGATGTAGCCGACCTTCTTGCCACCGGAGCAGGCGCAGTCGTACACCGTCGCGCCGCCGCCGGGGCTGCCGTTCTCCGCCTCGTAGACGACCGGGCCGGAAGCCGCGGGCGTCACGTAGGACACCGCGGTGCTCGCGGCGGAGCTGCGGCCGAGGCGATCGTGGGCCACCACTGTGAAGGTGTACGACGTCGAGGGCTTGAGGCCGTTGACGGTCGTGCTGGTGCCGGTGGCGGAAGCGACCTTGTGGCCGCCGGCGAACACGTCGTAGCCGGTCACCGGGGCGAGCTTGCCCGCCGATGCGTCCCAGGCCAGCGAGACGCTGGTCGGGGTCGAGGCGGTGCCGTGGACCACGGCGGGGGCGGAGACCTGCACCGGGTTGACCGGGGTCAGGCGCAGCAGCTTCGAGCCGTGGACGGGCAGGGTCGCGGTGAAGGAACCGTTGGACAGACCCAGTTCCTGGTGGCTCCAGAGGTCACGGGCCTTGGCCGCGCCGGTGAGGCCGAAGTCGCCGAAGTTCGCGGTGACCGACGTCGGGGCGGAGCCGAGGTTGAACAGCGCGACCGTGTAGCTGCCGTCGGCGTTGCGGGCGTACCAGACCTGCTGGTCGCTCTGCTGGCTCACGGGCTTGGCCGGCACACCGGCCTGGTCCACGGCGATGACCTCGTCGTTGGTGAGCAGCTTGGTGCCGTAGTCGTCGAGCTGCGTGAGGTCGTCACCGAGGTAGAGCGGCGCGGCTTCGATGGCCCACAGCGTCATGTAGCTCTGGCGCTCGGCCTCGGTGATGCCGTCCATCTTGCCGCTGCCGACGTCGAGGGAGTCGAGGTTGTTCCAGTGGCCCGGGCCGGCGTCGGGGATGTACTGCACGACGTCGTTCCAGCGGCCCTTCACCGAGTTGTTCCAGGTGACGAGGGTGTCGCAGTAGCACTCGACGTCGGTGTCGATGCGCCAGCCGTTGGAGTTGGCCTTCCAGGTGTCGATCTGGTTGTGCGACAACGACCACGACAACACGAACTGCATGGGCCGGCCGGTCTTCTTCAGCGCGGCGGACCAGGCCTTCACGTCCGGGGTGTTGTCGTGCGCCGCGTCGCCCTTGAACGAACCCGGGCCGACGCCGTCGAGCTTGAGGAAGTCGACGCCCCAGCCGGCGAGCACGTCGGCCTCCGACTGGATGTAGGCCTGGGCGCAGGGGCTGGCGAAGTTGATCTGGTACGACTGGTTGTCCCAGCCGCTCGTCTGGCGCAGGTCGGGGTAGACGAGGTCGCGCGTGTGGCAGTCGGTGGTGCCGAAGATCGGCGAGTTGCCGTCGTTGTAGGCCTTGAGGTCCAGGCCGACCGCGAGGTAGGAGCCGAGCTTGAGGCCCTTCTTGTGCACGTAGTCGGCGACGTAGGCCATGCCGTCGGGGAACTTCTTCGCGTCGACGACCGGGCGGCCGTACTGGTCGAAGGAGCCCACCCAGCCGGCGTCGATGTTCACGTACTCGTAGCCGTGCTGCTTGAACTTCGCCGCCAGGATGTCGGCTTGCTGCAGCACGTGCGCTTCGTTGAGCCAGCTGCCGCCGCCGGTCGGGTTCACGCCGGGGTAGTTCGTGGACTCGAGACTCCAGCTGCTCCAGCCCATGTACGGCTTCTGGGCGATCTGGGTGCTGGTGCTGCTCTGGGCCGGGCTGTTCTGGGTGGGAGCCGCCGGTGCGGCCGTGGCGGGGATCTGGATCGCCGAAAGCGTCAGCATCGAGGCGGCGATCCCGGTGAGTACGGCGAACTTCCGTCTCCCGGTTCTGCCCGATGTTGGCCTGACAACCATGACCACTCCTTTGAGGTCGGACCTTGGCACCGGACGGCCCGCGCGCCGCCCGGCGTTCCTGCTGACTTCAGCCACTTCGGGGGTGGGCTTCAGTCGCTGTGCGCGCCCAGACATCGGAGGTCCTGGCGCGGAAAGTCACTCGTTGACGGCGTTCTTCGCGAAGCACTCCCGGGTGTGCGACGGTGACAGATCGCCGTCCCGTGTCCCGGGACCACGACCTTTCGCCCCGCTGCCACCACCGACACCTCTTTCGGACCGAAGATCCTATAGGATATGTGAAACGAGATTCTCACCTCGCGCTTCGGCGGTGTCAACGAGGTCGCGGACAAAGATCTGACGAATAGGGCTCGGAGTCCAGTGGCCGCGAACACGGACAGAATTAATTTGACAACTGACGGTGAGAGCTGCAGGTGAGAGCACCCGGGGTCGGGAGCTTCGTAGTCACGATCGTTATCTGTCGGTGCGGCCGGATAGCGTCGGCCGCGTGCTGAAACCCTTGCCGTGGAGAACTACCGGTCGTTGCGTGATCTGGTGCTGCCCCTGTCGGAGCTGACCGTGGTGACCGGCGCCAACGGGAGCGGGAAGTCGAGCCTCTACCGCGCCCTGCGCCTGCTGGCCGACGCCGCGCACAACGGCGCCGTCGCCGCGCTGGCCCGCGAAGGCGGCCTGCCCTCCACGCTGTGGGCGGGCCCGGAGGCGATCGGGCGCGCGGTCCGTTCCGGGCGCTCTCCCGTGCAGGGCACGCGCCGCACCCAGCCGGTCGGCCTGCGGCTGGGGTTCTCGGGTGACGAGTTCGGCTACGCGCTGGACCTGGGCCTGCCGATCCCGGGTACCTCGATGTTCTCCCTCGACCCGGAGTTCAAGCGCGAGTGCGTGTGGTCCGGCCCCGTTTTTTCTCCGCGTACCCTGCTCGCCGACCGCGCGGGCCCCACCCTGCGCGTCCGCGACACGAGCGGCGCCTGGCCTTCCGAACCGCAGTCCATCGGGCTGACGGACAGCATGCTGAGCTCCTTCCCCGCCCCGGAGCTCCTCCTGCTGCGCGAACGCATCCGCGCGTGGCGCTTCTACGACCACTTCCGCACCGACGCCACCGCCCCGGCCCGCGAATCCCGCATCGGCACCCGCACCCCCGTCCTCGACCACGACGGCGCCGACCTCGCAGCGGCGTTGCGGACGATCCAGGAATCGGGTGATGCCGACGCGTTGGCGTCCGCCGTTCAGGACGCCTTTCCGCGGGCCACGGTCGAGATCACGTCGGCCGATGGCCGGTTCGAGCTGCGGTTTCAGCAGCACGGGCTGCTTCGGCCGCTCACCGCGGCCGAGCTTTCGGATGGGACGTTGCGGTATCTGCTCTGGGTCGCCGCGTTGTTGAGCCCGCGGCCGCCGGAGTTGCTGGTGCTGAACGAACCCGAGACGAGCCTGCACCCGGAGCTGCTGCCGGCGTTGGCGGCGTTGATCACCCGGGCGGCCCGCCGGACGCAGCTGGTGGTGGTATCGCACTCGCAACCGCTGGTCCGGGCATTGGAATCGACGGGCGCGGCTTTGCTGGAATTGGAAAAGGACTTCGGGGCGACTGTCCTTTCCGGACAGGGGAGGCTGGATCGGCCTTCGTGGCACTGGCCGAAACGGTGAGCTCGCCGGCCACCCAGCCGCGAAAACCCACCCGGGCAACGATCTCCGACCGGCGCAGGACCCAGCGCCACTCTCGGTGCCGCGTCCTTTGCGGACTCGGCAGGCGCCGGTGCTGTCGTGGCCCTGCGCGGTGAAAATCGGTTGCCCACCGACCCGTCCGCGGTCAGGCTTCCGGACATGACCACGACCACCACACCGCACCGCACGCCGATCGCCCCTGCCCGGGTGCGGCGTGGGCAGCAGTGCGAGCCACGGGGGCGTGGTCGGGCGCGGTCGTGACGGCGGCGGTGGTCGCCGGGGCGCTCGCGGGGTACGGGATCGCCGTGCCGGTGGGAGCGGTCGGGGCGGTGCTGGTGGGGCTGGCGGCGCGGACGTCGCCGCGGGTCGCCGCGGCGGCGGCGCTCGGAGTGGCCAGTGCGGATGGTGTCTACGCCGTCGTCGCGGTGAGCGGTGGGGCGGCGCTCGCGCCGGTACTGGCGCCGGTCGCGGGGCCGTTGCGGTGGGCGTCCGTGGTGGTGCTCGTGGCGCTCGCGACGCACACCGCGGTGGGCGGGTGGCGGAGGTACCGCGCCGGCGCAACGCCCGAAGCCGAGGCCGCGCCGCCGGGACCAGCGCGCGCGTACGTGAGTTTCCTCGGCCTCACTTTGCTGAATCCGGCAACGATCGTGTACTTCACGGCCCTCGTGGTCGGCGGTACAGCGACGGGCACGGTGTTCGCGCTGGCCGCGTTCGTCGCGTCGGCGAGTTGGCAGCTGCTGCTCGCGGGCGGCGGGGTGTTGCTGGGCCGCGTACTCGCCGGGCGTCGCGGGCGGTTGGGGACCGCGCTGGCATCGAGCGTCGTGATCGTCGTGCTGGCCATCCGGCTGGTCGTGCCGTACTGAGCGATTTACATCCGCGCCGGCAGCCGGTAGAGATGATCATCAAGTGAACCGGAGGTTCCGACGATGGTGCGTCCTGCCGTAGTGCTCGCGGTGCTGCTGTTCGGACTTTCCGGCGTGACCCCGGTCGCGCAGCCGCAGTGGCACCGGCAGACGCCACCGTTGAGTACACCGTGGACGGACGCCGTCTCCCCCACCAACGCGTTGCCGGAGTACCCGCGCCCGCAGCTGACGCGCGACGAATGGCAGAACCTCAACGGAGTCTGGGAGTTCGAGACCGGGACCCCCGGACCACCCTTCGGACGGCAGCTGCCGGAACGGATCCTCGTCCCCTACCCCGTCGAATCGGCGCTGTCCGGCATCATGCGCCACGAGACTCGCATGTGGTACCGCCGCACCTTCGACGTCCCGGAATCCTGGCGCTCCCAACGAATCCTGCTGCACTTCCAGGCCGTCGACCACGACACCGCCGTCTACGTCAACGGCCGCGAAGTCACCCACCACACCGGCGGCTACGACTCCTTCACCGCCGACATCACTGACACCCTGACCACCGGCCCCCAGGAACTCGTCGTCGGCGTCACGGACGCGACCGGCAATGGGCAGCCGCTCGGCAAACAACGCGCGCCAGGCGCCGGAGTCTTCTACACCGCGTCGTCCGGAATCTGGCAGACGGTCTGGCTGGAACCGGTGGCGCCCGTGCACATCACGCGCGTGGACACCACTTCGAACACCACAACCGGCGAGGCCACCCTCACCGTCCAAGGCGCCGACGGCACCCCCTTCCGAGCCACCGCCTCCGACCACGGCCACGTCGTCGCCCGAGCCGAGGGCACCGCCGGCCACCCCACCACGATCACCCTCCCCCACCCCCACCTGTGGTCGCCCGGCGACCCGTTCCTCTACGACCTCCGCGTCACATTGTCCACAGGAGACACCGTCGGCTCCTACTTCGGCCTGCGCTCCATCACGGTCGAAAACCACCGCATCCTCTTCAACGGCAAGCGGTTCGTCCAGCTCGGTCCGCTCGACCAGGGCTTCTGGCCCGACGGCCTCTACACCGCCCCCACCGACGCCGCCCTGGAATTCGATCTACAACAGGAAAAGGCCCTCGGCTTCACCATGGTCCGCAAGCACCTCAAGGTCGAACCCGACCGCTGGTACTACCACGCCGACCGCCTCGGCCTCCTCGTCTGGCAGGACATGCCGGCGATGACGGAGAACGTCACCCCGACACCTCAGGCCCGCGCGAACTTCGAGGCCGAGCTGCACCGCGTGATCGACCAGCACCGCTCGTTCCCCTCCATCGTCACGTGGGTCCCCTTCAACGAGGGCTGGGGCGACTTCGACGTCGCCCGCGTCGCCGACGAGGTCGCCGCCTGGGACACCACGCGCCTGGTCGACGCCGAATCCGGCGTCAACTGCTGCCGCTCCCAGCCAGACACCGGCCACGGCGACCTCCTCGACGACCACACCTACCCCGGCCCCGGCACCCCACCGCCGGACCCGCTCCGCGCCACCGTCGACGGCGAATACGGCGGCCTGGGCCTCAAAGTCCACGGCCACGAGTTCGACCCGTCAGGCAGCTTCGCCTACGAGCTGGAACCCGACAGCGCAACTCTGACCAGGCGTTACGTCGAGCTCCAGCACCAGCTCGCCACCGAGGTCCGCCGCGGCCTCTCCGCCGCCGTCTACACGCAGCTCACCGACGTCGAGAAGGAAGTCAACGGCTTCCTCACCTACGACCGCCGCGTCCGCAAGCTCGACTTCGCGGTGGCCCGTCGGGCGAACCTCGCCGTGCGATCCGCCGCGACTTGACCCCCGATCGGCCCGCACACCAGCGATCCGGTGCGGGGAAGGCCGTTCGGCGGCCTTCCCCGCACCGGATCCCATACGGTCGGAGCATGACCGAAGAAGAGCGTTACGCACTCGGCCTCGAGACCATGAACGCCGTGAACGAAGGCAGCGCCCAGAAGGTGCTGGACGGGCTGGGCGACATCGCGCCCGACCTGGCGCGGCAGATCGTGTCGTGGGGGTTCGGGGAGATCTACTCGCGGCCGGCGCTCGGGCCGCGCGACCGGCAGCTGCTGACGATCGGCATGCTGACCGCGATGGGCGGGTGCGAGCCGCAGCTGGAGCTGCACATCGGGACGGCGCTGAACGTCGGCCTGACGCCCGCGGAGATCGTCGAGGCGCTGCTGCAGTCGGCGGGGTACTGCGGGTTCCCCAAGGCGCTCAACGCGACCGCCGTGGCGAAGAAGGTCTTCGGCGAGCGCGGACTGCTGCCGGTGGGTGAAGCGTGAAGGTCGTCCTGTTCGGGGCGACCGGGATGGTCGGCCAGGGCGCGCTGCGGGAGTGCCTGCTGGACGGTCGCGTGGAGCGAGTGCTGACCGTCGGACGGACAGCGACCGGCGACCGGCACTCGAAGCTGACCGAGCTGGTGCCCGACGATCTCGGCGACCTGAGCCCGCACGCCGAGCAGCTCGCGGAATATGACGCGTGCTTCTTCTGCCTCGGGGTCTCGTCGGCCGGGATGCCGGCGCAGGAGTACGAGCGGATCACCTACGCTCTCACCCTTTCCGTCGCCCGCACCTACGCGCAAGCGCGGCCGAACGCGACCTTCCTCTACGTCTCGGGCGCCGGCACCGACAGCACGGAACGCGGCCGCGTGCGGTGGGCGCGGGTGAAGGGCGCCACGGAGAACGCCCTGGCCCGGCTGCCGCTCGACGCGTACGCGTTCCGGCCCGGCTTCATCCAGCCACAGCACGGCATCACGTCGAAAACGCCGCTGTATCGCGGGATCTACCGCGTCACGACGCCGCTTTTCCCGTTGCTCCAACGGTTTCCGGCGGTGTTCATCACGACCGAGGTGCTCGGGCGCGCGATGATCTCGGTCGCGGCCGACGGCTACCCCCGGCGGATCCTGGAGTCACGCGACCTCAACGACGTCGGGCGACGAGACCGGCCAGGAGGTTCGCCAGGCCCTCGGTGAGGTTCTCCGCGAACAGGTCGGCGCCGGGGGCCACGCCCATTTCCGCGCTGGCCGTGGCGACCGCCTCGGTCGGGTTGGCGTAGGGCCACAGGCCGGCGACGATCACGAACACCGCGCCCGCGAAGTGCGCGGCGCCGGTGTGTGAGAGTTCCGGGACTTCGTCGCGCACCAACCCGGCCAGCCGGTCGATGTTGGCGGCCGCGCGGTGTTTGAAGCTGCGCGCGGTGTCCACGGAGATGTTGCGTTCCAGCACCGACGCCATGGAGCTGACCAGCTCGCACAGCAGCCGGTCTTCCTGCAGCGTGCGGGCGATCGTCGCGGCCACGCGTTCCTCGCGCACGAAGCCGGGGCCATCGACCGACACGACGGTGAGCGCCCGCGCGGCGACGTCCAGCCACCGCCGCCACACCTCGTCGAGCACCTCGAGGAAGATCGCTTCGCGGCTGTCGAAGTAGCGCAGCACGTTGGACTTCGCGAGGCCGACGCGATCGCTCAGCTCACGCAGGCTGATGTCGGCGACCGGCCGTTCGCGCAGCATCGCCGTGGCCGTCGCGAGGATCGTGGCGCGCCGGGCCTCGACCTGCTCGGGGCGGCGGGCGCGCTGGAAACCGGTGCTCACGGGCCCGAGGTTAGCAGCCCAGCAGTCTGTTAACCCGCCGAGATGGCCCGCGGGCAGACGCTGAAGAACCACCGGCCTCTTGAGCCGAACGCTGTGGACCATGTCCCACGGACCCGCGGACGTCCGGCTTCCCGAACGCCCGCGAGCCCGGGTCAGGAGATGACGAGGCTGGCGATCTTGCCGTCGCGCAGGTCGATCGTCATCGTGCCGGTGCCGTTGAAGCGGTTGCTCTTCACGCCGAGCGTAAGGACGTAGTTGTCCTCGCCCTTGCCAGGCTTGATGCCCTTCACGGTGAAGTTCGCCCCGACCCCGATGTTGTCGGTTTCGTTCCAGCTCAGCACGCCTTCATGGCCGTGGAACTTGCGTCCCCAGTCCTCGAGGAACGCGTCGGAGGTGAAGGCGTCGACGAAGCTCTTGGCGTCGGCCTTGTTGGTGGCGTCCACGAACTGCTGGATCGCGGCCGGCACCTGCGGGGAGTCCGAAGTGGTCATACCCGGATTCTGCCCGGCGGGCAACGCGAGCGCCTCCCCCTCACGGGACTTGACCCGTCGGTAGCTCCAGATGAGCAGGGCGAACAGGATGACGCCGGAGAGGATGATGCTCGACCCGGTGCTCCAGCCGCTGAACGGCAGCCAGTCGAGGGTGCCCCATACGATGCCGGCGGCGAAGAGCGCCAGGCCGGCGAGCACGGAACCCGCGATCCGCAGCGGCGAGGCCACGCTGTCCTCGGCGGCCTTCATCGCCCGCGTGCGCACCGGGTCGACGAACCGTTCCAGCGCCGGGAACTGCGAGGTCAGCACCACCAGTCCCGCGAGCACCAGCAGCAATCCGGGTCCCGGCAGCACCAGCAACGCGATCCCGACGAGGACCAGCACGCCGCCCACCACCGCGGCGATCGCCTGCTTCACCGGTTTGCCGAGTTCCACGCGGCCCCCTCCTGTCCGTTTCAGCCAGTGTGCCTGGCTCACGGACCGGGCGCCCGGAGAAACTCCGGATCACCCCGGGATCGGCGCACACGTCCGAAGTGGACCGACCGCAAAACCGGCTGCGGTCCCGAACCGGTATCAGGCCTGCGCGCCGAGGTGCGCGCCGAGTTTGTCGAGCCAGTCACCCGTGCCCTGCTCGCGCCACGCCGGCTCCTCGTGTCCGTCGAGGAACGTGCCCTGTTCGGTGAGCACCAACCGCGTGCCGGCGCCGTCCGGGACCAGCTCCACTGTGGTGACCGACACCGTGGCGAGGCCGGCCGGACCGCTGAGCGCCCCGGCGTAGACGATCCGCTCGCCGTCGACGATGTCGTGGTACTCGGCCGTGAACGAGAGGTCTCCGGCACTGTTGGTCTCGCGGCCGCCGACCCGGAAGTCCAGCGAGTGCTCACCGGCACCGAACCAGCTCGCCTTCGCGGCCGGATCCGCCCATGCGGCGAACACGCGCGCGGGCGGCGCGGGGTAACGGCGTTCGAGAGTGAACGTGGAATGTTTGACGTCGGTCATGACGTGTTCCCTTCCTGTCGGTCGGTGGTCAGAAAGCCACCGAGACGGTCGAGCCGGTGTTCCCAGCCGGTGCGCTGCTCGCCCAGCCACTGCTCGGCCAGGCGCAGGCCCGCCGGCTCCAGCCGGTACGTGCGCACACGACCGGCCTTCTCCGAGGCCACCAGCCCGCACGACTCGAGCACCCGCAGGTGCTGCATCACGGCAGGCAGCGACATCGCAAACGGTTGCGCCAGCTCCTTCACCGCGGCGGGTCCGGTGACCAGCCGCGCCACGAGCTCGCGCCGGGTCCCGTCGGCGAGTGCCTGGAACACCCGGTCGAGCTGATGGTCAACCATGTGCTTAATCATGCGCTCGCTGCGCCCAATAGTCAAGTAGATGCTTAACTAAAAACTTCGGCCGGTCGTGTCGGTCCGCGCCGGCTCCGGTGGTCGCAGTGACGAACCGCCTCGACCGAACGCCCTCGGCGCGGTAGGAAATCACCCGAGAGAAGGGGCCAACCGATGCGCTACATGATGTTGATCTGCGGACGGAGCCACGACGAATCCCGGCCGCTGCCCGACGACCCCATGGACCCCGCCACCGAAGCGTGGGTGAAGGAGATGGACGAACGTGGCGTCCGGGTGACCGGCAACCGGTTGCGGCCGGTGAGCATGGCGACCACCGTGCGCGTCGAAAACGGCGAGGTGCTGCTGTCCGACGGGCCGTTCGCCGAGACGAAGGAGCAGATCCTCGGCTTCGACCTGCTGGAATGCGAAGATCTCGACGAAGCCGTCGAGGTCGCGTCGAAGCACCCGGCCGCGCGGTTCGGGCCGATCGAGGTCCGGCCGCTCTGGCTCTGGCCCGGAGAAACGCCCTGAGCGCCGAAGCCGCCGTCACGGCTGCCTTCCGCGAGGAGGGCGGCCGGGTGGTGGCCACGCTCATCCGGCTCACGGGCGACTGGGACCTGGCCGAGGAGTGCGTGCAGGAGGCGATGGCGCGGGCGCTGGAACGTTGGCCGCGCGACGGCGTGCCGGCCAAGCCGGCGGCGTGGCTCACCACCACCGCGCGCAACCACGCCCTGACCCGCCTCAAGCGCAGCGCGACCGAAGCCGCGAAGCTACGTGAAGTCGCCGCGCTGGCGCCGACCGAGGAACCCGAAGCCGACCCCAGCGGCGTGCGGGACGACCGGCTGCGGCTGATGTTCACCTGCTGCCACCCGGCGTTGCCGCTCGACGGCCGCGTCGCGCTCACGCTGCGGACGCTCGCCGGCCTGACGACGGCGGAGATCGCGCGCGCGTTCCTCGTGAGCGAGCAGGCGATGTCGCAACGGCTCGTGCGTACGAAACGCAAGATCCGCGAAGCCGGCATCCCCTACCGCGTGCCGCCCGCGCACCTGCTGCCGGAACGCACGGCGGCCGTACTCGGAGTGCTGTACCTGCTGTTCAACGAGGGTTACGCCGCGACCGCCGGCGACGCGCCCGCACGCCACGACCTCTGCGTCGAGGCCATCCGGCTCACCCGGACGCTGCTGACGCTCATGCCCGACGAGCCCGAGATCGAAGGCTTGCTGGCGTTGCTGCTGCTCCAGCACTCCCGCCGCGGCGCGCGGCTCGACGACGACGGCGAACTCGTGACGCTGGAAGAGCAAGACCGCGCTCGGTGGGACGCGGCGGCGATCGACGAAGGCCTCGCCCTCGTGGACACGGCGCTGCACCGCGGCTCGCCCGGCCCGTACCAGCTCCAGGCGGCAATCGCGGCCTGCCACGCGGCCGCGCCCGCCGCTTCGGACACGGACTGGCCGCAGATCGCCGCGCTGTACGGGGAACTCGCGAAGCGCGTGCCGTCGCCGGTCGTGCAGCTCAACCGCGCGGTGGCAGTCGCGATGGCCGATGGCCCGGCCGCCGGCCTGGCGCTCGTCGACGCGATGGCGGGCGACCTCGACGACTACCACCTGCTGCCCGCCACGCGCGCCGACCTGCTACGCCGCCTCGGCCGTCGCGAGGAAGCCGCGGACGCGTACCGCGCGGCGCTCGCGTTGGCCGGCAACGAAGCCGACCGCCGCTTCCTGCGCCGCCGCCTGAGCGAAATCTCCCCCGAAACGCCGTGAAGGGCACCTTGGGGGAGTCCTCCAAGGTGCCCTTCACGGACCGTCGGCTAAAAGCCCTCGCCGGCCAGCAGCTGCTCGAACGGCAACGACGTCAGCTCGTCCGAAGCCTTCGCCTCGGGAGCGGCCGAGACCGCCGCCGCCAGCTCGCCCGCCGCACGCTCGACGCGCCGCTGCAGCGAGCCGGTCGCGCTCGCGCTGCCCCAGTCCGACGAAGCCGCATACACGCCTGTCGCGACGGGAATCGCGCGCAGGTAAGCGAAGAGCGGCCGCAACGCGAAGTCCAGCACGAGCGAATGCCGTTCCGTACCACCGGTCGCGGCGATCAGCACCGGCTTGCCTTCGAGCGCTTCCTTGTCCAGGACGTCGAAGAAGGACTTGAACATCCCGCTGTACGAAGCGGTGAAGACCGGCGTCACGGCGATGAGACCGTCGGCGTGCGTCACCGTGTCGATGACTTCCTTCAGCTTCGGGCTGGGGAAACCGGTGAGCAGGTTGTTGGTGACGTCCACGGCGGTGTCACGAAGCTCGATCACCTCGACCACGGTGTCGGGGCCCAGTGCGGTGCGCGTCGCGTCCGCCAGCCGGTCGGCCAGCAGCCGCGTGGACGACGGCTGGCTCAGCCCGGCGGTGACCACGGCGATGGTGCGTGCGGTCATTTCTGCCTTCTTCTTTCCGAAACGAGGTTCAGACGCGGGTTTCTGCAGCAGGCTCTTCGGCGGTTTCTTCAGCGTCGCGCGCGGCCTTGAGCGACTCGTGGGTCGGCGCGTCGGGCACGTGCGCCGGGCGCATCGACTCGAGCTCCTTGCGCAGCACCGGCACCACCTGCTCGCCGAGCAGGTCGAGCTGCTCCAGCACGGTCTTCAGCGGCAGCCCGGCGTGGTCCATGAGGAACAGCTGGCGCTGGTAGTCGCCGAAGCTCTCGCGGAAGGTCAGCGTCTTGTCGATGACCTCCTGCGGGCTGCCGACGGTCAGCGGCGTCTGCGACGTGAAGTCCTCCATCGAGGGGCCGTGCCCGTACACCGGCGCGTTGTCGAAGTACGGCCGGAACTCGTTCCACGCGTCCTGCGACTTCGGCCGGATGAAGGCCTGCCCGCCGAGTCCGACGATGGCCTGGTCGGCCTTGCCGTGGCCGTAGTGCTCGTAACGCTGGCGGTAGAAGCCGATCAGCTGCTGGTAGTGCGAGGTCGGCCAGAAGATGTGGTTGGCGAAGAAGCCGTCTCCGTAGTACGCGGCCAGCTCGGCGATCTCCGGGCTGCGAATGGACCCGTGCCACACGAACGGGGGCACGTCGTCCAGCGGGCGCGGGGTGGAGGTGAAGCCCTGCAGCGGGGTGCGGAACTTGCCTTCCCAGTCCACGACCTCTTCGCGCCACAGGCGGCGCAGCAGGGCGTAGTTCTCGATCGTGAGCGGGATGCCCTGGCGGATGTCCTGCCCGAACCACGGGTACACGGGGCCGGTGTTGCCGCGGCCCAGCATGAGGTCCACGCGACCGTCGGCCAGGTGCTGCAGCATCGCGAAGTCCTCGGCGATCTTCACCGGGTCGCTGGTGGTGATCAGCGTCGTGGACGTCGACAGCGTGATCGTCTTCGTCTGCGCGGCGATGTAGCCCAGCATCGTCGTGGGCGACGAGGGGACGAACGGTGGGTTGTGGTGCTCACCGGTCGCGAACACGTCGAGGCCGACCTCTTCGGCCTTGAGGGCGATCCGGACCATCGCCTTGATGCGCTCGTGCTCCGAGGGCGTGGTGCCGTTGGTGGGGTCGGTCGTGACGTCGCCCACCGAGAAGATTCCGAACTGCATGACCGCTCCTCAGCCGGGTAGTTCGTGGTGCTGCTTCCTTGCCTGCACAACTGCTCGCGCGAAAGAAGTATTCCACAGTGACAATGCGGGTGACCCGGCGCACTCCCCCGCCGGTACCCCTGGCCCACGGGACTCTCGCCACACCGGGGCCCGAGCGCGCGGAAGCTGTCGGGGTGTGCGGATATCCTGCAGTACGGTGTCGGCTCGGGGCCTGCCCGGGACGCCACCGTCCGCAGGCACCCAGCCTGCCTCAACCAGCCTGAACAACGCCGTACAGCGAGCCAAGATCCGGGAGAGCGACCTCGTGACTGCTGAGACTCTGTACGGGGCCGACGACCTCACGCACCTCGAGGGCCTCGAAGCCGTCCGCAAGCGCCCCGGGATGTACATCGGCTCCACCGACAGCCGTGGCATCAACCACTTGTTCTCGGAGATCATCGACAACTCCACCGACGAGGGTGTGGCGGGCCACGCCACCCGCGTCGTCGTCACCCTCCACGCCGACGGCAGCGTGCAGGTCGACGACGACGGGCGCGGCATCCCCACCGGCGTCCACGCCAAATCGGGCCTTTCCGGCGTCGAGCTCGTGCTCACGCGGCTGCACGCCGGCGGCAAGTTCGGCGGTTCGGGGTACAAGACGTCGGGCGGTCTCCACGGCGTGGGCGCCTCGGCGGTCAACGCGTTGTCGCACCGCTTCGACGTCACGGTGAAGCAGGACGGCAAGGTGCACCAGATGTCGTTCGCGCACGGGGTGCCCGGCACGTTCGACGCGCCCGGCCCGAAAGCGAAGTTCACGCGGCATTCCGGCCTGAACCTCGTCGGCAAGATGAAGCGCGGCGAGCGCAGCGGCACGTCGATCCGGTACTGGTACGACACGCGCTACTTCGAGACGGGCGCGTCGCTCGACGTCGAGGGCGTGCGCGCGAAGCTGCGCAACACGGCGTTCCTGGTGCCCGGCGTCACGTACGTGCTGCGCACCGCCATCGAGGACACCATCACCGAGGAGACCTTCCACTACCCCCACGGGCTGGTGGACATGGTCGACTTCCTCACCCCGTCGGGCGAAAAGCCGGTGTGCGGCACCCTCGTGATCACCGGCGAGGGCACCTACAAGGAGAACGCCGCCGACGCCAACGGCGTGATGCAGTCCAATGTGGAGCGCCACGCCGAGGTGGAGGTCGCGCTGCGCTGGGGCACCGGCTACGAGCGCACGGTGGAGTGCTTCACCAACACGATCCGCAACGTGCACGGCGGCACGCACCGGCGTGGTTTCGACCGCGCCGTCACGCGCGCGCTGCAGGACGCGATCGGCAAGACCCGCGGGCTGCTCAAGCCCAAGGAGGACCCGCCGACGCTCGAAGACGTGCTCGAAGGCATGACCGCCGTGATCCACGTGCGCCTGCCGGAGCCGCAGTTCACCTCGCAGACCAAGGACGAGCTGTCCACGGCCGGCATCACGCGCGTGATCCAGGGCATCGTCGACAAGCACGTGAAGGCGTGGGTCGACGACCGCAGGACCAAGTCCGAGGCGAAGGTCGTGCTGCAGAAGGTGGTCGACGCCGCGCGCGTGCGGCTCACTCAGAAGCAGCAGAAAGACGCCGCGCGACGCAAGACCGCGCTCGAAGGCGCGGCGATGCCGCCGAAGCTCGTCGATTGCCGCACCACCGGTGTCGCGCGCAGCGAACTGTTCCTCGTCGAGGGCGACAGCGCTTTGGGTTCGGCCCGCATGGCGCGCGTGTCGGAGTACCAGGCGCTGCTGCCGCTGCGGGGCAAGATCCTGAACGTGCAGAAGGCCTCGCTGGGCGACACGCTGAAGAACGCCGAGATCGCGTCGATCGTGCAGGTGCTCGGCGCGGGCACCGGCCGCACGTTCGACCTCACGACGATGCGCTACGGCCGCGTGATCCTGATGGCCGACGCCGACGTCGACGGCTCGCACATCCGCACACTGCTGATCACGCTGTTCGCGAAGTACATGCGCCCCGTGATCGAAGACGGCCGGCTGTACGCGGCGATGCCGCCGTTGCACAAGCTCGTGACGAAGGGCCGCAACCCGGAGACGCACTTCACCTTCACGCAGCGCGAGATGGAGACGAAGTTCGCGGAGCTGGAGAAGGCGGGCAAGATCATCGTCACGCCGGTGCCGCGGTTCAAGGGCCTCGGCGAGATGGACGCCGACGAGCTGTGGGAAACCACCATGAACCCCTCCACGCGCTCCGTCCGCCGCATCACCATGGACGACGCCGAAGCCGCCGAAAGCGCGCTCGAACTGCTGATGGGCGAAAAGGTCGAGCCCCGGCGCAACTGGCTCGTCGCCTCCTCCGACCGCGTCGACCGCGACGCCATCGACGTCTGAGTTTTCCTTAGCTACCAAGGAGTTCTACCGTGGCACGCCGCAAGGGCACCACCACCAAGGTCGATCCCAGCGCGTTCGACTCCGCCGGGGCCAACGTCTTCGACAACTCGCTCAAGACGGAGATCGAAGACTCGTACCTGGAGTACGCGTACTCGGTCATCCACTCGCGCGCGCTGCCTGATGCGCGGGACGGGTTGAAGCCGGTGCACCGGCGGATCTTGTTCTCGATGAACGAGAACGGCTACCGCCCGACTCATGCTTACGTGAAGTCGTCGCGCGTGGTCGGCGACGTCATGGGCAAGTACCATCCACACGGTGACGTGGCGATTTACGACGCCATGGTGCGGCTGGCACAGGACTTCTCGCTCAACGTGCCGCTGATCGACGGGCATGGCAACTTCGGTTCACCGGACGACGGCCCGGCCGCAAGCCGCTACTGTCTCACCGGCGACACTCGGGTCCGGCTGGCCGATGGGTCCAGCCCGCGTATCGGCGACCTGGTGAACCTGCCCGCCGACTCCGAGGCCGACGCCGACTTCGAGGTACTCGACAAGGACGGCAAGGCGGTCCGGGTCGACAAGGTCTTCAACTCCGGAGAGCACCCCACCGTCCGGATCACGACAAAGTCTGGGTTCTCGCTGCAGGGCAGCGAAAACCACCCCGTGCTGTGCCTCGAAGCACCCATGGGCGTTCCGATGTTCCAGTGGCGCCAGCTCGACGAGGTCAAGCGCGGCACGGTCGTGTGTCTGGCTCGCAACGCGTGGACGCAGGTCGTTCCGACCGCCGATGAGCACATCACCGCCGAGTTAGCCTCCGCTGATGCCGAGTTCGTGCCCGAGTCGGTCTGGGCCGGCGGTCCCGGCGTCAAACGAGCATTCCTGATGGCCCTGTTCGAGCGCGGTGGGGAATGCCGACAGGCCGGTGGCGCGTACACGGTCGAATACCCGACCCGCAGCGAGCAGCTCGCATCGGAGATTCAGGAACTGCTGGCCGAGTTCGGTGTCATCGCCACGCACGAACGCGGCAACGTCGGTTCGGTCGAGCACCGGCTGGTCGTGTCCGGTCCGCGCGAGATCCAGGCGTTCGCCGAACGAATCGGCTTCCCGAAGACCAAGCACGCCGACCTGCAGGGCCTACTGGAGCAGTTCGGTCGGCACGCGCACCAGCTCAGTGACGACCGGGTGCCGTTCGTCGCGGACTACGTCGGTGGCGATGTCGACTTCGATCGCATGGAGCGCTGGGAGACCGAGCGGCTCCGGATCATCGACCGGATCAAGGACACAGAGGTCCTCTCCACGATCCTGCCGATCATGGACTCGGGTTACCGCTTCGAGGAGATCACCGAAGTCGAGGCCTGTGATCCGGCCGAGGTCTACTCGGTTCGAGTGGTCACGGAGGATCACTCGTTCCTCGCCGGTGGCTTCGTCAACCACAACACCGAAGCACGCATGTCGCCCGAGGCGATGCAGCTCGTCGGCGAACTCGGTGAAGACACCGTCGACTTCCGGCCCAACTACGACGGTTCCCTCGAAGAGCCGTCGGTGCTGCCCGCGGCGTTCCCGAACCTGCTGGTCAACGGCACGTCCGGCATCGCGGTCGGCATGGCGACCAACATGATCCCGCACAACCTCGGCGAGGTCATCGCGGCGGCGCGGTGGCTGATCACGCACCCGACGGCGACGCTCGACAAGCTGATGGAGTTCGTGCCCGGCCCCGACCTGCCGACGGGCGGCAAGCTGCTCGGCCTGGACGAGGTGCGCCGCGCGTACGAGACGGGTCGCGGCGTGGTGCGGATGCGCGCGAACGTCGAGACCGGGCCGCTGGAAGGCAGCCGCGGGCGGCAGGCGATCACGGTCGTCGAGCTGCCCTACGGGGTGGGCCCGGAGAAGGTGATCGAGAAGATCACCGACGAGGTCAACAAGTCCAAGCGGCTCATCGGCATCGCCGACGTCAAGGACCTCACCGACCGCGAGAACGGCACGCGGCTGGTGATCGAGTGCAAGGTCGGCGTGAACCCGCAGGCACTGTTGGCGGACCTGTACCGGCTGACGCCGCTGGAGCAGTCGTTCGGCATCAACAACCTGGTGCTCGTCGACGGTCAGCCGCAGACGCTCGGGCTCAAGGAGCTGCTGGAGGTCTTCCTCCGCCACCGCTACGACGTGGTCACGCGGCGCACCAAGTTCCGCCGCCGCAAGCGCGAAGAGCGGCTGCACCTCGTCGACGGCCTGCTGATCGCGCTGCTGAACATCGACAAGGTCATCAAGCTCATCCGCGAGAGCGAGAACGCGCAGGCGGCCAAGGACGGCCTGATGACGCGCTTCAAGCTCTCGGAGATCCAGGCCACCTACATCCTGGACACACCGCTGCGCCGCCTGACCAAGTACGACCGGCTGGAGCTGGAGTCGGAGCAGGAGCGGCTGCGCGAGGAGATCGCCGAGCTGACGACGATCCTCGACGACGAGTCGGTGCTGAAGAAGCTCGTGTCGACGGAGCTGGCGAAGATCGCGAAGGACTTCCCGACGGAGCGGCGCACCGCGCTGATCGACGGTGACCTCAAGGAGGTGCTGGCGGCGTCGAAGCCGTCCGGGCCGCTGGAGGTCACCGACGACCCGTGCCAGGTCATCCTGTCGGCCACCGGCCTTGTCGCCCGCACGGCGGCGGAGTCGGAGGAGTCCTCCGAGGTCAGGCGACGCAACGGCCGAGTGAAGCACGACGCCGTGTCCGCCATCGTGCACACGACCGCGCGCGGGCAGGTGCTGCTGGTGACCAGCCGCGGGCGCGCGTTCAAGACGGACGTGCTGCCGTTGCCGGTGCTCCCCGAGCAGGCCGGCACGGTCTCCCTGCGCGGCGGCATGGCGGCGCGCGAGCTGGTGCCGTTGGAGAAGGGCGAGACGGTGGTCGGTGTCGCCCCGCTGGGCGAGCAGGCGACGGGTTCGCCGGGCCTGGCGATCGGCACGCGCGCCGGCGTGGTGAAGGTGGTCGCGCCGGAGTGGCCGGTGCGGTCCGACGAGTTCGAGATCATCACGCTCAAGGCAGGCGACGAGATCGTCGGCGCCACCTGGCTCACCGATGGTGAGGAAACGCTGGCGTTCATGTCGTCCGAAGCGTCGCTGCTGCGCTTCGCCGCGTCCCTGGTGCGGCCGCAGGGCCTGAAGGGCGGCGGCATGGCCGGCATCAACTTGGGCGCCGGCGCTTCGGTGGTCTTCTTCGGCGCCGTCCGCACCGATGACGACGACCACGGCGAGCCCATGGTCGTCACGGCCACGGGCCAGTCGGTGAAGGTCACGCCGTTCAGCGAGTACCCCGCGAAGGGCCGCGCCACGGGCGGCGTGCGTGCCCACCGCTTCCTCAAGGGCGAGGATTCGGTGGCCGTCGCCTGGATCGGTCCGCGCCCCGCTGCCGCGGCCCGCAACGGCGACCCCGTGGAGCTGCCCGAGGTCGACCTCCGCCGCGACGGCTCCGGCCACGCCCACCCCGGCCCGGACGTCGTGGGCCACACCATCGAGCGAGACTGAGTTCTCTTCCGGCGGGGCACTTGCCAGGTGGCGGGTGCCCCGCTTTTTCGTGTCTCTCGATCGTGCGATGCGTTATATATCGCCCTACGATACATTGGAGTCATGGCCACTCCGCGCAGCATGTCCGAACAGGCGTTTTTCATCCTCACCGCACTCGTCGACGCCCCTCTCCACGGGTACGGCATCGTCGGCGAGGTGAAGACTCTGTCTTCCGACCGCCTCACCCTGCGCGTGGGCACCCTGTACGGCGCCCTCGACCGGCTGACCACCGAGGGCCTCGTGGAACCCGACCACGACGAGGTCATCAACGGCCGACTGCGGCGGTACTACCGGCTGACTCCCGACGGGCGGACCACTCTGGCCCTGGAGGCCGAACGACAGGCGGCGAACGCCCGGGTGGCGCACCGACGGTTGGGGCTGGGTCTCGCCGGGGAGGGGTCCTCGTGAACGGCGCCGAACCGGAACCGAGGAACACAGCAAGGAGGTGACGACGTGAAGCCCCTGGAACTCAAGTATCGCCGGCTCACGCGGGTGTTGCCGGCGCACTACCGGCGGGCATGGGAGGACGACATGGTCTCCACGTTCCTCGAAACCACGACCACACACTCCGAGGATTCTGAATTCGAGCTGGACTACGGACGGCCGGACGCCAGGGAGACAGCGAGCGTCCTCGCGCTGGCGGTGCGGCTGCGGTTGAGCGACGAGGGGCCGACCCGCTATGCGCTCGCCGGAGAAGTCGTCCGGCGGCTGGCCTTGGCGGGCGTGGCGTTCCAAGCCGCGTCGGCGCTGATCACCGGGGTTCTCCGGCTCACGTGGCCGCCGCCGCTGGTGCGGGAGGCCCGACGGTGGCCCTTGTGGCGGAGCTGTTGTGGTTGCCCGCGTTGGCCGCGCTGCTGACTGGACGGAGGAAACTCGCCGCGGCGCTCACCCTGGCGGCGACCATCGGCACATTTCTGACCCTTCCCGGCCATTGGGGCCAGCTCGTGCTGCAAGTCGCGACACTGGCGGCGATCGCCGGATATCCCAAGCCCGTGACCGTCCACACACGACAGTGGCTGGCTGCCACCGGGATCACCGCCGTCGTGGCGTTTGCCGTGCAGTGGCTGGGAATCGTGGACGAAGTCGCGGTGGCCGGGGTTCTGACGATCGCCGTCGGGCTCGTGCTGCTGACCATCGCACGGCCGGCAGCACGCGAGACCTGGCTGGCCGCGGCGACCATCGTCATGATCGCCGTGCTTGCTACCGTGCCAAGCCTCGTCGGACACCTCGTCCCGATCGCATGGGGAGTGATCGGAGCCCTCGCCATCACCGCCGCCGCACTGGCCATCCGAACAAGGCGGACCCACAAAACCACCTGAGCATCACACCCCGAACTCACCTCGACCCTTTACGTGAGAGTTAAGCAAGGCGATCCTGCTGTACCGCGGCGAGTACTTCCGCGCGACGCACAGCGACTTCTACCACCAGACGCCCACCGAGCACCCGATCAGCCTCCAGCAGGCGCGCGACCTCGTAACTACCGCACACCCGAAGTTCTCCCCCGCGTGGGTGAGCAACGACGGCGGCGTGATCGCGGTCGGTGACCCGGACTTCGCCGAGGCGTACGCCGTCGACCCCGGGACCGGGCACATCAACGGGAGCACCCGGCTCGAGAGCGGGGTGATGGGGTTCCTCGCGAACCTCCACGACTGCGGCCTGACGTGCGACGGCTATCCGGGCTACGTGTCGTGGCTCGCGAAACCCGTGCCGACCATCGGGTTCGCCTGGCCGCCCGGCACGAACTGGGGGCTGCTGCTCGTGGTCGTGCTCTGGCTGTTGATGGTGCTGCTCGCGATCACCGGCATCGTCGTGTGGTGGCCCGACTTCCGGCGCTTCTCACACGGCTTCCGCGTGCGCACGGGCAAAGGCCGCTTCGCGCGTGACTACGACCTGCACACCGTGATCGGCATCGTCGCGGTGCCGTTCGTGCTGATGTGGGGCGTCACCGGCGCCGCCTTCTACCTGCCGCCGGTCAAGGACGCGTGGCTGGCGGTCACCGGCGGGACGGCCGCCGACCCGCAGAAGTACTCGTTCACCGCCAACGCAGCCGCGCCCGGCACCCGGGAGATCGGCATCGACCGGGCGGCCGCGGCGGCGCTGGCCGAAACCCCCGGCGAAATCAGGTACCTCACCACGCCGCAGGACGGCTACTACAGCGTCTCCATAGCCAGTGAGGGCTACCAGCCCTACGGCGCTCGCGCGTTCTTCGGTGGCGACCACACGGTGTACGTCGACAGCCACGACGCCACCCACGTGTCCGATGTGGACGCCAAACCCGAGGCGGGCGCGAACTCGTTCTACGACAAGGTCTTCGAGCCCGCCCACTTCGCTGGCTCGTCGGCGGCTGGTGGCGGACCGTCTGGTTCGTCCTCGGCCTCGCGCCGTTGGCGTTGATGCTCACGGGGATCTCGACCTGGCTGTTCCGCTCCGGCTCCAAACGACGCCGTCGCAAAGCCCGGGCACAACGGGAAACACCGCACGAAACACCGGCGAACACAGAACCACGCCAGGCGACGGCGTGATCGAAACACTGGCCTTCGCCACCACGGTGGTCTGCGTGGCCGGCGGGCTCGCCGTGCTCGGCGCCGGGCTCGCCGGCCGCGACCGCCCTGAAAGGGCACTGCCGGCACTCGCCGTCGTGGAGCTGGCCCTCGTCGTCCAGGCCATCGCCGACGTCACCGGCCTCCTCGCCGGAGACCGCCCCGCCGAACCGGGCACGCACCTCGCCTATCTCGCGACGTCCCTCCTCCTGCTCCCCGTCGCCACGGCGTGGGCCGCCAACGAACAAGGCCGCTGGGCCGCCCTCGTCATCGCCGTCGCGCTCCTCGCGCTCGCCGTCGTCGTGATCCGCGCGCAAACCACTTGGCGACCGGCATGAAAAGGCCGCCCCGGGGCAGGAAACCCCGAGGCGGCCCCGGAGCCGGGCCAGCCGCCGCGTCAAGGCGGACCCGGCACGTACCGAAAACTCAAGCGATCTTGAACGACTGTGCCGCCCCGCCGTTGCAAGTGGCCTGCACGAGCCGCACGGAGTCGGCCGTCGAGCCGCCCGGCACCGTCAGGCACTTGCCGCTGTGCCGCGCGGTCAGGTGGTAGTAGCCGCCGCCCTCGGACACCGGCAGCCACTGCTGGTTGGCGCCATTGCTGTAGGACCACAGCTGAATGCCGGCGTTGTCCGCGGTGGACACATCCTGGACGTCGAGCACTTCCGCCGCGTTGCCGCGGTTGTTCACGCGCACGTACCCGTCGCTGGTCGGCTGGAACTGGTACTGCTGCGCGTTGGTGGCGTTGCAGGTGTACTGCTGCACCACGGTTCCGTTGGTCGTGCCCGCCGCGGCCGCGTCGACGCACTTGCCGGTGGCCTTGTTCACCACCGGGTACCACGCGCTGGACGAGATCCCACCGGCGGGCGGCGTGGTGCCGCCGTCACCGGTCGCGCCGCCGAGCCAGCGCAGGCCGTCGAGCACGAAGCGGTTCTGGTCGGGGCTGGCGAACGTCGACGACAGCGCGGTATTCGTGTCGTAGTTCATCTTGTTGTGGCCGAAGTTCGCGTAGATCATCTTGTAGCTCTTGTTCGTCCACATGATCGGGTAGTAGCCGCTGTACCACGTCTGCGACGGGTCGTCGCCGACCGGGAACGTGCCCGGGTCGAGCGAGGCCAGGATCGAGATGTTCGGGTTCTGGCGCAGATCCTTCTGCCAGGAGTACCACTCGCTGACCGACGACTGGATCGTCGCCGGCAGGTTCACCGTGGACGGGTGCGTGCGGTTCTCGATCTTCAGCGTCTCACCGGTCGGGCCCCACGAGTTGGAGACGAAGCGGCCGGTGCCGAGGAAGTCGTTGTGGAACCAGTTCGAATACGACGGCGACGAGCTGTCGTTGTACGCCGTCACGTGGAAGCCGAAGAACCCGCCGCCGGAGTCCATGTAGCGCTTGAACCCGTCGAACTGCGCCTGCGACTGCGGCTGGTCGTCGAGGAACATCACCACGGCGGCCTGCGAAGTGGTCAGCGAGGTGAGCTGGTTCCAGTTGTTGGTGGCCGTGAACGTGTAGCCGTTGGCCGCCGCCTGCTGCTGGAACCACGGGCGCGCTTCGTTTTCGAAGCTGATGTGCGCCGCGTCGTAGGTGCCGCTGTAGAACGCGAGCACTTTGAACGGCGTGGCCGCGGCAGCCTGTGGCGTGAGCGCGGGCGAACCGTACGCGAGGCCGAGGCACGCGGCGAAGAACACCAGCGCTTTCCCGGCCAGCCCGAACGGGCGTCGTTTGGCGAACATGGATGGTCCTTCCGGTGGGGAGGGGGCAGGGGGAGGGGAAGGAGAGGAGGAAGGGTTTACTTCTTCACCACGGGAAACGCTGGTGGTAGCGCAGCCCGTAGCCATAGGGGAACAGCGCGGGCTTCCCGTCGCCGACGTTGATCGGCTGCTGGTCGGCGCTGCGCATCCAGGTGACCGGCAGCTTGGCGGTCGGGTTGTAGTCGCCGAAGAGCACGTCGGCCACGCCCTGGCCTTCGCTGCCCGGCAGCCACGATTCGATCAGGCCGTCCCAGTCCGGCAGCTGCTTGGCGATGTCCAGCGGACGGCCCGACACGAGCACGACCACCGTCGGCACGCCCGAGTCGTGCAGCTTCTGCAGCGTCGCGAGGTCGGTGGCGTCGAGGCCCATGTCCCCCGGCCGGTCGCCCTTCGTCTCCGCGTACGGCGTCTCCCCCACCACGGCGACGGCGACGTCGTAGGACTTGTCGATCCCGCTGCCGTCCTTGCTGAAGGTGACGGTGGACGATTTCTTCACGGTCTTCTCGATGCCCTGCAGGATCGTCGTGCCCGGGATGACCGGTCCCGACGTGCCCTGCCAGCCGACGGTCCAGCCGCCGGCCTGGTTGCCGATGTCGTCGGCGCTCTTGCCCGCCACGAAGACCTTGTTGTGGCTCTTGTCGAGCGGCAACACGTTGTGTTCGTTCTTCAACAGCACCTGTGACTCCCGCACCGCCTGGCGCGCGAGGTTACGGTGTTCCTGACTTCCGATGGTGCCGAGGTAACGCCGGTCGGTGAGCGGATGTTCGAAAAGCCCCAGCTGGAACTTCTTCGTGAGGATGCGGCGGTTGGCGTCGTCGATGCGGGACATCGGCACCTTGCCGTCCTGCACGAGGGAGCGCAGGGTGTCGATGAACTTCTGCCAGTCGTAGGGCACCATCACCATGTCGATGCCGGCGTTGATCGACGCCTCGACCTCGTCGGGCGTGAAGCCGGTCTGGCCGTCGATCTTGTCGACGCCGTTGTAGTCCGAGACGACGATGCCGTCGAACCCGAGCTCCTTCTTGAGGACGTCGGTGACGAGGTATTTGTTGGCGTGCAGCTTCACGTCGTTCCAGCTCGAGTAGCTCACCATCACCGAGCCGACTCCGCGCTTCACCGCCTCCTTGAACGGCGGCAGGTGGATCGCACGCAGCTCCTGCTCGCTGAGCTGCGTGTTGCCCTCGTTGACGCCGCCGGTGGTGCCGCCGTCGCCCACGTAGTGCTTGGCCGTCGCCAGCACAGACGCCGGCCCGCCGAGCGAATGCCCTTGCAGCCCGGTGATGATCGACGTCATCTCCGTGGCGAGCTGCGGCACCTCGCCGAAGGATTCGTACGTGCGGCCCCAGCGATCGTTGCGGGCGACGCACAGGCACGGCGCGAAGTCCCAGTCGATGCCCGTGCCGGACACCTCTTCCGCCGTGGCGCGGCCGATCTTCTCCACCAGCTTCGGATCGCGCGACGCGCCGAGCCCGATGTTGTGCGGGAACACGGTCGCGCCGTACACGCCGTTGTGGCCGTGCACCGCGTCGACGCCGTAGATCAGCGGGATGCCCAGCGGCGTTGCCAGCGCGGCCTTCTGGAAGCCGTCGTACATGTCGGCCCACGTGACCGGCGTGTTCGGCGTGGGCTGCGAACTCCCGCCCGACAGCAGCGAGCCCAGCCGCGCCGTGGTCACGTCGGCGGGTGACTTCACGCCGAGCCGCTCGGCCTGCATCATCTGGCCGAGCTTGTCGTCGAGAGTCATGCGCTTCATCAAGTCGGCCACGCGCACCGAAACCGGCCGCCGCGCATCCTTGTAGCCGGGCTGGTTCCCGGCCAGCGCTGGCGCGTGCGCGCTCACCGTCAACGCCGCGGCCAGCACCCCCAGCGTGATCGAACGACCGACGCGCATCCGGCTACTCCTCGTCGAGAGACCAAACTTCACGTCTTGAATTAATACACAGCTTTCCCGAGTGGTCCAGACCTTGCGGACAAACCGGTTGCCGGTGACCGGGACCGCCGAAAGGGCGAACAATGCAGCGGTAGCGAGTAATCTGGCTCTCGGCCTGGGGAGGGACCATGACCCGGAAGTTCGTCGCGCCCGCACTCATCGTGCTCACCGTGCTGGTGATCGGTGCGCTCGTTTACACCTTCACGCGCGCGACGCCGAAAACCTCACCAGCCGCGGCACCGGACTGGATCACCACGGCGGCACCGGTCGACGGCGTCCGCCCGGGCGCGGACCCGGCCTCGGTCGTGATCCACGTGTCGCTGCCGGCCGGTGGCGCGGGCTGCTCGCGGTCACCGCGGGTGGAACCGCTCTCGGAAACACCGGACGAGCTGGCCACCGCCGTGAACGTCAACGTGGTCTTCGATTCGGCGAACCAGGCCTACGGCGGCTGCCCCACCAAGCAGCCGGCCGAAGTGCCGTTCACGCTCGCGGCCCCGCTCGGCGACCGCGCCCTCGTGCTGAACACCGAGGCCTGGCACCGCACCGGTACCACGTTCGCCCGCTGCGACAAGTTCCTCGGCTGCACCCCGCCCCCCGATCACTGCGCCGGACAGTGGGTGGACCGCGCGGTATTCGACCTCGACGTGCCGGTGAAGCACCTCAACGGCGTGCGCACGGTGCTCGCGTGCGACGGCAGCTGGCTGGTGCTCGACCTCGACCGCCACGTCGGCGACTGCCCGGCCGAAGGCACGAGCTGCGTCCCCGGTGCCGGGCCGATCCAGCGCATCGTCTATTCGTGGGACCCACGCGGCTGGAAGCTGGAAACCGGCACGAAAACCGGGACTTGCGACGAAATCCGGGCCGCACTGCCGAAGTTCCCCGCCGCGTTGTGCGCGAAGCTGCCCTAGTCCGACCAGGGTGACGCCTGGTCGAAGTAGGCGTCGTCTTCGGCGTTCGACGGTGGCCGGGTCGAGGTGCGCCGCGCCGGCGGGGCGAGGCGTTCCGCGCGCAGCCGCTGGAATTGTTCCACCGTCATGCCCGGGTCGTCGTCCGGGGAGCGCGCCGGGGCCGGTTGGCCGGACAGCTGCTCGATCAGCCAGGTGACGTCTTCACCCAGCTGGAGCGCGACTTTGTCGTAGCAGTCCTGTGTGGCCTCGACAATGGCCGGCCGCGTCACCTCGAGGATCAAGGCAGCGAGCCGCGCAGGGTCCGCGTCAATCACCGACGGCGCGAGCCACAGGCGGCGCAACGCGCCCAGTGCGTCGACGGTGGCCTCGACCGTGCCGTCGAGGGCGTGGGCCGAGCCGCGGGCGTCCGCCATCAAAGCAGCGACCTGGGACAGCGCGGCCTCGCGGGCGCGGGCCTGGTCGATCAGGTCACGAGTACTGGGCATCGGGATCATCCTCGCTGAGCCGTTCGTACCCCAGCGACGCCAGCTGGTCCTCCTCCAGCACCGGCGAAAGGACCTCGTTCATCCGGTCACCGGCACGTCGGGTGGCTCGACCGGACAACTCCATGATCAACGAAGCCAGCGCGTCCGAGCCGGAACGCAAGGCGGTGCGCGAAATCGTCAAGCCCACCAGCAAACCGCCAGGCGCCACCGACACGGCAACCCCGTGCGATTCCGCCTTGCCCACCACCGGGCCCGAACGCGTGAACCGCGCCCGAAGCCTCCACACCAGCGCGCGCGGAAGCGTCCGCGATGCGCGCGGCTTCCAGACCGACATCGAACTCAGCCACGAACCTCACCCACTGGTCGATCGACGGCACCTCCGCGCCCACAGTCTGCTGCCGGGCCGTGCGCGGCAGCTGCAAACCCGCGGCCTGGTACGACGTCATGGTCAACCCACTGCAGTCCAGCCCCTGCCCGCGCGCGGTGCCGCCTCACACGTACGGCACGCCGACCTGCGACAACGCGGCGCGCACGGCTTTCGCGGCCGTCTCGTTGGGCGCCTTGACCGTCCACCCGCCGGGCAGGTTGATGTCGACGCCCGTGCCCGGCTGCGGCGGGATCGCCACCGGCAGCCGGGGCTTCCCGGCGAACCCGCCAAACCCACCACCGCCACCGCCGGCGTGCGAGCCGTTGCTGTTGAACGACTGCGGCACGTGAGACGCCGAGCTGGTCGTGGTCGCGTCGGACCCACCCAGCTGCCGGCCCAACGAGGTCAGCTGGTCGATCGTCTGTTCCGAGAACGTTGCCGCCTGCCCGGTAAGCTGCCCGATCTTCGTCTGCAGCCGCAGCAGGATCTGCCGGGCCGCGGCCGCGCGGCTCTCCGGCGGCTGGATTCCGTTCACAGCCTGCAGTGCCTTCATCGACGCCGCGATTTCCCGCACGATCTGGTCGCGCACCTGGTCGTTGCGGATCTCGCCGACGTGCAGCGTCTGGGCCGCCGCGGCCGCGGCCTTGTCGATCTCGGCGCTCTCGTCGAGCAGGTCCTGGATCTCCTTCTCCAGGCCCTGCGACGTCGCGGTCGCGCGATCGGCGGTGCAGCCGGACGCGGAGTCGGCGAGCTGAGAGCGCTGCGAACCGGCTTGATCACTGACCTGGCCGACGGACGTCCGCAGCGCCAGGTGCCCGTCACGCGCGCCGTTGACGGCACCGGGGTCGTGCTTGAGCTTGGCCGCGAACTGGTTCGTGGTGTCCAGCCCGCCGCGCATGACCCGCTCGACCTCGGCGGTCACCGAAGCCTGCGGAGCGCGTCGCCGTGCTCCTCCTCCACCGCGGCGAAGTTGCCCTGCGTGCGCCGCGCGGCCTCGCCGACCTGGTGCCACCCACCGCCGAGGGCGTGCAGCCGCTGCTGCAGCGAACGCATGCGCGCGCCGTACGCGCCGGAGAAGCCGGACTCGTGGCCCATGTCGGAGAAATCGACCGTCACGTGCGGGGCGACGTGCCGCGAGTCCGCCTGCCGGACGTCGTCACCGAGTGGATCGACCTGGCGCGCGTACGTCTCGTAACCGCCGTCGTCGGCGTGAAACCAGAATGAAAACCCGACACAACCCGCCCCTCCCCTGAGCCGCGAGGGCCAGGTCAACGGACGGGTTGTGCCCGGACAGGCGAAATGACCGGATCAGGTGGTCAGCTGCCGGTGCCGTTCAGCACGCCGGTGAGCCAGTCGCCCTGGGTCGAGATGGCCTTGCCGTTGACCGCGACGGTCGGCGTGCCGAAGCCGTGCGCGCCGTTCGGGAAGTCCTGGGCCAGGTTCGGGTCGTTCTCCGTCTGCTGGAAAGCGGCCTGGATCTGCTGGTCGTAGGTCCCGGCGTTCACCGTCTGGTCGAACTTCGGGTCGGTGATGCCCAGGTCGTGGCCGAGCTTGATCAGCTGCGCCTTGTCGTAGCCACGGCCGCCCTCTTCCGGCTGGCTCTTGAACAGCGCGTCGTGGAACGCGGTGAACTTCTGCGACGAGACCGCGGCCAGCGCCGCGTTGGCCGAGTCGAGCGAGTAACCCGGTGGGTCCGAGTTCTCGTTCAACAGCGTCACCATGTGGTACCGCACGGTCAGCTGGCCGCTGTTGACCGCCTGCTCCATCTTCGGACCGTAGGTGTCCTGCAGCTGCTTGCAGTACGGGCACAGGAAGTCGGCGTACAGGTCGATGGTCTTGGGCGCGCCGGGCTTGCCGACGGAGACGACCACGCCGTCGAGCTTCTCGACCACGCCGGGGCCGAGCGTCGTGGACGTGGTCGGCGCGATGGCCGTGCCCTCGGTGGAGTTCTTGCTCGAGTTGATCCACACGACGCCGCCGATCACCACCGCGGCGACGACCACGACCGCCACGACGACGGCGATGATCTTGTTCCGGTCGCTCGAGGCACCCCTCGCCTGCGCGACCGACTTCGCGGCCTGCGCCTGGCGTTGGCGCTTCCGCGCTGCTTCACCCACGGTTCCTATTTCCCTTCAGCGATGCTCGGGGAGTACTCGTCCCCCAGCGCCGCGGAGCTCCCTGTCTCCGCGGAATCCTCCACAGCGGAATCCTCCACAGCCGCGCGCCGCCGTCCCCAGCCGAGCCAGCCGTCGACCGAGAAGAACGAACGCGGACGCACCATCAGCCACACGGCCAGCACCGCGAACCCGGTGTCGCGCAAGATCTCCTGCGGGTACTCGGTCTGGCCGGCGGCCACGTGCCCGCCGCCGCCGAAGCAGCCGCAGTCGATGCTCAGCCCGCGCGCCCACGACTGCGCGATGCCCGCCACGAGCACGGCCAGCATGACCAGCGCCACGGTGGCGACCCAGCGCGTGGCCAGCCCGAACAGCAGCAGCAGGCCCAGCACCAGCTCGACCAGCGGCAACGCGGTCGCGACCGGCCGGACCAGCGCGCTCGGCAGCACGTCGTAGGCCTGCACGGCGATGAACGTCTGCCCCGGCGAGGCCAGTTTTATGGCACCTGAAACGAGCCACACGGCCGCGAGCCCGAGACGGGCGAGGGTGCCGATGGTGTCGAGCGCGGGTTGGGACAGTCGTCGCACACGCTTAGGCTAGCCGCCGGACCTGAGAACTTCGTGAGTTGTCAACACCCACCGAGGGGAGGCGGGCATGCGAGTTCGCGCGGTGGTCGCCGCCCTGTTGTTGCTGGCCACGTGCGTGGCCTGCGGTCCAGGAACGGTTTCGCCCGGCGATTCGCTCGTCAAACGCGCGCGTGACGGTGACCACCTCACGATCGGGATCCGCTTCGACCAACCCGGCCTCTCCCAGCGCACGGTCGACGGCCGGTTCGTGGGCTTCGACGTGGACGTCGCCAAGTTCGTCGCCGGTGAGCTGGGCGTGGACCCGGCCCACATCGCGTGGCACGAGACCACGCCGGCCACGCGCGAGTCCGACCTCACCTCCGGCAGCGTCGACCTCGTGGTGGCCACGTACTCGATCACCGACAAGCGCAAGCAGCTCGTGTCGTTCGCCGGGCCGTACTTCGTGACCGGCCAGGACCTGCTGGTGCGGCGCACGTCGTCGGACATCACGGGCCCGGAGAGCCTCAACGGCCGACGGCTGTGCTCGGTCACCGGCTCGACGCCGGCGCAGCAGGTGCGGGACAAGTTCGCGCAGGCCGTGCAGCTCGTCGAGTACCCGCGGTACCCCGACTGCGTCACGGCCCTGCTCGCCGGTCAGGTCGACGCCGTGACCACCGACGCGGTGATCCTCGCCGGCTATGTCGCGCAGGACCCCGAGCTGCTGCGCGTGGTCGGGCACCCGTTCTCGACCGAGCGCTACGGCGTGGGCCTGCGCAAGGGCGACACCGAGGGCCAGCACGCCGTGGACGACGCCATCCGCAAGATGGTCTCGGACGGCGACTGGCTACGGTCGCTGGAGGCCAACATCGGCCCGTCGAACTACCCGTTGCCGAAGCCGCCGGAGATCACCGAGCAGTGAGCCGCCTGGAAAACCTGCCCGACCTGCCGGTGCGCGCGGTGCTGCCCGACGTGCTGGCGGCGCTCGCGGACCACGGCACCGCCGTGCTGGTCGCGCCGCCCGGCACCGGCAAGACCACCCTCGTGCCGCTCGCGCTGGAGGACGGCGGGGGCCGTGTCGTGGTCGCCGAACCGCGCCGCCTGGCCGCCCGAGCCGCGGCTTCGCGGATGGCCGCACTGCTGGGTGAACCCGTGGGCGAGACGGTCGGGTACTCCGTGCGCGGCGACCGGAAGGTGTCTGCGCGCACCCGGATCGAGGTCGTGACGTCCGGTCTGCTCGTGCGGCGCGTGCAGAACGACCCCGAGTTGGCCGGTGTGTCGACGGTGCTGCTCGACGAGTGCCACGAACGCCACCTCGACGCCGACCTGCTGCTCGCCCTCCTGCTCGACGTCCGCGCCGGCCTGCGCGACGACCTGCGGCTGCTCGCGACGTCGGCGACCGTCGCCGCCGGACGGCTCGCCGAGCTGCTCGGCGACGCACCCGTGGTGACCGCGCACGCCCGCACCTACCCCGTCGAGCTCACCTACCGCGCGCCCGTCCGCGGCGCGCGGATCGAGGCCACCGTGGCGTCGACGATCCGGCTGGCACTGTCCGAAGGGGACGGTGACGTGCTCGCGTTTCTGCCCGGCGCCGGGGAGATCGCGCGTACGGCCGCGCAGCTGGGCTCACTCGACGCCGACGTGCTGCCGCTGCACGGCCGCCTCACCGCCGCCCGGCAGGACGACGCGCTGCGGCCCCGCGACCGCCGGCGCGTGGTGCTGGCCACGGCCGTCGCGGAGTCGAGCCTCACCGTGCCCGGCGTGCGGTCCGTTGTGGACTCCGGGCTCGCCCGCGTGCCGCGAGTGGATCACCGGCGCGGCCTCGCCGGGCTGGCGACCGTGCGCGTGTCCGCGGCCGTCGCCGAGCAACGAGCCGGGCGCGCGGGCCGCGAAGCACCCGGCCGCGCGTACCGCTGCTGGCCGGAGCACGAGCAGGCGACGCTGCCCGCGTACCCCGAGCCGGAGATCCGCACGGCCGAGCTCGCGCGGTTCGCGCTGGAGCTCGCGTGCTGGTCGACCCCGGACGGCAGCGGCCTGGCCTGGTGGGACCCGCCGGGCGAGGGCGCGCTGGCCGCCGCCCGGACGTTGCTGGTCACGCTGGGCGCGACGACCGCCGACGGCACCATCACCCCGCGCGGACGCCGGATGGCCGACCTCGGCCTGCACCCGCGGCTCGCCCGCGCGCTGCTCGACGGATCCGCTGCCGTGGGTACGCGAGTGGCCGCCGAAGTCGTGGCGCTCCTCGACGCGGGAGCGCAGCTGACCGACGTCGAGGCCGAGCTGCGGCGCCTGCGCAGCGGCACGGACGACGCGGCGCGGCGGTGGAAAACGGAGGTCCGGCGGCTTTCGGGCTTGGTGAAATCCCCTGCCAGTACGGGCAAACCCGACGCCGCGTTGGTCGTCGCCCTGGCTCACCCCGAACGGCTCGCGAGGCGTCGCACGGGAGGCGCGCCCGTGTACCTCATGGCCGGCGGTACCGCGGCCGAGCTCCCCGCGGGCAGCGGTCTCGGCGACGCCGAATGGCTGGCCGTCGGCGAAGCCACGCGCGACCCCGGCCGCGTGCAGGGCACGATCCGGCTCGCCGCCGTCGCCGACGAAACCCTCGCCGTGCGGGCCGCCCCCGCCCTGGTGTCCGAAGTGGACGAAGTCGCGTGGGACGGCGACGTGGTGGCCCGGCACGTCCGCCGCCTCGGCGCCATCGTGCTGGCCGAACGCCCGCTGCGTTCACCGCAACCCGGGCTCGTGCACGAAGCCCTGGTCACCGGCCTGCGCACCGAAGGCCTGGGCCTGCTGCGCTGGAACGAAGACGGCCGGCGCCTGCGTGAGCGGATGGCGTTCCTGCACCGCGTGCTCGGCGCCCCGTGGCCGGCCGTCGACGACGACACCCTGTTGTCCGAAGTGGACAGCTGGCTCGACCTCTCCCGCGCCCGCCGCCGCACGGACCTCGCCACGGTCGACGCCGGCAGTGCCCTGCGCGGCCTGCTGCCGTGGCCCGAAGCCGCGCGCCTCGACGAGCTGGCGCCCGACCGCCTCGAAGTCCCGTCCGGCTCGCGTATACGCGTGGACTACACCGCCGACCAGCCCGTGCTCGCGGTGAAGCTGCAGGAGACCTTCGGGTGGACGGCCACCCCGACCGTCACCGACGGCCGCGTCCCGGTGCTGCTGCACCTGCTCTCCCCCGCCGGCCGGCCGGCCGCCGTGACGGCCGACCTGGAGTCGTTCTGGCGCACCGGGTACGCGGCCGTGCGCGCCGACCTGCGCGGCCGTTACCCGAAACACCCCTGGCCCGAGGACCCCGCGACGGCCACGCCGACGCGCCGCACCACCCGCAGGTCGCGCTGACCCCTGTCGAAGGTCGGGGGTAGCGCGAGCCGGAAGTCCGATGTCCGCGGCGCCCCTCGAATCGCAGACTTCCTACCCAAGGGATCGAACCCATGGGAGGGCACATGATCACGCTTCGCGGACTGACGAAGCGCTACGGGGAGAAGACTGTCGTCGACGGGCTCACGTGCGCCGTCGCACCCGGCAGCGTCACGGGGTTCCTCGGGCCGAACGGTTCGGGCAAGTCGACGACGATGCGCATGACGGTGGGCCTCGACCGGCCCACGGCGGGCAGTGTGCTGGTGAACGGCAAGCCCTACGCCGAGCTCAAGCACCCGCTGCGGGAGGTCGGCGCACTGCTCGAAGCCAAAGCGCTGCACCCGGGCCGCAGCGCCGGGCGGCACCTGCTCGCGATGGCGCGCAGCAACGGCATTCCCGCGTCGCGCGTCGAAGAGGTGCTCGCGACCGTCGGGCTCACCGACGTCGCCGGCAAGCGGGCGGGCCAGTTCTCGCTCGGCATGGGGCAGCGGCTGGGGATCGCGGGCGCGCTGCTCGGCGACCCCGGCGTGCTGATGTTCGACGAGCCGGTGAACGGCCTCGACCCCGACGGTGTGCGCTGGGTGCGTCAGCTCATGCGCTCGCTCGCCGAGGAGGGCCGCACGGTGTTCGTATCGAGCCACCTGATGAGCGAGATGCAGCTGACCGCCGACCACCTCGTGGTGATCGGCAAGGGAAAGCTGCTCGCCGACGCACCCGTCGACGAGTTCATCGCCGGCAACTCGCTCAGCTCGGTTTCGGTGCGCGTGCCGACGCCCGTCGAGCGCGACACGCTCGCGCGGCACCTGCTCACGCGCGGCGCGGCGGTTGAGCCAGGCGAGGCCGACGAGTTGGTGGTGACCGGCGCTGGCGTCGGCGAAGTCGGCGATCTCGCGCACGAGCTGGGCGTGCGGCTGCACGGTCTGGGTGAGCGGACGGCCTCGCTGGAGCAGGCGTACATGGAACTGACCGCTTCGTCGGTGGAATACGGGGTGACGGCATGACGACCACGCAGGTACGCGCGGGCGGCGGGCTTTCGGGGGCCGTCGCTTCGGAGTGGACGAAGTTCTGGTCGGTGCGCAGCACGTGGTGGAGCCTCGCCGGCGGGGTGCTGCTGATGCTGCTCTACAGCGGCGTGTCCGGGCTGTCGCAACGGCTGGGCGACACCGAACCACCGCAGGGCCCGCACGACATCGTGGTGAACGGCTCGATCTACCTCACCGAGTTCTGCGTGATCGCGGTGGCCACGCTGTTCGTCACCAGCGAATACGCCAGCGGCAGTATCCGCTCGACGCTGCAGTGGGTGCCGGTGCGCTCGACCTTGGCGCTCGCGAAGGCGGCCGTGCTGGTGCCGGTGCTCTTCGCCTACGGCGTGGTGGTGGCGCTGCTGGGCATGGCGACCTCGGCGGTGCTGATGCCGGGAGCGGCCGTGACGACGACGTTCGGCGACGGGTTCGCGGCGGCCGCGGGCATGGGGGCGTTCTTCGCGCTGCTGGGGGTGCTGTGCGCGGGCATCGGGTTCGCGCTGCGCAGCGCGGCGGGGACGATCGTGGTGACGATGGTGCTGCTGCTGCCGTTGCCGATGCTGCTTTCCGCTTATGTGACACCGGAAATCATGAACTACTTTCCGGCGTTCGCGGGGCTCAACGGAATGGTTCCCGCAGGGGAGACGAACCCGTTGCTGGGTGGGGTTTCGCCGTACTCGCCCTGGGTGGGAGTGCTGATCTGCCTGGTGTGGGCGGCGGCGGGCCTATTCCTCGGCACTTCGGTGCTGAAGCGGCGTGACGCCTGATTTCTTTGCCGGAGGGGCCCCGAGCGCGAGGGGCCCCGTCACCGGGTGAGGGGCAGGCCGAGTCCGGTGAGGACCGCGCGGGCGCCGTCGGCGAGTTCCTGCTTGCCAGGAGGATTTGTCGACCCGGTGCCGGCGAGCGCGTCGAAGATCGCGCCGTCGAGCCAGTTGAGCAGCACGCGGGTGTGCTGCTCAGCCCGCGGCGAACCGGCCGCCGCGAGCAGTTGGACGCAGCGGTCCCGGATTTCACGGCCGCCTTCGGCGTAGGCGGCGCGCAGCTCCGGGCGGCGCGTGGCTTCGAGCGCGAACTCGTAGCGGGCGAGCATGCGGGTGCGACCGGCGGTGATGGCGGCGTGGACCGTCGCGGCCAGCACGTCGGCGAGATCGCGCGCGTCGGGATCGATCACGGCCTGGTCGAGCTCCACCATTCGCGCCATGGCGAGCTCCAGCAGCGCGAGGCGGGTGCGCGCGTAGTACGACGTCGAGCCGGCCGGCAGACCCGCCGCCCGATCGACTGCGCGGTGGGTGAGCCCGCGCATGCCGTCGGCCGCGATCACCTCGATGGCCGCGTCGCCGATCGCCGAAATCCTGTCCACGATCACCACTCTACAGGTGTAGAGTCCTCTACAGACGTAGAGGAGGCGGTCATGCGACACGCGGTCGTGATCGGCGGCGGCATCGGGGGACTGTGCGCGGCGATCGGCCTGCACCGCACGGGCTGGCGAGTCACGGTGTACGAGCGCGCGCCGGAGCTCACCGGCATCGGCGCCGGGATTTCGATCTGGCCCAACGCGCAGCGGGCGCTCACGGAGCTGGGTGTCGAGGCGCCGCTGAGCCCGCAGCGCGACGGCGTCCTGCTCGACCCTCGCGGCCGGCGGCTCGCGGGCTGGGACATGAGCGCGTACGTCCGGCGCTACGGCCTGCCGCTCGCCGCGATCCACCGGGCGGACCTGATCGAGGCCCTGTGCTCGGTGCTGCCGGAGTCGAGCCTGCACACCGGCGTCGAGGTGCTCTCCGCCACGCCCGACGGCGTCGTCCACCATCCGAGCGGCTCGATCCGCGCCGACCTGGTCGTGGCCGCCGACGGCATCCACAGCCCCGTGCGGCAATCCCTGCACCCGCACGCTCGCCTCGCCTACAGCCGTGGCACGGCGTTCCGTGGCATCGCCGAGGTGCCGTCACGCTTGAGCACCGCTTGGGGCCGCGGCACGGAAGTGGGGATCCTGCCCCTGCTCGACGGGCGCGTGTACTGGTGGATCGCCGAGGCCCGCCCGGAAGGCCTCCGGCACGAGGACGTTCGCGCCTACCTGCTGGACACCTACGGCGACTGGCACGCCCCCGTGCGCTCCCTGATCACCGCGACGCCGGAGATCCTCCACCACGACCTCTACCACCTGGCCACCCCGCTGCCGACCTACGTCGCGGGTCGCCTCGCCCTCCTCGGCGACGCCGCCCACGCCATGCCGCCGTACCTCGGCCAAGGCGGCTGCCAGGGCATCGAGGACGCGGTCGTGCTGGCGGCTGCTTTGGCTTCGACCTCCGATGTGGCCGCGGGCCTGCGCGAGTACGACGCGATGCGCCGGGCGCGGAGCCAGCGCGTCTGGCGGACATCGATCCGGGCGGGCTCGCTGGGGCCGCTGCTGCGCAACCCGGTCGGGGCCGCCGTGCGCACCGCGGTGCTGCGACTGGCTCCGCCGTCGGCGATGGCTCGGGCGGAGAGCTGGATCAACGACTGGACCCCGCCGCGGCTGCCCCGCCCGGCTGACCTGTCGTAGGCGCCGTTACTCCGCTTCTCCCCCGACCAACCCCGCTTCGAAGGCCGTGATCGCCGCCTGGACGCGGTTGCGCGCGCCCAGGCGGGTGAGGATGGTGCTGACGTGGGCTTTGACCGTGCCTTCGACGACGAACATCCGCGAGGCGATGTCGGCGTTGGACAGGCCCGTCGCCAGGAGGGTCAGGACTTCGCGTTCGCGGGCCGTCAGAGCGGCGATGCGGTCGCGCGCCGCGGCGCCGCGGGTGAGGGCGCCGCCGGAGAGGCGGGCGATGACGCGGGACGCGACTTTCGGGGAGAGGAACGCGGCGCCGTCCGCGACGGCGTGGATGCCGGAGAGCAGTTCGCGCGGGTCGCCGGCCTTCAACAGGAACCCGCTGGCGCCGAAGCCCAGGGCGCGTTCGATGTAAGCGTCTTCGCCGAACGTCGTCAGGATGATCACGCCGACGTCCGGCAGCACGCGGCGGATCTCGGCGCCCGCGGCGAGGCCGTCGAGCACCGGCATGCGGATGTCGAGCAGCACCACGTCGGGGCGGGTGGCCAGCGCCTGGGCCACGGCTTCGCGGCCGTCGCAGGCCTCCGCGACGACCTCGATGTCCGCGTCGGCCGCCAGGATCGCAGCGACACCAGCGCGGATCATGGCCTCGTCGTCGGCCAGCAGCACCCGGATCACGGTTCGTCCTCACTGTAGAGATCCTTCGTCACGAGCCGGTCGCCCTCGAAGCAGAGCCGGATCGCGGCGTAGCGAACGTTCCACCAGCTGCGCGAAGTGCCGTAGTACTCGCACGTGCTCCCCGCGGGCTTCGGCGGCTCCCCGTACTGCGGTTTCGACAGCCTTTGCTGCGCAGGCAGCAGCGGCGCGATCGACGCCCGCGTCGCCCCGAGCCGGATCTGCTGGTAGACCCCCATTGACACCTGCGAGCCGTACCACTGCACGAGGAACGCCACCCCGCTTCCGCCGATCACCACGCCGAACAACGCCAGCGGGATCACGATCGCCTGCACCAGGCTGCGCCGCACGTCGCGCCGCGCCAGCTCCCACTCGCGCGCCGACTCGGACTGCTCGACGTCGGCGCCGTCCTCCGGAGCCGGCCCCGGAGCGGAGTCGTGCGGCAGCGTGGCCACGACCTCGAAGCCGCCGTCCGCGTTGGGTCCCGCCCGCAGCGCACCCCCGACCAGCCGCACGCGTTCGCGCAGCCCGATCAGCCCGCGTTTACCCGACGCCCCCGGCAACGGACCCGCGGGCGGCCGCGCGTTCCCCACCCGGATCTCGGTGCTCGCCGGCGAGCTGAGCACCCGCACGGTCACGGCCGCGCCCGGCGCGTGCTTGGCGACGTTCGTCACCGCCTCCTGAATCACGCGGTAGGCCGCCCGCGCGACCATCGGCGGCGTCGCCTCGAGACTGTCCACTTGCGACTCGATCAGCAGCCCCGACGCGCGGGCCCGCTCCAGCAGCTCCCCCAGGTCACCCTGTACGGGCTCGATGGGCGCCGCGTCCTCCCGCAGCACACCGATGATCTGGCGCAGCCGCTCGGTCGCCGTCGCGGCGTTGGCGCGCAGGTCACCGGCCGCGGCGCGCTGCGTATCGTCGAGACCACCCGCCACTTCGAGAGCGGCGGCGCGCACGGCGATGAGGCTCAGCTCGTGGCCCAGGGAATCGTGCATGTCGCTGGCGATCCGCGCGCGTTCACGCAGCCGGGCCTGGTCGGCGACGAGCTGCTGGCGGCTCTCCATCTCCTCCGCCCGCCGCCACCCCGCGCGCGCCAGCTCACGCCGCAGCCGCACGTGGCGCCCCAGCAGCCACGGCGCGACCCCCGCGAACGCGAGCACCCCCAGCATCGCGCCCCACGCGCCGAACCCCGCCGAGGGCAGCACCAGCGCCACGGGCAGTCCGGCCAGCGCGATCCCCGAACACGTCAGCACGGCCACGCGCACCTGCGTCATCCGCAGGCCGGCGAGGTACCCCACGGTGACCATGAGGAAGACCTCCCACACGGCCACGCGCCCGCCCCAGCCGAACGCCACCACCACGGCCGTGGCCATCGTGACGATCAGCGACACCGCCGGCAGCCGGCGCCACGCCGCGACCGACACGGTGGTGGCGGCCAGCCCGAAGATCAGCTCCCACGGGTTTGGGTTGTTCGAGGCGTCGATCGCGACGACGCCGGACAGGAAGACCCAGAGCAGGACGTCGAGCACCACCCGCCACCTGCGCCTGGTCACCTCCCTCATGGGCGCTGACGCTACAAGGCCCACGGCGGCGGTCACCACTGTCGAAAGTCAACCGCTGAGGCATGATGGCTCACCATGGCTGAGCGCACACTCGCCGAGCAGCTCGGCGGCCCCCTGCCCGCGGGCATCGAAGCCCTGCCCGAGGACGCGCGGCAGGACCTCGCCGCCGCGTTGCGCGACGCGCGGCACCGGCAGTCCAAAGCCCTCGCCCAGGCGGGTGAGGACGGGCTGAAGTACGTGCCGGCGCTCCTGCGCGGCGCCGTACGCAAGGCGGTCGGTCTGTGAACCCGGAGATCCTCAAGCTCGCGCGCGTGCTCGACGTCGAGCCCGAACGGCTGGCCTACCTCGCCGACGTGGACGTCGCCGACCTGCAGCTGTTCCGCGAACAGGTGACGACCACGCTGTTCGACGCGAACCTCGTGGTGCTCGAACGGATGGCGCTGGCCAGCCGGCTGCTGCCCGCGCCCGTGGCCGCGAAGATCGCCGAGAAGGTGTTCGGACCACTGCTGTGCGCGCGGATCGCCGGGCTGGTGGACGTGTCGCGCGGCGTGGACGTCGCGAAGCGGCTGCCGCCGAAGTTCCTCGCGTCGGTGGCCGCGGAGCTGGACCCGCGGCGCGCGACGTCGATCATCACGCGCATCCCGTTCGACACCGTGGTCGCGGTGGCCGCGGAGCTAACGCGTCGGGAGGACTGGATCACGCTCGGCCGGTTCGTCGGGCACCTGCCGGACCCGACCGTGCGGCGCAGCCTCGCCGTGCTCGAGGACGCCGCGCTGCTGCGCACCGCGTACGTCCTGGACGACAAAACGCGCATCGACCACGTGATGGGCCTACTGCCCGAGGGCCGGCTCCCGCGGCTGATCCGCGCGGCCGGCGCCGACGAATCGCTGTGGGAGCCGGCGCTCGACGTATTGGCCAACATGGGGAAAGCTCGCCGGGAAGCGGTGTTCCCGCTTCTCGACGAGCTTCCGGACGAACTACGCGGCCGCGCTCAGGCGGCGATCAAATAAATCCCGTACGCGACCACCGCGGCGCACACGGCGAAGCACACGATCGAACCCGTGAACGCCGCGACGCCGGAGCCGCCTTGTTCACGCGCGGTTTCGCCCGCCGAAAGCCCGCGGATGCCGTAGGCGAACAGCACCGTGAGCACCACCGCCGCGGCCAGCGCGACGACGAAGACGGTGCCGAGGGCACCCCAGTCGATGTCCATGTCCGCTCCCTCAGGCCGCGACCGGAGCGGCCTTGGCGGCGTCCGGCTCGTCGTTGACGGTGTTGGCGCTCACCGGGTTGCGGCGCGACGCGAGCCAGATGCCCAGCGCCACGAGCACCCCGACGGCGCCGATGAGGATCGTGCCCCAGCTGCCGCGGGTCGAGACCGCCGCCGCAATGGCGCCGACGATGGCGGCCGCCGGCAGCGTGAGCACCCAGGCGATGACCATCTTGCGCGCGACGCCCCAGCGGACCTCCGCGAGCTTGCGGCCGAGGCCCGAGCCGATGATGCCGCCCGAGGTGACGTGGGTCGTCGACAGCGCGAAGCCGAGGTGCGACGACGCAAGGATCACGGCCGCGGAGCTCGTCTCCGCGGCGAAGCCCTGCGGCGTCTGGATCTCGGTGAGCTTCTTGCCCATGGTCTGGATGATGCGCCAGCCGCCGAGGTAGGTACCGGCCGCGATCGCGAGGCCGCACGCCCCGATGACCCACAGCGGCGGGTTCGAACCCGGCGCGAGCGTGCCGCCGGCGATGAGCGTCAGCGTGATGACACCCATGGTCTTCTGCGCGTCGTTGGTACCGTGCGCGAGCGAGACGAGGCTGGCCGAGAGGACCTGGCCGGTCTTGAAACCCTTGCCCACCACGCGTTCCTTGGCCTTCTCGGTGATGCGGTAGGTCAGGAACGTGCCGATGAGCGCCACGACCCCGGCCACGATCGGCGACGCGACCGCGGGGATCAGCACCTTCTCGACGACCTTGCCGAAGTGCACGGCGTCCGCGCCCGACGCGATCCACGTCGCGCCGATCAGACCGCCGAACAGCGCGTGCGAGGAGCTCGAGGGCAGTCCGACGAGCCACGTGACGAGGTTCCAGATGATGGCGCCGACGAGCCCCGCGAAAATCACCACCGGGGTGACCTTCGTGTCGTCGACGATGCCGCCGGAAATCGTTTTCGCGACCTCGATCGACAGGAACGCTCCGACCAGGTTCAGCACGGCCGAAATGGCCACGGCGATTCTGGGCTTGAGGGCTCCCGTGGCGATGGAAGTGGCCATGGCGTTGGCCGTGTCGTGGAACCCGTTGGTGAAGTCGAAGGCAAGTGCCGCGACGATCACCACCAGGACAATGAGGGAAAAGTCCATGGGCGTTTCTCCAGCTCGGTGGTCGTGCTGTTGAGAAGCTACCCATCAACCGAGCGACGCCTAATCTCGTACGAGTGGCCGCTGGTTGAACTCTGCGTAAACGAGTGCGCGCGCGGGCAGGTCCATTTCCCGCATTCACCTGGTGATCAACCGATCGACTAGCCAGGTTGGGTGAATCCGTGTTTGCACTGTTAATTCCCTATGTCGGAATCATGCGCTTTGGGGTGGTGCCAGCCCTACCCCGAATACTCCGGTGCAGCCCAGTGCTTCGGCGGCCGCCGGCTGCGACGGTGGTAGTCCCACGGCGAGAGGGGTCGCCCGGATGACCGCCACAGCAAGCGTTTCCACGTCCACTGCCACTGATGTGCACCGCCACCTCGGCTGGGCGCTCGCCGCCACCGTCGCGTCCGGCGTGCTGATCCACTTCGGGCTGGGGTTCGAACCAGTCGCCGTGCTGGCGTGGCTGGCGCCGCTGCCCGTACTTCTGCTGGCATCTCGCACGGGGGCGTGGGTGGCGAGCGCGGCGGCGTTCCTCGCCTACCTGGGCGGGAGCGCCGGCAGCTGGCACTACTTCCTGAACTCGCAGGCGGTGCCGGTGCCGGGCGCGCTCGCGATCCTGCTGGGGTCGCCGGTGCTGTTCGCGGCGACGGTGGCGCTCTTCCGCCGGCTCGTACGGGTGGGACGGCCGGTGCTCGCGACCGTCGCGGCGCCCGCGGTCTGGACCGCGGTTCTGTACGGCGTCTCGGTGGCCAACCCGTTCGGCGTGATGGGGACGTTCATGACCAGCCAGGGCGACCAGCCCGACGTGCTGCGCCTCGCGTCGGTGCTCGGCGGGTGGGGTGTGGAGTACCTCGTGCTGCTGGCGCCGGCGGCGCTCGCCGCGGTGCTCGCGCCCGGTGTCCGAGTTTCGGCGCGGGTCGGCATCACCGTGGTGACAGCCGCGGCGATAGGCGGCGCGTTGGTTTTCGGCGCGACGCCGGCTGCGGTTTCCGTGGGCCAGGTGCGCGTCGCGGTGGTGGCGCGCAGTGAGCCGGCGTGGGCAGCGGATCCGGATTCTCCTGCCGGCCAGCGCGTTCTTCAGTCCTATGTAGACGCTCTCATCGCGTTGCCGGCCGACGTCCGCATCGCCGTGCTCCCGGAAGCCGCGTTCGGCACCGACCGCGCCCGGCTGGCCGGCCTCATCGGGCCGTTGGCCGACGTCGCCCGGGCCAAGAACCTCCACGTTGTGACCGGCGCGATCGTGAAGGACCCCGGTCACCAGGCCTACAACACCGCCCTCGACGTGCCCCCGGCCGGCCCGACCGTCGAATACCGCAAGTGGCGCAACGGGTTCTCGCCCGTCACATCCGGCCACGACCTCGCCCGCCTCGCCGGGCAGCCCATCGGCCTCGAGGTCTGCATGGACGTCAACGGCCCGTCCCCCACCCGCGACTACGCCCGCACCGGCACCGGACTGGTGCTGATCCCCGCCTCCGACGAGGACGTCGACGGCTGGCAGCACAGCCGCACCGCCCTGCTTCGCGGCGTCGAGCACGGCGTGTCCGTGGCCTGGAGCGCCGCCCGAGGCAACTCGATCCTGAGCGACCCCCGCGGCCACGTCCTCGCCCAGACGCGCACCGGTCCGACCCCGATGGCCGTCGCAGTCGCCGACGTCCCCCTCGGCACGGGCGACACGCTCTACAGCCGCTTCGGCGACTGGTTCGCCTCGCTCTGCTGCCTCGCCGCCGTGGCCGGGCTCGTCTTCACCCGCGGACGCGCCACTCGCCCTTGAGGCGCCGCTCGCCTTTGATGGCAGCGCTCGCCCTCGAGGGCAGCGACCGTGCCCCAGCTCGCACTGGCGTTCCATGATCATCACGGCCTACGGTGAGAGCGTGAACTACCAGGGCACCCGCGTCACCCGCAGTACGCACCCCCGCTCCGCGACCGTGCGAGCGCACCGGTGAGCCAACTGCGCGGGGTGACCCTGCGGGCCGGCGACCACCAGCACACGGCACTCGCCGCGGGACCGGAGGACGGCGAGCCCGTCCTGCTGCTCCACGGCTGGCCCGAGTTCGCCGACTCGTGGACCGCCGAACTCCACACCCTCGGCGGCGCCGGCTACCACGCCCTCGCCGTCGACCAGCGCGGCTACGCCCGCGAGGCCCGCCCGACGGGCGTCGAGCGCTACTCCATCGACACCCTCGTCGCCGACACACTGTCCTTTGCGGACACGCTCACCACCGGCTCCGCGGCCCCGAAGCGCTTCCACCTCGTGGCCCACGACTGGGGTGGCATGGTCGCCTGGGTGTTCGCCACGCGGTACCCCGAGCGGCTCAAGTCGCTCACCGTGCTGTCCACGCCGCACCCCGGCGCGCTGAAGCAGGCGGCGAAGGACGAGGAGCAGCAGAACCACGACCTCGACTACGTCCGTTTCTTCCGCGCGCCCGGCGGTGTCGCCGAGGCGTCGATGCTGGCGGACGGCGCCGCTCGCCTGCGGGCGGCCTACGCGGGCCGCATCGCGGAGCACCAGGTCGAGCGCAACGTCGCGCGGCTCACCGAGCCGGGCGCCCTCACCGCGACGCTCAACTGGTATCGCGGCGCCACCGACGACGAGTTCACCGTCCCCGCCGGCCGCATCACGGTGCCGACGCTCTACGTGTGGGGCGCCCAGGACACCAAGCTCGGCCGCACGGCCGCCACGAACACCGCGGAGTTCGTGGACGCCGCCTACCGGTTCGAGGTCTTCGAGGACGCCGGCCACTGGCTGCCGGAGGAAGCGGCCGACCGCGTCAACCCGCTCCTGCTCGCGCACCTGTCAGCCCACAGCTGAGACGGTTGAGGCTTCATCCCATCCGTTCACCCCGCCGCCACACCGCGTGGGTGAGCGGCACGCCCGGCCGGTACGCCAGGTGTGTCACCGAAGGCGCGTCTAGCACGTGCACGTCGGCCCGCGCGCCCGGGCGCAGGTAGCCGACATCGTCGCGCCGCAGCGCCCGCGCGCCCCCGGCTGTCGCCGACCACACGGCTTCCCCCACCGTCATCCGCATTTGCAGCACGGCCGTGGTCACGCAGAACGCCATCGACGTGGTGTACGAGCTGCCCGGGTTCGCGTTGCTGGCCAGGGCGACGGTCGCGCCCGCGTCGAGCAGCCGCCGCGCCGGCGCCAGCGATTGCCTTGTCGACAAATCGCACGCCGGCAGCAGCGTCGCCACCGTGTCCGACGCCGCCAGCGCCTCGACGTCCTCGTCACTCAGGTACGTGCAGTGGTCCACGCTCGCCGCGCCCAGCTCCACTGCGAGACGCACCCCAGGGCCTTCGCCGAGCTGGTTGCCGTGCACCCGTAACCCCAGCCCACGTTCGGCCGCTGCCTTGAGCACCCGCGCCGACTGGGCCTCGTCGAACGCCCCCGTCTCGCAGAACACGTCGGCCCACCGCACGTGCGGCGCCACCGCGTCGAGCATCTCGCCGCACACGAGGTCTACATAGGACTCCGCGTCGGCGCCCGGCGGCACGAGGTGCGCGCCCAGGTAGGTGACCTCGTCGGCCACCGTCGCCGCGATCCGCGCCGAGCGGGCCTCGTCGGCCACGGTCAGCCCGTACCCGGTTTTCGTCTCCAGACAGGTGGTGCCCTGGCCGGCCGCTTCCTCGACGTGCCGGCGCAGGTTCGCCGCCAGCTGCTCGTCCGATGCCTCCCGCGTCGCCCCGACCGTGACGGCGATTCCGCCCGCCGTGTAAGGCTTTCCGGCCATCCGCGCCTCGAACTCGGCCGTGCGGTCGCCGGCGAACACTAGGTGCGTGTGGCTGTCGACCCAGCCGGGCAGCACCGCGCGCCCCTCGACGTCCACGCGCTCGTCGGCTGCCGGCGCCTGCGCGGCCGGTCCGGCCCACGCGACGGCACCGCCGTCGAGCACCAGCGCCGCGTCGCGCAGCCGGCCCAGCTCGGGGTCGTTGGTGGTGAGCTCGCCGATTCCCGTGATCAGAATTGCCACAGCGCCTCGATCTCCTCGGCCAGTACGGTTTCCGGTCGCTCCAGGAGCACGTGCGCACCCTCGCGCACCACGTCACGACCCGCCACCACGACGTGCCGCACGTCCGCGGCCCCCGCCGCGAACACCACCCCGGACGGCTCGATCCCCGCCGTCCGCACGGAATCCAGCGCGACCGTGACCAGGTCCGCCCCGGCGCCGACGGCCAGCCGGCCCACCTCCGGCCACCCGACGGAAGCGTGGTCGGTGCCCGCCGCCAGCAGCTCGTCGGCGGTGAACCGGCCGCGTTCCTCGCTGGCCAGGCGGTCGTCCAGCTCCAGCGCGCGGGTCTCCTCGAACGCGTCGACCACCGCGTTGCTGTCGCTGCCGACGCCCAGCCGGACGCCCGCGTCGAGCAGCTGCCGCGCCGGGCCGATGCCGTCGCCGAGGTCGCGCTCGGTCGTCGGGCAGAAGCACGCGGCGGACCGTGCCTCACCCAGCCACTTCACGTCTTGGTCCGTCAGGTGCGTCGCGTGCACGGCGACGAGCCGCTCACCCAGCACCCCGTGCTCCTTCAGCAACCCGGTCGGCGTCCAGCCGTACGCCGCTTCGCACTGCTCGTTCTCCGCGCGCTGCTCGGACAAGTGAACGTGCAACGGCCGCTCGCCGGACACACCCTGGTTCACGGTCGACAAATCGTCCGCCGGCACTGCGCGTACGGAGTGAATGGCCCCGCCGACGCGGAACAGTTCGTCCTCCGCCAGCGACGCCATGCGCGAAGCCCACTTCTCGGCCGAGCCGTCGGAGAAGCGCTGCTGCACCTCGTCCGGCGCCACGCCGATCCCGCCCGCGAGGTAACAGGTGTCCAGCAGCGTCAGCCGGATCCCCGCGTCCCGCGCGGCCTGGCGCAGCGCGTCGCCCATCGCGTTCGGCGACGCGTACGGGTGCCCGCCCGGCGCGTGGTGCAGGTAGTGGAACTCGCCGACGCTCGTGTACCCGCCGAGCACCATTTCCGCGTAGACGCCGCGTGCGAGCCGGTAGTACCGGTCCGGGTCGAGGCGCGCGGCCAGCGAGTACATCCGCTCGCGCCAGGTCCAGAAGGTGCCGCGCTCGTGGTGCGTCCGGCCCCGCAGCGCGCGGTGGAACGCGTGCGAGTGCCCGTTGGCGAACCCCGGCAGCGTGAGCCCGGCCAGGACGGTCCCGGACTTCGGCGCGCCCGACGTGACCGACGTGATCCGCCCGTCGCGCACCACGAGCAACACGGCTTCGGCGATCCCGTCGGGCAACCAGGCCCGTTCGCACCAGTACGTGGTCATCCCGCCAGCCGCTCCAGCACCCCGGCCAGCGCCCGCGCGCCGGCCTCCATGTCGTCGGCCTCGGCGAATTCCTCCGGCGAGTGGCTGATGCCAGTGGGGTTGCGTACGTAGAGCATCCCGGCAGGCACGAACCCGGCCAGGATCGCCGCGTCGTGGCCCGCTCCGGTCGGCAGCTCGGGCACCTCGCCGAGCCACTCCCCCAGGTCACGCCGCAGCTTCTCGTCGAACACGACGTCGTCGGAGTACGACTCGCGTGTGACGGTCAGCGAGCAGCCCTCCGCTTCCGCCGCGGCCCGCGCCGCGTGCGAAATGTCTTCGACGAGCTCCGGTGTCACCGTGCCGGGCACGCGCGCGTCGAGCCAGAGGTCCACAGTGGACGCGATGACGTTGGTGCCACCCGGCGTCGGCACGAGCCGGCCGACGGTCGCCCGCGCGTCCGCCCGCGTCTTCGCCAGCCGCCGCACGGCCACCACGGTCTCGGCCGCGGGCAGCATCGGGTCCACGCGGTCGGCGATCAGCGTCGCACCGGCGTGGTTTCCCTGGCCGGCGAACGAGAACCGCCACCGCCCGTGGGCGATCACCGTACTGCCGACCGCCACTGCCGACCCGAGGTCGATCAGGCCGCGGCCCTGTTCCACGTGCAGCTCCAGAAACCGGCCGATGAGCCCCAGCCGCTCGGGCTCCGCCCCGATCCGGTCCACGTCGAGACCGGACTTCGCGGCCGCCTCCCACAACGTGACGCCGTCCGGGTCCCGCAGCGCTCGCGCTTTGTCGGCGTCGATCGTGCCGGTCATCAGCCGCGAACCGAGGCAAGGCACACCGAACCGGCCGCCTTCCTCCTCGGCGAACACGACCACGGCGAACGGCTTGGCCGGCCGGACCCCCTTGGCCTGCAGCGTTTCCACGGCCGCCAGCGCGCTCGTCACGCCGAGCGGCCCGTCGAACGCACCGCCGCCCGGAACCGAGTCGAGGTGGCTGCCGGTCACCACGGCGTCCGGCCCCGGCGCGCCCCACCAGGCCCAGAGGTTGCCGTTGCGGTCGGTCTCGACCTCCAGGCCCAGCCGCTGCGCGCGTTCGACGAACCACGTGCGCAGGTCGTGCTCCGGCGCGTCGAACGCGTGCCGCGAGTAGCCGCCACGCTTCGCGTCGCGCCCAACGTCGGCGATCTCGCCGAGCAACTCGGATGCTGTATTCATACCGCCTCCGCGGGAAGAAGTACGTCGGCGGTCACGAGTTGTCCCGCATCGGAATTCGCACGCCACGCTCGTCGGCGACCTCGGCGGCGTGGTCGTAACCGGCGTCGACGTGGCGGATCACGCCCATTCCCGGGTCGTTCGTGAGCACGCGCTCGAGCTTCTGCGCGGCCAGCGCCGTGCCGTCGGCGACACTGACCTGGCCCGCGTGGATCGAGCGGCCCATGCCGACGCCACCACCGTGGTGGATCGACACCCAGCTCGCGCCCGACGCGGTGTTGACCAGCGCGTTGAGCAGCGGCCAGTCGGCGATCGCGTCGGACCCGTCGGCCATGGCCTCGGTCTCCCGGTACGGCGAGGCGACGCTGCCGGAGTCGAGGTGGTCGCGCCCGATCACCACGGGCGCCTTGACCTCGCCGCTGGCCACCATCTCGTTGAACCGCAGGCCCGCCAGGTGACGCTCGCCGTAGCCGAGCCAGCAGATCCGCGCCGGCAGGCCCTGGAACGCCACGCGCTCGCCGGCCAGCTTGATCCAGCGGGCCAGGGACTCGTTCTCCGGGAACAGCTCCAGCATCGCGCGGTCCGTGGCCGCGATGTCCTCGGGGTCGCCCGAGAGCGCCGCCCAGCGGAACGGGCCGTTGCCCTCGCAGAACAGCGGGCGGATGTAGGCGGGCACGAAGCCGGGGAAGTCGAACGCACGCTCGCAGCCGCCGAGTTTGGCCTCGCCGCGCAGGGAGTTGCCGTAGTCGAAGACCTCGGCGCCGGCGTCGAGGAAGCCGAGCATCGCGTTCACGTGGTCGGCCATGGACTCGCGCGAACGGTCGGTGAACTCGTCGGGCTTCTTGGCCGCGTAGTCGTGCCAGTCGTCCACGCTGACGCCCTTGGGCAGGTACGACAGCGGATCGTGCGCGGAGGTCTGGTCGGTGACGATGTCGACCTCGACGCCGCGGCGCAGCAGCTCCGGCAGCACCTCCGCGGCGTTGCCGACCACGGCCACCGACAGCGGCCGGCGCTCCTTCTTCGCCGCGGTGACCCGTTTGATGGCGTCGTCGAGGTGGTCGGCCACCTCGTCGAGGTAGCGCGTCTCGACGCGGCGGTGCGCGCGCTGCGGGTCGCACTCGACGACGAGCGCCACGCCGTCGTTCATGGTCACCGCGAGCGGCTGCGCGCCACCCATTCCGCCGAGGCCCGCGGTCACGGTGAGCGTGCCGCGCAGGGTACCTCCGAACTTCTTCTTCGCCACGGCGGCGAACGTCTCGTAGGTGCCCTGCAGGATGCCCTGCGTGCCGATGTAGATCCACGAACCGGCCGTCATCTGGCCGTACATCGTGAGGCCCTGCTGCTCCAGGCGGCGGAACTCGGGCCAAGTCGCCCAGTCGCCCACCAGGTTCGAGTTCGCGATCAGCACACGCGGCGCCCACTCGTGCGTGCGGAACACGCCGACCGGCTTGCCCGACTGCACGAGCAGCGTCTCGTCATTGTCCAAAATGGTCAGTTCACGCGTGATCGCGTCGAAGCTCGCCCAGTTGCGCGCGGCCTTGCCCGTGCCGCCGTAGACGACCAAATCCTGGGGCCGCTCGGCAACCTCAGGGTCGAGGTTGTTGTGGAACATCCGCAGCGCGGCTTCGGTCTGCCACGACTTCGCGGTGAGCTGGGTGCCGCGGGCGGCACGGACGATGCGAGACATTCTCAGACCTCCAGACGGGCGGCGGCCAGGACAGCGCCGGAGCGGACGAGTTCTTCGGCGGCCGCGATCTCGGGCGCCAGGTGCCGGTCGGGGCCCGGGCCCGCGACCTTCGTGCGGAGCAGGTCGCGCACCGCGCCGGTGATCGGCGACGGTTCCAGCGGCGCGCGGAAGTCGAGCGCGCGAGCGGCGGTGAGCAGCTCGATCGCCAGCACCGTGTTCAGGCCTTCGACGGCCTTGCGCAGCTTGCGCGCCGCGGACCAGCCCATGGAGACGTGGTCCTCCTGCATCGCGCTGCTCGGGATGGAGTCGACCGACGCCGGCACCGCGAGCCGCTTCAGCTCGCTGACCACCGCGGCCTGGGTGTACTGCGCGATCATGTGCCCGGAGTCGACGCCCGGGTCGTGCGCGAGGAACGGCGGCAGGCCGGCCGAACGCGCCTTGTCGAGCATCCGGTCGGTGCGCCGTTCGGCGATGCCGGCGACGTCGGCGACCGGAATCGCGAGGAAGTCGAGTACATACGCCACGGGCGCGCCGTGGAAGTTGCCGTTGGACTCGACGCGGCCGTCGGCCAGCACCACGGGATTGTCCACAGCGGACCGCAGCTCGCGGTCGGCCACGAGCTCGGCGTGCGTGAGCGTGTCGCGCGCGGCGCCGTGGACCTGCGGTGCGCAGCGCAGCGAGTACGCGTCCTGCACGCGGTTGCAATCGGGCCCGCGGTGGCTTTCGACGATCTTCGAGCCCTGCAGCGCCGCGAACATCCGCGCCGCGCTGACCGCCTGACCGGGGTGCGGCCGCAGCGCCTGCAGGTCTGCGGCGAAGGCCCGGTCGGTGCCCAGCAGCGCCTCGACGCTCATCGCCGCGGTGAGGTCCGCGACGTCGAGCAGGTTGTGCAGGTCGGCGGCCGCGAGCAGCAGCATGCCGAGCATGCCGTCGGTGCCGTTGGTGAGCGCCAGGCCTTCCTTCTCGGCCAGCACGACGGGCGTGAGGCCGGCCGCGCGCAGGGCGTCGGCGGCGGGTTTGCGCTCACCTTCGTGGTCCACTTCGCCTTCGCCCATCAGCGCGAGCGCGATCGCCGCCAACGGCGCGAGGTCACCCGAGCAGCCGAGCGAGCCGTACTCGTGGACGACGGGCGTGATCCCCGCGTTGAGCAGGCCCGCAAGCGCTTGCGCGGTCTCCGGCCGCACGCCGGTGTAACCGCTCGCGAGCGTGCGCAGGCGCAGCAGCATCAGCGAGCGCACGACCTCCGCCTCCACCGCCGGCCCCGCGCCCGCGGCGTGCGAGCGGATGAGGCTGCGTTGCAGCGCGGTGCGGCTCTCCAGGGGGATGTGGCGCGTCGCGAGCGCGCCGAAGCCCGTCGAGACGCCATACGTGGGCGAGGTCGCGTGCGCGAGGTCCTCGATGTGCTGGCGGGTGGCGGCGAGGTTCTTCTCGGTCGCCTCGGTGAGCCCGACGTGCGCGTGTCCGCGGACGACGTCGACGACGTCGGACGCGGTCATCGGCTTCGAGCCCAAGAGCACTGGTTCCGGCATGTTTGCCATTGAAACAACGATCAGCGCCCGGGCGGGAGAGCCGAGTTGGCGCTAGTGTCTGGTATCCAAGACACAGCGAGGTTGGAGCTTCGCTGCGTGGCACGAGCGTCCCGCTCGTGCACCCTTCCGGAAGGTGGGTCCAGTGGAAACGTCTTCGCTCGGTGACACCGGGGTCGAGGTAACCAGGTTCGTCTACGGCGCCGGTTCCATCGGGGGCATCGGCAGCGCGGCGGCCACTCGGGGGCTGGGGATCGACGGCGTGGACGGGCTGCGCCGGCTCAGCGAGGCCTACGACCTGGGGATTCGCACCATCGACACCGCCGACAGCTACGGAGGTGGCGAGAGCGAGCGCACGGTCGGGCGCTGGCTGGCGGAGGAACCGCACGACGACGTGGTCGTGCTGACCAAGGTGGGCGGCCGCGTGCGCCCCGATCAGCCGGACATCGACCTGTCCGGGCCACACGTCGAACGGCAGCTGGCGGAGAGCATCCGGCGCCTGGGCCGCGTCGACCTCTACCTGTCCCACGCTCCCGATCCGCGCACGCCGATCGAGGAGACGCTCACCGCGTTCGCCGTCGCGCGGGAAGCGGGGCTGATCCGCGCTTACGGCGTCAGCAACGTCGATGCAGCGCTCCTGGACGCCATCCTGGACGTCGCCGCCAAGAGGTCGCTGCCTCGCCCGGTGTGCGTCCAGAATGGACTCAGCCTGCTCAATCGCGCTGACGAACGCGACCTGCTGCCGCTGGCCGCGGCGGAGGGCATCGGGTACCTGGCCTACTCACCCCTCGCGGGCGGCGTGCTCTCCGACCGGTACCTCGACGGAGCCGCGCCCGCGCCCGGGAGCCGCATCGCCCTCGCCGGGGATCGGTACTACGCGGGCATGCACTCGGCAGACAACCTCACCCGGGTCGGCGCGCTGCGGGATCTCGCACGGGACAACGGAATCAGCACGGCCGGGTTGGCGCTCGCCTGGCTGCTGGCACACCCTGCGGTGACCGCGCCGGTCGTCTCGCCCAGCACCGAGGCCCAGTGGCAGGCGGTCCGCGAGGCCGCCGGCGCGGACCTCGACGACACCCTGTTCGCCGCGGTCTCGGCCGTCTTCCGCTGACCCCCGCACCGACCGGAAGGAGCGACGTGAGCAGTTCGGACGTTCCGGCCCTGCGCAACGGCCTCGCTGTGCTGCGGCTGCTCGCGGGCCACGCCGGTCCCGTGTCCGCGGCGACCGTCGCCAGGGACCTGTATTTGCCGCGGTCGACGACGTACCACCTGCTCAACGAGCTCGTCGCCGCCGGTTTCGTCGCCCACCTCCCGGCCGAACGCCGCTACGGCCTCGGGATCGCCGCGTTCGAGCTCGGGTCGGCGTACCTGCGCCACGACCCGCTCGAACGGCTGGCCGCGCCGTTGCTGCGCAAGCTCGTGGACCGCGTCGGCCACACCGCGCACCTGGGTGTGCTGCACGGGAACGAGTCGCTGTACCTGATCAAGGAACGCCCGGCGCGACCGGAAACGTTGGTCACCGACGTCGGCGTGCGGCTGCCCGGGCAACTCACGGCGTCGGGGCGGGCGATCCTGAACCACCTGCCCGCCGCCCACGTCCGCGCGCTGTTCCCGATGGCGGCTTCGTTCGTGCTCAGGACTCAGCGTGGGCCGGATTCGCTGGCCGCGCTGCGCCGGACGTTGGCCGCGGAACGACGGCTGGGCTGGGCCGTCGAGGATGGACACGTGACGGACGGGTTCGCCTCGGTCGCGGCGCCTGTGTTCGACCACGGAGCGCGGCCGATGGCGTCGATTTCGGTGACACTGCGGCATCTTTGCCCTGACGACGGGCCGTGCGGCGAGACGTTTCCTGAGTACGCGGCGGCGGTTGCCGAGACGGCCGCGGAGCTGACGAGCCGGATCGGGGGCACGACGCCGCAGTGAAAAGGCCCGCTTCGCCGCCCCCGGAATCCAAGAGCGGCGAAGCGGGCCTTTCGTCGGGCGAATCAGCGGTGCGAAGAGATCACCATCGCCGAGGTGCCACCCCGGCGGACGGGTTCACCGGCCGCGAGGATCTTGCCGCCCGGCTTGAACTCCAGCCCGGCCGCGACACCGATGGAGCTGACCTGGCTGAAGCTCTGCCCCAGCGCTTCGAGCCCCTTCGTGGTGGGCAACGCGAGGAACGCCGGCTCCGCGTCGGACGTCTTCGCGTTGCGCTGCGACGCACGCGGCGCGGCGATCGCGTCCGGCAGGCTCATGCCGAGGTCGAGGCGGTTGACCAGGACCTGCAGCACGGTCGTGATGATCGTGGCGCCGCCCGGGGAACCGACGGCGAGCACGGGCTTGCCGTCCTTGAGCACGATCGTCGGCGACATGCTGGACCGCGGGCGCTTGCCGCCGGCCGGCAGGTTGGGGTCGGCCGCGGTGCCCTGGGTGGGCGTGAAGTTGAAGTCCGTGAGCTCGTTGTTGAGCAGGAAGCCGCGGCCCGAGACCGTGATGCCGCTGCCGGCGAGCTGCTCGATCGTGTTGGTGTAGGAGACGACGTTGCCCCACTTGTCGCTGACGACGAAGTGGTTGGTGTGCTGCTCGTTGCCGTCGGACGAAGCGGCGGGCGCGGTGGTGCAGCCGCCCTTGTGGGAGTACGGGTCACCGGGCGCGACGGGGCTCTGCCCGGCCTTGTTCGGGTCGATCTGGCACGCGCGCGTGGCCGCGAACTGCTTCGACAGGAGCTGCTGCTGCGGGACCTTCACGTACCGGGAGTCGCCGATGTAGCGGTTGCGGTCGGCGAACGCGAGGCGGCTGGCCTCCAGGTAGTGGTGCAGCGCCTGCGTGCGGTCCATCTTCGACAGGTTGTAGTTGCCCAGGATGTTCAGCGACTCCCCGACGGTGATGCCACCGCTGGAGGACGGGGCCATGCCGTAGACGTCGTAGCCGCGGTAGTTCACGCGCGTCGGCGAGCCGTCCAGTGCGCGGTAGGCGCGCAGGTCCGACAGCTGCATCGGGCCGGACATCGGCTTGATCGGCGCACCGTCGGCGACCGGCGGCTTCTGCACGGTCTTCACCAGGTCACGGCCGACGGAACCGCCGTAGAACACGCCCGTGCCCTCGCGGCTGATCTGGCGGTAGGTGTCGGCGAGCTCCGGGTTGCGGAACACCGTGCCGACCTTCGGCGCCTCGCCGCCGGGCAGGAACAGCTTGGCACTGGGCGCGAAGTGCGACAGCTTGTCCTTCAGCGACGCCGTCTCGGAGGAGAACTCGGGGTTCACCACGAATCCGCGCTCCGCGACCTGCACAGCGGGCTTGAGGTTGTCGGCGAGGCTGAACTTGCCCCAGCGCTGCAGCGCGCGCTGCCACGTGGCGAGCATGCCGGGCACGCCGACGGACCGGCCGCTCTCCACGGCGGTCTCGAAGTCGTAGGCCTTGCCGGTGGCCGGGTCGACGAACATGTCCGACCCGTCGGCGGCCGGCGTGGCCTCGCGGCCGTCGATGGTGGAGACGCGCTTGGTCTTGGCGTCGTAGTAGACGAAGTAGCCACCCCCGCCCAGCCCCGCGACGTACGGGTCGGTCACGCCGAGCGTCGACGCCACGGCGACCGCGGCGTCGGCCGCCGTGCCCCCCTTGCGCAACACGTCGATGCCCGCCTGGGTGGACTCGACGGTGTCCGAGACGACCGCGCCGCCGTACCCCTCGGCGACCGGCTGCTTGCCCCCTTGCTGCGCCTGGGCCGCGGGCACCGCGGTCCCCACGGCGACCCCCGCGGCCAGCAGAACGGTAAGTATTCGACGACGGCGCATGGCACTCCCTTTCTCAGACCACCCAGGGCCTTCCGGGACTCCCGACGAGATACGGACCACACCACGCACTCGCCGGTGAGCTTCGTGGTCGGAGGTTTACCACCCGTTGGGGTTCGACAGGAAGCTGACTTGAGGCGGATTTAGGGTGGTTGCTCCGTACGCCCACTCTCGTCCCGTCTGCCCCACGCCGCACGCTGGGCTCACTCCGCTTGAGCAGCCACCTCCTTGATGCCCTCAGCCAGAGCGAGAACGAGATCCGAACCGCGGGCACGGCGAACCTCAGTGGCCAATCGAGCCAATGCATCGTCATCGCCGACGATGTCGAGCAGCACGGCGACGCCCTCGTGGTCGAGCAGGCCAGGCATGTGTGAACCCAGAAGCCAGGCTCCCGCGAACTGGGGATCGAAGCCGTTCCGCTCGAGAACTTCGAGTTCCTCGTCGTATATGCGATCCAGGTATGGCCCGCACGAGTACCAGCCGATCATCATTCCGAGGTCGATGGCATCGTGCGTAGTCGTGAGGCGTCGATCCCACCAGGTCAGGAGCTTGAGCAAAGCCAAGGCCGGTACTGCGGGAACCTTGATGACGAGCTCGCCGGGCAGGCGCACCTGCTCGGCTGTTGCCACAGCTTCGCTCAGGCCGCGGACATTCATCCGGTGGTCGTCGGGCCAGAGGATGGTCCGATCTGCCTCCTCGATGCCGCCGTAAGGCACCACATCAACCTCGACGCCCTCCACGAGGAACGAATGGAAGCTCCGGTCACGCCGTTCGAGTTGGCTCACGAACCGTTCGAAGTCGTCCCAGGTGCCTATCGCAGCGGCGATGTCGATGTCCCGGGTGGCCCGTTCGGGTGGGCCACCGACCAGCCCGATCGACAGGATCGTGCGCGCTGTCGCCCCGACCACGAGATAGTCGACTTCTTCCCCGCGGGCGACGACATCCACCCGGGCCAGCACTCTCGCGGCGAGGAGAAGATCAGGTTCGGTCGATGCGCTTAAGTCGATCATCGCCCCTCCTGATCCGGTCTCCGTGCTCACGCTGGCGGGGGTCGCCGGACGCCAGCAGGTCTGCGTAAATCAACGGGGCCGGCACAATCCAGGACTCCGGCTCGGGCGACTGCCAGAATCGCGTCCGGATATGTACGTTTGCGTCGTTTTCCGCCCGAGCCAGACGGTGCCGGCCGATGAGCTTGACCGGCAGCCGGTCGGCGTAGAGCGTGAGTGAGGCGGGCCGCAGATGCCGATCGATGAGGCTCGCTCCCGCTTCCCCGCCGACCTGGACTCCCAGGGAGAGCATCTCCACTTTCGCCTTGCTCCACCACGAAAGGTCAGCCGTGACGAACTCGGCCAGGACGAGCGAGGAGTCCAGGGTGGTCGAGTAGGCCTCCGACCAACGATCGAGAAGCTCGGCTCCGTGAGCGAGCCGCCGCTCGTTCCGAGCCTCATACAGGTAGCCGGCATCGGAGAGCTCATCGATCACCGTCTTGACCGTGCCGAGCGAAACACCGCTTGTCTCAGCCAGCCGACGGTACGGAAAGGCGATCGCCTCCGGCCAGCTGAGCAGGGCAAAAAGGACCTGAAGTCCGGCCCGGCCAAACGCCCCCGCACCTCGCAACGAGGTTCGTCCGGCAGACTTGGCGGGCTTGCGGCGGCCCCGGACGTCGATCAGGACGTCGTCCCAAGCGAGGTGGGCATTGCCCGCGGTGTCCGCATAGTCGATCCCCCGGGAACGCAGCACCTCGGCGACCGGTTCGCCGAGGTGCGTGGTGAACAGCAGAGGCGGAAGGACCGGCGGAAAATGGACTGCCGTGGCCAGCTCCGCGGTCACCCGCTGCTTGGCCTCGACGACGTACGTCCGGGTGGCACCGGATGCCGTACTGAGCTTCACGACGGCATCCATCCGATGCCCTCGCAGCGCATCGGTCTCCCGCGCCTCGGTGTTCAGCACTTCGACCCGGAGACCCAGTTCCTTGAGTCGGGAACACACCTCGGCGGGCCAGCCCATCGCGTTCAGTAAGCCTTCATGTTCATTCGAATTGAACATGCTCATATTTTGAACGCGCCCGCGCCTTCCCGCAACCTGCCACGCCGGACAGACGCCCACCCGCACACAGCAACCAGCCCGCGGGCCAACGACGAAGCCCCCACCCCTGCCACCCGCACCCGCACCCGGCAACGCAACACAACCCACCACGATGGGGGTCCAGGGGGCGCAGCCCCTTGGCGGGGGTTTGGGGGTCCGACCCCCAAAAGACACCCGACACAAGAAAACCGGCTCACGCTCCCAGTGAGCATGAGCCGGCCATTCTTGTGGAGGTGCCGGGAATTGAACCCGGGTCCTCTAGCGTCTTGACAGGGCTTCTCCGTGTGCAGTCCACTCTGTCTCTACTTGGCCCCTTCAGTCACGTGAACAAGCTGAAGTGACGAGCCCAGCCACTGTTTGCTTCCCAACCAGGCCCCGTGACCGGGTCTGGCGGTAAGCCTCCTAGCTGATGCCGGCTACCGGGTCGGAGGCGATCCCGGGCCGACAGACTCACTCTGCTACTTAGGCAGCAAGAGCGAAGTCGCGCTGGCTATTGGCCTTGGCGCTTATTGGTTTGCGATGACGCTTGCGGTGGTCTCTCGCCTGCACCGACACGCTTCCCCTGACTCAACGTCCAGAGTCGAAACCGTTCACCCCCTTGTAGGTGCTACATAACCTGACCATCATAACGCGTCCGGCAACCTGGTTGATTCCCGGAGGCATGGGGCGGGGTGGGGTTGGCCCTACCCGGAACATGCCCGCGCGCCCCATTCAGGTGAGGGCCCGGCGAAGCGATGCTGAGCAGGTCGTTCGCTTGGAGAAGGAGCCCCGCCATGGTCACCGTGTCCGCCGCGAGGAGGCGCCACCCGCCGTTGGGTCGGGCGCTGGCGTTTCTGCTGCTCAACCTGCCCTTGGGCATCGTCTCGTTCACCCTCATCACGGTGCTGCTGTCGGCCGGCGCCGGGACGCTCGTGGTGTGGCTGGGAGTGCCGCTGCTGGGACTGCTCGTCCTCCTGGCCCGTGGGGCCGGCCGGATGGAGCGCGCGCGGGTGTTTTCGCTGCTCGACACGTACGTGGACAGCCCGTATCTGCCGCTGCCGCCCACCGGCCCGCGCGCTCGCTGGACCACGCGGCTGAAGGACGGCGCCACGTGGCGGGACCTGTCGTACTTCTTCCTGCTCTTCCCCGTCGGTCTCGTCGAGTTCGTGCTGGTCGTGACGTTCTGGGCGACGAGCCTGGGCCTGGTCGCGCTGCCGATCTACTACCGCTTCCTGCCCGAGGGCGCCTGGTACTTCCCGGGATACGATGTGCGGTGGCTCACCGTCGACTCGACGGTGAGCGCGCTGCCCTGGGCGGCGCTGGGGGTGCTGTTCGCCGCCCTGTCCGTGGCGCTGACCAGGGGCCTGGCGGCGCTGCACGGCGGGCTCGCCGTGGCTCTGCTGCGGCCCACCGTGTCCCAGCGCCGGCGCATGGAGCGCTCGTGGCTGGAACTCGACGAGACGAGCACGGTGACCGGATGAGCACGGAGCAGCAGCTGCCGGAGCATCCCCGGCCGAACCCCGCGCGCACGATCGTCTACATGATCACGAGCTTCGTGTTCCGCCTGGTCCAGTTCGTGCTCATCGTGGTGGGCGCGACGGTGGGCGTGGGCACGGTCGTGGTCTGGGTCGGATTCCCGATCCTGCTCGCGACCACGGCGTTCGTCCGCTGGTCAGGCGACGCGGAGCGCCGGTGGGCGCACACGATGCTGCGGACGCCGCTCACGAAGGTCGAGCGGCTGCCGCTCGAGGGCCAGTCGATGACGCGCCGCTGGCTTACCCGCCTCACCGACCCGACGACGTGGCGTGACCTCGCGTACCTGATGATCGCGTTCCCCCTGGCCTGCGTGGAGCTACCGGTGGCGATCGCGTCGATCGTGCTGCTCCCGATGGCGATCTGGGTGACGCCGTGGCTGGGCTGGCTCCACGGCACCCTCGCCCTGTCCCTCCTGGGCCCGAACCGCACGAAGAAGCTCGAGGAAAAGGCCGAGCACCTGCAAGCCTCCCGAGCCCGCGGCGTCGACGCGGCGGAGGCCGAGCGGCGACGCATCGAGCGCGACCTGCACGACGGCGCCCAGCAGCGGCTCGTCGCTGTCGCCATGAGCCTCGGACGTGCGAAGTCGAAGTTCGACAACGACCCCGCCGCCGTGCGCGACCTCATCGACGAGGCCCATGCCGACGCCAAACTCGCCGTCTCCGAGCTGCGCGACCTCGCGCGCGGCATCTACCCCGCCGTGCTCGGCGACCGCGGCCTCGACGCCGCGCTTTCGGCCCAGGCCGCGAAGTCGCCGATCCCGGTCGACGTGAGCGTGGACGTCGAGCCCCGCCCGCCGGCCGCGGTGGAGACCACCGCGTACTTCATCGTCGGCGAGACGCTCACCAACATCGCCAAGCACTCCGGTGCCACCGAGGCGGTCGTGAAGGTGTGGCGCAGCGAGACGCACGTGATCGTCGAGATCACCGACAACGGGCACGGCGGCGCTGAGGTGCGTCCCGGCGGCGGGCTCGCCGGCCTGGCCGACCGCGCCGCGACCATCGACGGCGTGATCACCGTGGTCAGCCCCGTCGGCGGACCGACCGTGATCCGGGCGGACCTGCCGTGCCAATGGTGACCCGCTCGTGAGTGAATAGCCCCGGAGCTTTTCTCTCACGAGCCTGGGGGCCTGATGCGAGTAGTGATCGCCGAAGACGCCGTGCTGCTGCGGGCGGGGGTCACGCGCCTGCTCGCCGACGAGGGCATCGAGACCGTCGCCGCCGTCGACAACGGTGACGACCTCCTCGGCGCGGTCACCGAACACCGGCCCGACCTCGCGATCGTCGACGTGCGCATGCCGCCGACGTTCACCGACGAAGGCCTGCGCGCGGCCCTCGCCGCGCGCACCGCTGTGCCCGGCTTGCCCGTGCTGGTGCTTTCGCAGTACGTCGAGGAGAGCTACGCCGTGGAGCTGCTCTCCGGTGGCGCCGGCGGGGTCGGTTACCTGCTCAAGGAACGCGTCGCCGACGTCGCCGACTTCCTCGACGCCGTGCGCCGCGTCGCAGGAGGCGGCACCGCGATCGACCCGGACGTGATCGCGCAGCTGATGGCCCGCGGGCGCCGCAACCCGCTCGACGCGCTCACCGCGCGCGAATCGGAAGTGCTGGGCCTGATGGCGCAAGGGTTGTCGAACACGGCGATCGCCAACCGGCTCGTGGTGTCGCACGGTGCCGTCGAAAAGCACATCGGCAACATCTTCTCCAAGCTCGGTCTCGAAGCCAGCTCGGAAGAACACCGGCGGGTGCGAGCGGTCCTGACGTACCTGGGCCGCTGACTGCCGTCACCCGTATTGGCGGCAGCACGCGCGTAAGCGCCTCGCTTACCATGGACCAATGTCTGGTGAGGAGTTCCCGGTGACCGACCGTAGCGTCCGCTTCTTCGGCGGTCCGCTCGACGGCCGTGTCCAGGAGCTCACCGACGAGGAACCGGTCCCAGGCACGATCGTGCGCCACATCCACCTCCACGGCGGCCCGAAGATCGAGACGCTGTACGAGCTCGGCATGACCGATCACGGCTGGGAGTACCGCGTGAGCGCCACCACGCACTCGGAACCCACGCACTCCGAACCCGAGTCCGACGGCCTGAGGTAGGGACAACCCCCGTATCGACCACGGGCTGGCCGGAGGTCGAACTCGGCGGCTCACCCCGCTGTCTCAAAAGCCCGCGGCGACCAGCCTTAGAGCCATGACGACGAGCCTGCTGCGGGTCAGCACACCGGTCGCTCCCGGCGGCCGCGACAAGTTCCTCGACGTGGTGCGGGCAGGCGCGATCCTGGCCGTGATCACGCAGCACTGGGTGATGCCGGTGCTCTCCTACTCCCACGGCACGCTGGCGACGGGCAACGCGCTCGCGACGCCCGGCTGGTGGGCTATTACCTGGCTTTCGCAAGTGATGCCGTTGGTCTTCTTCGCCGGCGGCGCGGCGAACCTGATCTCCTTGCGCCGCGCGGAATCCTCCCGCGCGTGGCTCGCCGCGCGCGTCCGAAGGCTGCTGGTGCCGGTGCTTCCGCTGCTCGCCGTGTGGCTCGTGGTGCCGGATCTGCTGCAGGGCATGGGAATTCCGGCGCAGCCGCTGCAGGTGGCGAGCTCGATCGCCGCGCAGCTGCTGTGGTTCCTGTCCGTCTACCTGCTCACGGTGCTGCTCACGCCGGTGATGGTCGCGGCGCACCGCCGCTGGGGCCTGTGGGTGCCGCTGGTGATGGCCGTGGCGGGCGCGCTCGTTGACGTCGCGCGGTTCGCCGACCTCGGTCTGATCGGGTACGTCAACGCGGTTTTCGTGTGGGTGGCCGTGCACCAGCTCGGTTTCGCTTACGTGGAAGGCCGGCTCGGTGAGCTGACCCGCCGTGGTGCGCTCGCGTTGTCCGCCGCCGGTTTCGGGGTCACGGCGCTGCTGGTCGCGTTCGGTCCGTACCCGGCCAGCATGATCGGCATGCCGGGTGCGCCGGTGTCGAACATGAGCCCGCCCACCGTGTTGCTGCTGTTCCTGGCCGTGGGTCAGCTCGGTCTGCTGCTCGCGTTCCGCCCGCAACTGGTCGCCCTGGCCACCCGGCCTGGTGTCGGCACCGCGCTGAGCTGGATCGGCGCGCGGTTCATGAGCGTTTACCTCTGGCACATGCCGGCCCTGATCGTGGTCTCCGGGGTGACGGTGCTCGGCCTCGGGTACGCGACGCCGACGCCCGGTTCGGTGCTGTGGGCCGTGATGGCGCCGGCGTGGTTCGCGCTGTGTGCGGCCGTGCTACTGGTGCTGCTGCGGCTGTTCTCCCGCTTTGAAACGCAGCGCGACGACGTGGTGATCACCGCTCGAACGCCGCAGCTCGTGCTGGCCGGGCTGCTCGCATCGGGTGGCCTGCTCGGGCTCGCCGCGCACGGGTTCCAGCCGCTGAGCGAAGGTTTCGCCCGCGGCCCGATCCCCTGGGTCGTGCTGCTCGCCGCCGGGTTCGCGCTGGCCGGCCGTCAGGTGTCGCTGACGCCGCTGCTCGGCCGGGCCGTCGCGATCACGGAGGCGGCGAAGATCAAACGCTGAGCAGCTTCGCGGGGGTGTCGTGCAGCACGGCCCGCAGGAACGGCTCACCCAGGCGATCGTCGGCCGCCCAGCCGGCGATCGCCTGCAGCTGCGTGGCGTAGGAGTACGGGATGTTCGGGAAGTCCGTGCCCAGCACCACGCGGTCGGCGAACTCGACGAGCCGGTCGGTCCAGTCTGGCGGCAGCGGCGACATCTTCTGCGCGAACGGCACGCCGACCATCGTGGTGTCGATGTGCACGCGCGGGAAGCGCGCCATCAGCTCGAACGCGCTGGTGAACTCGGGCATTGCCGCGTGGGCCAGCACGGCCGTGAGGTTCGGGTGCCGTTCGAGGACCTCGGCGAACACGTTCAGACCCGTGAAGTCGCCGCGCAGTGGCCCGTGTCCACAGTGGACGACGACGGGCACGCCCGCGTCGGCCAGCGAACCCCACACCGGCTTCAGCAGGTCGTCTCGCGGGTCGTACGCACCGACCTGCACGTGGGCCTTGAAGCACCGCGCGCCGGCGCGCAGGGTGGCGTCCACTGAGGACGCGGCGGCCGGCTCGGGGTAGAACGTGCCCGTGGGCACCGCTTCGGGCACCTGCTCGGCGAACTCCAGTACCCACGACGTGAGCCACTCCGCCATCCCCGGCTTGTGCGGGTAGACCAGCGGTGCGAACTGCGTCACGCCCAGCTCGCGCAGGGTCTGCACGCGCTCTTGCTCCGCCGTCCGGTAGTGCACCGGCCACTCGGTGCCGTAGTGCGACTGCGCCTGATCGAAGTAGGCCCAGACCTTGTCCATCACGGACTTCGGCAGGAAGTGCACGTGCATGTCGACGAGCCCGTCAAGGCCGAGGGCAGCGGTCCACCGAGCGACGTCGGCGTCCGAGGTGGGACCGAGTGTCACTCCGTGAACCGGCCCTTCAGCGCGCGGCCCATGGCCTTGCTGATGTCGCGTTCGGCGTCGCGTTTGGCCAGCGTCTGGCGCTTGTCGTAGGCCTTCTTGCCCTTGGCCAGCGCGATCTCGACCTTGACCTTGCCGTCCTTGAAGTACATCGACAGCGGCACCAGCGAGAGGCCGCTCTCCTTCGTCTTGCCGATCAGCTTCTCGATCTCGCCGCGGTGCAGCAGCAGCTTGCGCGTGCGCCGCGGCGTGTGGTTGGTCCAGGTGCCCTGCGTGTACTCCGGGATGTGCACGTTGCGCAGCCACACCTCGCCGTCGTCCACGGTCGCGAACGCGTCGGCGAGCGAAGCCTTGCCCTCCCGAAGGCTCTTCACCTCCGTGCCCTGGAGCACCAGTCCCGCTTCGTAGGTGTCCAGGATGGAGTAGTCGTGCCGAGCCTTGCGGTTCGACGCGATGACCTTCTGTCCACGTTCCTTGGGCATGATGTCAACTCTACGTGGTTTCGCCCACGCGAGCCGACAGGGTTTCTCCACGCCGGCCCGCTGGTCAGGACACCGCGCTGGGCCACCGATCCGGCACGGTGACCTCGTCGGCCAGGATGTCGCCGCGCAGCCTGAGCAGCCGCGGCGAAGGGCCCACGCCGAGCTCGCCTTCCAGGATCGTGTGCAGGTCGCGCAACGCCCGCACTGCGTCGGCCCGGCGGTCGCAGCACCTCGATCAGGCAGGAGGTGCGCTTGACGATTCGACCCGGCACGACAAACGCCGCGCGGGCCGGGTCGAACCCGGCCCGCGCGGCGTCTGCGGAATTTCGGCGTGAAGCTAGTGGCGCACGTACAGGCGGAGAGTGACGTACCCGGTGATCGCCGAGATCACGACCGACACGGCGAGCAGCATCGGCGCCACGGGGAACAGCAGCTCCAGCGTGGTGATCTGCGGGAAGACCTCACCCGTGAGCACGGAGTCGAGGAACGTGAGCTTGGCAGCCAGCAGGAACAGGATGCCGAGCACGGCACCGACCACGCCGGCGACCACCGCCTCCAGGAGGAACGGTAGCTGTGTGTACCACCGGGTCGCGCCGACCAGGCGCATGATGCCGACCTCCGTGCGCCTCGTGAACGCCGACACCTGGATGGTGTTCGCGATCAGCAGCAGCGCCGCGATGGCCATGATGAGCGCGATCCCGAACGCGATGTTGCGGATGCCGTTGAACACGTTGAACACGCGGTCGAGGAACTTCTTCTGGTCGTCGACCTTGCGCACACCGGGCTTGCCCGAGTACTCCGCGATGATCGCGGCGCTGCGGTCCGGGTCCTTCAGCTTCACCTGCAGCGACGCCGGCAGCGCCTCCGGGCCGGTGAGCTCCAGCAGCTCGGGCTGGCTCGCGAAGATCTTCTTGAACCGGTCGTAGGCCTGGTCGCGGTTCTCGTACACCACGGACTCGACGCCGGGGTTATTCTGCAGCGACTCGCGCAGCCCGCTGCACAGCGGCTGCGAGCAGTTCTTGTCGTTGGCGCTGATGTCCTCGACCAGACTGACCTGGACCTCGACCTCGGCGAGGAAGTTCGCCTTCATCTTGTCGATCGTCCGCACGGCCAGGAGGCCACCGCCGAGCATGGCGAGGGAGACCGCCGTGGTGAGGATCATCGCGATGGTCATCGTGACGTTCCGGCGCAAACCGGTGAGGACCTCGCTGAAGACGAAACTGGCACGCATCGCAGGTGTCTGTCCCTTGTTGGGTCGGGGCTGTCGGGGAAGGCGGGCGGCGGGTCGCTCAGCGACCGATGCCGTACACCCCGCGGGCGTCGTCGCGGATCACGCGGCCGAGCTGCAGCTCGACGACCCGGCGCCGCATCGAGTCCACGATGGAGTGGTCGTGGGTGGCCATCAGCACGGTCGTGCCCGTGCGGTTGATGCGCTCCAGCAGCAGCATGATGTCCTGGCTCGTGTCGGGGTCCAGGTTCCCGGTCGGCTCGTCGGCCAGCAGCACCAGCGGCCGGTTCACGAACGCGCGCGCGATCGCCACGCGCTGCTGCTCGCCACCGGAGAGCTCGTTGGGCAGGCGGTCGGCCTTGCCCTCCAAGCCCACGAGCTCCAGCACCTCCGGCACGACCTTCTTGATGGTCAGGCGCGGCTTGCCGATCACCTCGAGGGCGAACGCGACGTTCTCGGCCACGGTCTTGTTGGCCAGCAGGCGGAAGTCCTGGAAGACGCAGCCGATCGTCTGGCGCAGGCGGGGGACCCTGCGCCGCGCAAGCTTGGCGACGTCGAAGTTGGACACCATCACGCGGCCCTTGCTCGGGACCTCTTCGCGCAGCAACAGGCGCAGGAACGTCGACTTCCCGGAACCCGAAGGGCCGATGAGGAAGACGAACTCACCCTTGTCGATCTCGACCGACACCCGTTCGAGGGCAGGACGGGTCGAGGTCTTGTAGACCTTGGAAACCTCTTCGAGCCGGATCACGGTTCGGCATACTACCCATGGGCCTCGTTAAGCCCGGGTTGCCCGTGCCCCCGAAACGAGCAAGGGACCCCCGCCGTCGCCAAGCGTGGCGTTTGCCGCGCCGGACGGTAGCCGAAGTCCCTTGCCCCGGAATCGGTTCCGGGTGTCGACAGTGGATCCTGTCGCCCGTTCGTGGATCAGGCGACAGTGGACTCACGCAGCCGCGGACTAGGCGACCGCGGCCTGCTTGCGCCAGCGGATGCCCGCCTCCAGGAAGCCGTCGATCTCGCCGTCGAGCACAGCGCTCGGGTTGCCGACCTCGAAGTCGGTGCGCAGATCCTTGACCATCTGGTACGGGTGCAGCACGTAGGAGCGCATCTGGTTGCCCCAGCTGGAGCCGCCGTCCTTGAGGGCGTCCATTTCGGCCCGCTCCTCTTCCTTCTTGCGCAGCATCAGGCGGGCCTGCAGGACCTTCAGCGCCGCGGCTTTGTTCTGCAGCTGCGACTTCTCGTTCTGGCAGGAGACGACGATGCCGGTCGGCAGGTGCGTGATGCGCACCGCGGAGTCGGTGGTGTTCACGCTCTGTCCACCGGGGCCCGACGAGCGGTACACGTCGACGCGGATGTCCTTCTCCGCGATGTCGACGTGGTCGACCTCCTCGACCTCCGGCAGCACCTCGACGTGGGCGAAGGACGTCTGGCGGCGGCTCTGGTTGTCGAACGGCGAGATCCGCACCAGGCGGTGCGTGCCCTGCTCGACCGAGAGGGTGCCGTAGACGTAGGGGGCGCTCACCTTGAACGTCGCCGACTTGATGCCCGCCTCTTCGGCGTAGGAGATGTCGTAGACGTCGGTGGGGTAACCGTGGCGCTCGGCCCAGCGCAGGTACATACGCAGCAGCATCTCGGCCCAGTCGGCCGCGTCGACGCCGCCGGCCTCCGCGCGGATGGTGACGACGGCGTTGCGGTCGTCGTACTCACCGGACAGCAGCGTGCGGACTTCGAGCGCGTCGACGTCCTTGCCGAGGTCGGTGAGCTCGCCCTCCGCCTCCTGCATGCTGCCGGCGTCGCCCTCGGCCTCGGCCAGCTCGTAGAGCACGCCCAGGTCGTCGAGGCGCGAACGCAGGTCGGAGACGCGGCGCAGTTCGCTCTGGCGGTGCGAGAGCTGGCTGGTGACCTTCTGCGCCTCCTCCGGGTTGTCCCAGAGGGTGGGGCTGGAAGCCTGGCTCTCGAGCTCCGCGACCTGCGCACGCAGCGCATCGAGGTCCATCACCGACTCGATCTGCGTCAGCTTGCCGGTCAGGTCCTTGAGGGCCGCATCGAACTCATCACTCACGTTTACCAAGGTTACGGCAAAACCCACGACCGGTTGCGAACCGGTCGTGGGCTGTGGCGTGGGTCAGGCCGACGGGATGGCGTCGAGCAGCTTCAGAGCGGCCTTGGCCTGCGCCTGCGCGAACTCGGCGACAGCCTTGGCGTAGGGGCCGTCGGCCGACTTGGTGGCCGTCCTGGCCTCGTCGAGCTGCACCTGGTAGGTGCCGCGGGCGGTCTCGAGCAGAGCGGTGCGCTGCTTCGCCGTGAGCGAACCGGCGTGCACGAGCCGCAGGATGAGCGGGCTGCGCAGGTGGTCGGGACCGGCCTCGGACGTGAGCCACGTCTTGAAGGCCTTCTTGCCGGCCGCGGTCAGCACGTACTGCTGGCTCGAGCGCGGACCCTGCTTGCCCAGCCGGACGAGGCCCTCCTTGGACAACGCCGGGAGCTCGCGGTAGACCTGGCTGCGGGTGACACTGAAGAAGGCGCCGAAGCGCTCGTCGGCTCCCGCGACCAGTTGCCCGCCCGTGGCGGGACCGTCGTGGAGGAGACCGAGCAGAGCGGCGGCTGTTGCATTCAATTCGGACACACCTCTACGTTCCCACTTCTTCGGCGGTATGTCCACAGTGGCCTCGGGATCTGTCCATTGTGGCTAGTGTTATCCCCTCGTTCGGCCCAATCCGGAAGCGGGTCCACTGTGGACCCGGACACGCTCCGCAACCGCGAGGGCGCGAGTTCCGGCGCAAAACGACCAAGGGGCCCGAGCGCAACCACCACCCGAGCGAACCGGCAGGTCAGCGCACGAAAAAGCCCGGCTTGCATCAAGTGCAAACCGGGCTTTTCGACAGTAGCGGGGACAGGATTTGAACCTGCGACCTCTGGGTTATGAGCCCAGCGAGCTACCGAGCTGCTCCACCCCGCGTCGTTGTGTTTATAGATTACACGGGGGGTTAAGGGGTTTTCAGGCACCCCCACTTAAGGGCTTTCCGATGTCTCCACCTGCGACGATGGCCCGTCGAGCCACTGACGGGCGCCGGCGAGCACGATGGCCAGCCCATCGGAGAATCCGGCTTCGGGGTCGCCCAGCACAGCGGCGCCCGCGTCGTCGGGGCCGTAGCGCTCGTCCCGCCGGCCGCGCACCGGGTACACGGCCTGCTCTTCGACGGTGAACCCGATCACGAAGCTGTAAACGGCGAAGTGTGCCCGGGCGGCGCGCACGGGGTCGAGCCCGGCGTCGATCCGCTCCTGTAGCGGAGGCGGCCCGATCAGGCTCGTGTCGGTGAGGAAAGTGCCGGAGAAGACCTTCGCACCGTCCCGATAGGTCAGCAGCGCGTCGCGCAGACGCCTGGCCAGGTGCTCCAGGCGCTGCCACTCGTCGAGTCCGTCTGGCGGCACGCGCTCGGCCGCGGCGTCGGCGAGCATCTGTGTGGCCATCTCGTCGAGCAGTTCCTGCTTGTTCTTGACGTGCCAGTACAGCGCGGGCGCCTTCACGCCGAGGTCGCCGGCGATCAGGCGCAGCGTCAGCCCGTTGAGGCCCACCTCGTTGAGCAGGCGCAGTCCCGAGCGCGCGATGTCCCGCCTGGTCAGTGCCACGGGTTACCTCCTTGACAATTTAACGATGTTAAGGGCACTCTGGCGACGGGTCAATTTAACAACGTTAAGGAGCGGTCGTGAACGAGCTGCACGCCGATGTCGTCGTCGCCGGGGCCGGCCCGACGGGCCTGATGCTGGCGGCCGAGCTGCGCCTGGCCGGCGTCGACGCCGTTGTGGTCGAGCGGCTGCCCGAGCGCACCGGCCTGTCGAAGGCGCTGAACCTGCAGCCGCGCACGGCGGAGGTGCTGGACCTGCGCGGACTGCTGCCGAGAGCAGAGGAACGTGCGTTCGCCACCGTCCAGGAGGGACACTTCGCGGCGGTCCCGATCAGCTACGCGGGGTGGGACACGCGGCGCCCGTACCAGCTGGGAATCCCGCAGGCGCAGGTCGAGGAGCTGCTGGAAGAGCGGTTCGCGGAGCTCGGCGGCAAGGTGCTGCGCGGGCACGAGCTGGTGGGGCTGTCGCAGGACGCTTCGGGCGTTCGCGTGGTCACGCCGGAGCTCGTCTTGAGCTGCCGCTACCTCGTCGGCTGCGACGGCGGCCGAAGCACCGTGCGCAAGCTGCTGGACGTGCCGTTTGAAGGCGAGGACGGCAGCGGCTACGGCGTGGTCGCCGACGTTGTCGTCGACCGCGTCCCCGACCGCGCCGCCGGCACGTGGACGTCGATGCGCGGAATGGTCCAGTCCGCCGGCGCCACGGGCTTCTGCGGCCTCATCCCCCTCGCCGAGCCGCTCCTCTACCGCCTGACCTTCGGCGACCGCGCCCGGCGACCCGCGACGTTCGGCTCACCGGTCACCGAGGCCGAGGTCCACACGGCCTTCGCGGCGACCTACGGCCCGGCGGTGATCAAGGAAATCCGCTGGATGTCCCGCTTCTCCGACGCGTCCCGCCTGGCCGCGCAGTATCGCGTCGGTCGCGTCCTCCTCGCCGGCGACGCCGCCCACATCCACTTCCCCGCCGGCGGCCAGGGCCTCAACCTGGGCGTTCAGGACGCCGCCAACCTGGGCTGGAAGCTCGCCGCGGCCCTCAACGGCTTCGACGACGTGCTCGGCACCTACGAGCCCGAACGCCGCGCCGTCGGTGCCGCCGTGCTCGACAACGTGGCAGCCCAGAACGGCCTCATCCCGCAAAGCCGCGCCGGCCGCGCCCTGCGCGCCCTGTTCACCACACTCGCTGAGCTGCCCGAGGTGTCCCACCGCCTGTCCGGCCTGGTCTCCGGCCTCGCCGTCCGCTACCCCGCACCCCCGCACGCCCACCCCCTCACCGGCACCCGCCTCCCCGACTTCCGCCTCCCCGGCGGCGCTTGGGCCAGCACGCTGTTCCACACGGGCCACCACGTCCTGCTCACCACCCCGGGCGCCGACCTGTCGGGCCTGCCCGCGGTTCCGGGCCCACTGTCCACAACGGACCTCCCGGCCCTGCCGTTCGCATCCGCCGCGTTGGTCCGTCCGGACGGCTACTTCGCCTGGCTGCCGGTCACCTGACCGCGACCGGCATCGTTCGCAGGCTGTGCAACGTCACCGTCTCCGCCCACTGCGGCTTGCCGGCCGGCCGCAGCTCCGGAGCCCGGCGAGCTCGCGCACTACCACCGGCTCAGCTCGCCGGCCAACCGGTTCTCCAACACCTGCAACACCGCTCGCGCAACGGCTGCTTCGCCTGGCGGCCCGTCACCTGACCGCGACCGGCAGCGTTCGCAGGCCGCGCAACGTCACCGTCTCCACCCACTCCGGCTCGCCGGCCAACCGCAGCTCCGGCGCCCGGCGCGCGAGCTCGCGCAACACCGTCCGCCCCTGCAGCCTCGCCAGCGGAGCGCCCAGGCAGAAGTGAATCCCGCGCCCGAAAGCCAAATGCCGTCCCGGCGCACGGGTGATGTCGAACCGGTCCGGCTCCTCGCGCACCCGCGGATCCCGATTCGCCGCGCCCACCAACACGAGCACCATCGTCCCGGCCGCCAGCTCGACGCCGCCCAAGGTCGTGTCGGTCAGGACCGTTCTCGTCGTCAGCTGGATCGGCGAGTCGTACCGCAAAATCTCCTCGACGGCCCCCTCGGCCAACGCCGCATCGCGCGCCTGATCTCGAGCCAGAGACGCGTACTGGTCCGGATTCCGCAGCAACGCCAACACCCCGTTGCCGATCAGGTTCGTCGTCGTCTCGTGCCCGGCCACGAGCAACAACGTCAATGTGACCAGCAACTCCCCCTCACTGAGCCGTTCCCCCTCATCCGACACCGCCACGAGCGCCGACAACAGGTCGTCCGCCGGAGCCCTTCGCCGCTCAGCCGCCAACTCCCTGAAGTACGCCACGAACTCCCGCCGCGCCCCGGCCGCCGTCTCCGCAACCCCGGGCCCGAGCAGGAACCCGGGCTCCGCCGCCCGCGCCATCGCCCCCGACCACGCCCCGAACCGCTCCCGATCCTCGACCGGCACCCCCAGCAGCTCCGCGATCACCGTTACCGGCAACGGGACCGCCAGCTCCGCCATCAAGTCGCTCTCGCCGGCCTCCACCACCCGACCGACGAACTCCCCCACCAACTCGTCCACGCGCGGCACCAGCCCCTCCACCGTCCGCGCCGTGAACGCCTTCCCCACCAACCTCCGCAACCGCGTGTGATCCGGCGGATTCAGGAACGCGAACGCCCTCACCACCCGTCCGGCCTCATCCACCGGCAGATCCGGATCCCCACCCCCGACCACCTCCGGCTCCGGATGCCCGAACTCCGCCCCCGTCACCACCCGCTCGGCCTCCGCGAACCCGAGCACCACCACAACCCGATCCCCCACCCGCACCACCGGCGCCCTCCGCCGCCATTCCCCATACGCCCCATACGGATCCGCCCCCCTTGCCGCTCCAACCAACTCCCCCAACGTCAACGCCAACCCCACACCTTCACCCATCCCCGCACCCTATTCCCGCCCCACGGCAACGGCCCCCGCCGCTCGCGGGGACCGTCTGGCGTGGAGATGCGCGGACTGAGGGATCCAGGGTCCCGTCGAAGGGCCGCGTAGGGAGAGCCGGCGGGCTGGCCCGGATGTTGCACGGAATTCCAGCGGCCCGCGGCTGCGCAGCGGCCGTGCCGTGGGGCAATGAGTTGGGATGTGCGGCGAGCAGAAGGCCCTCGCTCAAGTGAGCTTCAAACCCAGCAACAACTCACCAACGGCCACCCCACAAGCGCGCCCAAGGCCGCCGCCACTCACCAACCCCCACCTCGGCAGCCAACTGACTCACCGAGGAAGCGAAGGGGCACAGCCCCTCTCACCAACCACACATCGCACCCCGGCAACCTCACCAGGAGTTCCAAGCGGCGCAGCGCAACGACCACACACCACATCCCCACCCAAGGTTGCACCACCACCGCGAGTCAGGACTTTCCCTCGCCCGCCCGGCCAACTCACCGAGCGCCCCACGACAGCCCCGCCACCAACCAGCGCAGAAACTTGACCCACCACCACCCACCACCCACCACCCCACCACCCAACGCAACTCACCGGGGGATCCAAGGGGGCGCAGCCCCTCTTGGCGGGGGCCCGGGGGTCCGACCCCCGAATAAAACGCGAAAGAGGCCCGTGCTTGCGAACTCCGCAAGCACGGGCCTCCTACCTCTGTAGCGGGGACAGGATTTGAACCTGCGACCTCTGGGTTATGAGCCCAGCGAGCTACCGAGCTGCTCCACCCCGCGTCGTGACACCTACCTTACGCCGGGGTTTCAGCCGGGTGCAAAGCAGGTGCCACTACCGTGCGCGAGGTCACCCGCCGGGTTGCTGCGGGGCGCCGCTGCCGGACGGAGGGGTGGCGTTTTTGGCGGTCTCGTAGGCCTTGGCCGCGACGTCGAGGGCCTGGAGCGCGGCGCCTTGGTCAGCGAAGTTGCCCGACTGTTGCGCTGTCTTCAGCTTCGCCAGCGCCGACTGGATGTCGGTCACCGCCTTGTCGAGGGCCGGGTTCGAGCCGCCCGAGTTGGGGGGCGGTGTGGTCGGCGACGTGGGTGTCGACGGGTTCGTCGGCGGGTTCGTGTTCGACGAGGGCGGCGGCGTGCCTGCCACCGGGGTGGTCGCCCCGGCGCCGGTGCCCTTGCCGAAGACCTGATCCAGCGCTTCGCTCAGCGTCGGCGCGTAGCCGACCTTCGAACCGAACGACACCAATACGCGGGCCAGCTGCGGGTAACTCAGCTGGTTGCGCTGCCTGATGTACACCGGTTCGACGTACAGGAACCCGTCGGCGACCGGCAACGTGATCATGTTGCCGTAGATGGGGATCACGTTGGGGTTGTTGAGCAGTGTCCGGTCCGAAGCGACCTGTGGATCACTTTGGAACTTGTTCTGCACCTGCACCGGCCCGTCGACTTGGTTCGCGCCAGTGACCGTGGGTAGTCGGAGCACGCGGATGGTGCCGTAGTCCTGTGGATCGGACGACACCGACATCCATGACGCGAGGTACTGCCGTTGCAGACCGGTGAGCCCGCTCGTCAGCTGGAACGTCGGTGTGCCTTCACCCGCCGCGTCGGCGAGCACGTAATAGCCGGGTTGGTTGGCGACGTTCGCCGCTGCCGTGGTCGCGCTGCCGTCTTCCGTCGGGTCCTGCGGGACGCTCCAGAACGACTGCTGCGCGTAGAACTGCTGCGGGTTGTCCACGTGGTACCGGGCGAGCAGCTCACGCTGGACCTTGAAGAGATCTTCGGGGTAGCGGAAGTGCGCGCGCAGGTCCGGCGGGATCTCGGAGCTCGGCTTCACGAGGCCCGGGAATACCTTCTCCCACGCGTTGAGCACGGGTTCCTTGTCGTCGATCGAGTACAGGGTGACCGTGCCGTCGAACGCGTCGACGGTCGCCTTCACCGAGTTGCGGATGTAGTTGATCGAGTTGTTGGCCTGGCGCGTGACGCCGTTGAGCGAGTCGTTGGTGGCATCGCCGAGCTGCGTCTGCTGCGCGTACGGGTAGTTGTTGAGCGTGGTGTACCCGTCGACGATCCACACGATCTTGCCGTTGACGACCGCCGGGTACGGGTCGCCGTCGAGCGTCAGCCACGGCGCGACCTTGCTGACCCGGTCGCGCGGGGTGCGGTTGTACATGATCTTCGAGCCGTCGCCGATGGCGTCGGAGAAGAGGATGTTGCGCTCGCCGTACTCGGCCGCGAAGGCGAGCCGGTTGAACCAGCTGTCGAGCGAAACGCCGCCCGTGCCGTTGTAGTAGTAGTTCTTCTGGTCCGGGGAGTCGGACTCGCCCGGGGCCTTACCGGGAGTGCCGCCGACGATCGCGTAGTCGTTCTGGTCGGCCAGCTCGCCGTAGTAGATGCGCGGCTGGTCGACCTTGATGCCGGGCTTGCCGCCGACCGCGCCGGCGCCGGTGGGGTTCTTCGTGTCGCTGGTGCCGATGAGCGGGTAGCCGGCGCTGCTCGTGTCGGACACGTCCGTGACGGCGCGGTTGATCGTGTTGGCCGGCGCGGCGACGAAGCCGTTGCCGTGGGTGTACACGAGGTGCTTGGTGATCCAGTTGGTCTGGTTGCCCGTGAGCCCGTCGGTCTTGATCTCCTTGGCGGCCACGATGTAGTCCTGCGTGGAGCCGTTGACGGTGTAGCGGTCGATGTCGAGCTTCTCGGGGAAGCCGTAGTAGTTCTGACCGCCGGCGAGCTGGGTGTAGGTGGCGGACAGCACGTTCGGGTCGAGGAGCCGGATGTTGGACACGGTGCCCGCGTCGGCCTTCACCTGGTCGCCGGTCGCCTGGTTGCTGCCCTGGTAGTCCTCGTACTTCACGTTCTGCAGCCCGAACGCCGCGCGCGTCGCGTCCATGTTGCGCTGGATCGACGTGGCTTCCTTGTCGTTCGCGTTCGGCTTCACCGAGAACTGGTCGAGGATCGCGGGCCACGCGACACCCACCAGCACGCCCGACAGGATCAGCAGCACGAGCGCGATCGCCGGCAGCTGCAGGTTGCGCAGGAACGCGCCCGCGAAGAACGCGATCGCGCAGATCACCGAGATGCACAGCAGGATCAGCTTGGCCGGCAGCACCGCGTTGAGGTCGGTGTAGGTGGCGCCGTTGAACAGCGGCATGTCGCGATCGGACAGAAGCAGGTTGTACCGGTCGAAGAAGTACTCGGCCGCCTTCAGCAGCACGAAGATGCCGACGGTGATGGCGAGCTGCGCGCGCGTCGGGCCCGCCAGCTGGCCGCCGCGGCCGGCGAGGCGGATGCCGCCGAAGATGTAGTGGGCGATCAGCGCGCCGAAGAACGAGACCACGACCGTGACGAACAGCCAGCCGAGCAGCCAGTTCACGAACGGCAGGGTGAACGCGTAGAAGCCGATGTCGATCCCGAACTGCGGGTCTTTCTGGCCGAACGACGTGCCGTTGAGGAACAGCTGGATCGTCTGCCAGTCGCCCATCGCGGACGCGCCGGAGATGAGTCCGGTGATCAGCGGGATGCCGATGCCGAACAGCCGGATGCGGCTCACGATCATCGAGCGATAGCGCGAGAGCGGATCGTCGCTGCCCGAGACGGGCACGAACACCGGACGCGTGCGGTAGGCGATGATGAGGCTGATCGCGAGCGAACCGCCCACGAGCAACCCGACGGCCACGAAGAGGACTATCCGCGTGAGGATTTCCGTGGTGAACACCGAGCGCGCGTGGACCTCGCCGAACCACAGCCAGTCGACGTAGGTGTCGAGCAGTCTCACACCCAGCAGCAGCGCCAGCACGATCACCGCGGCGATGATGAGGAGAATCCTGCTGCGGCGGGACAGCTTCAGGCTCACCGGGGGCCGAGTCGCCACGGCAACGCTCCTGTCTTCGTGAACACGTTCGCGGGGACGGCGTCGTCCCCTGACGGTCTAACTCTACGGATGGGTTCCCGAGTTCCCGGGACCGCCCGAATCGGACGTCGAAGGACGGCGCGGGGACCGGCCTGCGACGATGTCGCCATGCAGCCGAGTGAGCCGCCCGCCGCCAACCCCGTCGCCGGCCTGGCCCGGGAAGTCGAAGAGTTCGTCGCGTCCGGGGGCTGGGACCAGCCGCCGCAGCTGTTCGCGCTGGTGCCCACAGCGGCCCTGCTCGACGAGCAGCCCGAGCTGGCCGGCCAGCTCGACCGCGCGAACCCGCTGACGCCCGTGGCGCAAGAAGCGTTGCCAGAAGGTGACCTCGCCGAGTCGCTCGGCCGAATCGCCTGGCCCGAGATCGTGGTGGGCTGCGCGCTCGCGCAGGAGATCATCGTGCTGCCGCCCGACGTCGAGGCGGAGCTCGAAGGCCTCGCGGAGGCCGACGCCGAACGCCTGCGCCGCGCGGCGGCCGACCACCCGCGGCGCACGGAGGCGCGGCTCGTGGCGGCGGTGCTGCGCGAGGGCGACGTGGCTTGCGTGATGCGGCTGCGCGGGACGCGGCCCGAAGGTTCTTCGGCCGAAGCGGACGCCGTCGACGAGATCGTGGAGAGCCCCGACCTCGCGCCGAACCTGCTCGACGCGTTGAAGACGACCTTCTTACCCTGAGCCCTGCCCTCAGCCCCGTCGAGCCGGAGGCCTCCGCGTGGGGGCCTCCGGCTCAGGACAGGTGCTGGCACTTCTTCTTCCTCAGCAGTGCGCCGTGGGCCGGCCGGCCTTGAGGTTCTGGAGCTGGGTGAGCGCGTCGTCCAGAGTGGACACCTTGATCAGGTTGAGCCCGTCCGGCACAGCCGACTTCGCCTCGGCACAGTTGTGCGCCGGCACGAGGAAGTCGGTCGCCCCGGCCTCGCGCGCGCCCACGACCTTGAACGAGATGCCGCCGATCGGGCCGACCTCGCCGGTCTCGGTGATCTCGCCGGTACCCGCGATGTGCCGGCCGCCGGCGAGGTTGTTGTCCGACTTCCCGGGCGGGGTGAGGCGGTCGATGATGGCCAGCGTGAACATCAGGCCGGCCGAGGGGCCGCCGACGTCCTGCAGCGAGATGTTGACGTTGAACGGTGCGATCGCGTGGTCGACGGCCGTGAGGCCCATGAAGCCCTGCGTGCGGTCGTCGCGCTTGGCGAGCGTGATCGGCACGGTGCGTTCGGGCTGGCCGTCGGCCTGGAAGGTGATCGGCACGGCCTGGCCGGGCTTGGTGTTGGTGAGGGCCTTGGCGACGTCGGCGGCTTCGGTGACCTTCGTGCCGTTGACGGTGACGAGCTTGTCGCCGGGCGCGAGCACGTGGTCGGCGGGGCTGCCGGACACGATCTCTTTGGCGAGGACCTCCACGGGGTAGCCGAGGTGGCGCAGGGCGGCGACCTGGGCGTTGCTCTGGGAGTCCTGAAGCTGTTGGATGTTCTCCTGCTTGACCTGCTCGTTGGTCTCGCCGGGGCGGTAGTACTCCTCGCGCGGCGCGAGCGCGTAGCGGCCGCTGGCCCAGAGGCCGAGCGCGGTGAAGAGGTTGATCCCGTCGTTGAGCGACACGGTGGTCATGCGCAGCTCGCCGTTGGTCTGGTACGTCTCGTGGCCCTTGACCTGCACGACTTCGTTGCCCGCGGCGTCGCGACCGAGCGTGTCGTACGTCGGGCCCGGACTGATGGCCACGTACGGCACCTGGACCAGGAAACCGGTTACGACGAACACCAGGAACAGCGCGCCGCTGACCAGCAGGGTCCAGCCGCGGCGCGTCAGGCGGCGCTCGTCGCGCGCCGGTTCCCTCGACGGCTCGGTCCGGCTGCTCGCGGTCGCGGTCTCCTCGTCGGGTTTGGTCACGAGCGACAGCGTACGGTGACCGTGTTCGCTTCCCGGTGAAGGCCATGGTTGACGCGCTGGGAGAGGCCCTACCCGCGTACGGTGGACGTATGAGCAAACCCCCGTTCGGTTTCGGACCGCCCGATCCCGACAGACGAGGCGACAACGACCCCTCGGAGCAGCCGTCAGGCGCGGAGGCGTTCAACCAGCTCGGGCAGATGCTGAGCCAGCTGGGCCAGATGCTCAGCCAGGCGGGCTCGTCGAGCGGGCCGGTGAACTACGACCTGGCGAAACAGATCGCACTCCAGAACCTCAGCGGTTCGCAGGACGCGAAGCTCGGTTTCGCGTCGTCCACCGGCGACTCGTCCACGGCCGTGCGCGACGCCGCGCACCTGGCGGAGCTGTGGCTCGACGCGGCGACGATCCTGCCCGCCGGCGCGAACACCACCGTCGCGTGGTCCGCGCGCACGTGGGTCGAGAAGACGCTGCCCACGTGGCAGCGGCTCTGCGACCCGGTCGCGCAGCAGGTGTCCGGCGCGTGGATCCAGGCGCTGCCCGAGGAGGCCAAGCAGGCCGCCGGGCCGCTGCTGTCCATGATGGGGCAGATGGGCGGGATGGCCTTCGGCTCCCAGCTCGGCAACGCGCTCGCGCAGCTGGCCCAGGAGGTGCTGACGTCCACGGAGGTCGGCCTGCCGCTGGGCCCGGCCAACACGTCGGCGCTGCTGCCCGCGAACATCGAGAAGTTCACCGAGGGGCTCGAAGTCCCCAGCAGCGAAGTGCTCGTGTTCCTCGCCGCGCGCGAGGCCGCGCACCAGCGCCTGTTCGCCCACGTGCCGTGGCTGCGGCAGCGGCTGCTGGCGACCGTGGAGGAGTTCGCGCGCGGGATCACCGTCGACACGTCCGCGCTGGAGTCGCTGGCCGGCCAGATCGACCCGGCGAACCCGGCGAGCATCGAAGAGGCCATGTCGTCCGGGCTGTTGGAGCCGAAGACCACGCCCGAGCAGGAGTCGGCTCTGAAGCGGCTCGAAACCCTGCTCGCCCTGGTCGAGGGCTGGGTGGACGTCGTGGTCGCCGAGGCGATCGGTGACCGCCTGCCGGGCGCCGACGCGCTGCGCGAGACGCTCCGCCGCCGCCGCGCCACGGGCGGCCCCGCCGAGCAGACCTTCGCGACCCTCGTGGGCCTCGAACTGCGCCCCCGCCGCATGCGCGCCGCCTCCTCCCTCTGGAAGCTCGTGGGCGACCGCCACGGCATCGACAAGCGCGACGGCCTCTGGTCCCACCCGGACCTCATGCCGACCGCCGAGGACCTCGACGAGCCCCTGGACTTCGCCGACCGCCTCGGCGACACCCCGGTCCTGGGCTCCGACTTCGATCCGATCGCGGAGCTGGAGAGGACGGAGAAGCGCGAGGCGGCGGAGTCTGGCTCTGCTTCAGAATCTTCGTCGGCCTCGGGTTCAAACTCGGGCTCGGGCCCGGATGCCAAGCCGGACTCGGCCCCTGACTCGGACCAGGACAAGGGCGACAACCCGACCTCCTGACCCCTTCGGTCCAGCCCCGGTCCTCCGTCGCCTTCGCGCCGGAGGACCGGTTGCTTTCCGGGCTCTCAAAAGCTCCTTATTGGAGATCTTCAACGCGCGACGACCATTGACCTCGGGTACCGGCTGCTCGGTCTGGATCGCTCATCCCGATGAGGCCGCCGGCCCGCCGCGAACCGATTCCGACTCGGCAGGCTCGGCACTGGCTCGCCGGCGGTCCAGCGCCGAGACGCCTGCTCGTCGAAACCGCCCCGAGCCGGCGGTCGGCCAGATCCCGCTCCTGCGAGCCGGCCACGCCGTGCTGAACGCGACTTCGCGATGCATCAGTTCACTCGCGAGCCGCAGTCTCGGCCCCAGGAAAGGGACAGGCCCAGCCTTGCCGCGAACTCTCGATCGCACCAGCGTGCCGCCGAGCCTCGGGCCGCAGCCTCACCGCCTGCCCGCGCTCGCGAGCCACGGTCCCCGACTCAGGCGAGAGGCCCGCTCCGCTCAGTCCTCCTCCCCCGAAATCCCCCACCCGGCCGCCGCCGACAACCCCTCCAAATACCCGATCGCGCGTTCGGTCTTCGGGTACCGGTTGACCAGCGTCCAGAACGCCGCATCGTGTCCGGGTTCGCGCAGGTGGGCGAGCTCGTGGACCAGCACGTAGTCCAGGACCCACTGCGGCACGCGCCGCAGGCGGTCGCTGACGCGGATGGTCGCGTCGACGGGCGTGCAGGAGGCCCAGCGGGTGCGCATGGGCGGCACCCAGCGCACGCTCGCGGGTATCGCCCGTGGATCGACGTACTTCGCCGCCAGCACGGCGCAGCGTGCCAGCAGCGCGTCGTCCGAGGACTTCGGCGACGCGACTTTCCGCGGTTCGGTGCGCAGGAGCTTGCGCTCCATCTCCGCGACCCAGTGCCTCTCTTCCGCGCGGGTCATCCGTGCCGGGATGAGCACCACGAGGGTGTCGTCTTTCCAGTACGCGGTGACCGTCCGGTGCCGGCGCGCGCTGCGCCGCACCTCGACCTTGTGTTCAGGAGTGTCCGACGGGGGGTTCGTTCCGCCCCGGCCCCGCAGTGCGGGCATCCGTGCTTCGACCACCCGACAACGGTAAGGCCACCGACCGACAACTTGGGAGCGTCGAAAGGTCACAGCCCCGAGTTGTCCACAACTCGCCTTGCCTGTGGATAACTCGGCTTTGAGCGCCAGTCGGCCGCCGCGGGGGTGTCAAGCTGATCATCATGACGCTGTCGACCGTTCCCCCGCCGAACGTCCTCCTCCCCGCCTACCCGACCCTGCTCCCGGGCCTCCACGTGCTCGAACGCGGCAATAACGAAGTCCAGATCGGCCTCGATCCGCGCCACGGCGTGGTGGCCACCGGGCTGGCGCCGAGCGTCGTCGCGCTCGTGCGCCGGCTCGACGGCAGCCGCCGTCTCGACGTGGTGCTCGCCGAGAGCGAACACCGCGACCAGCTGCGCCTTCTGCTCAAACAACTCACCGCGCTCGGCCTCGTCACGGAGGCGCCGAGCCCCGCGTCCAAGCGCGTCGAGACCGGCTTCTGGTCCCTGCGCGCCCGCCACCACCAGACCGCGCTCACCGAGCGAAGACGCCAGAGCCTGGTGGCCGTCCGGGGCGACGGCCGGATCGCCGTGGCCGTCGCCGTGCTGCTGGCCAACGCCGGGGTCGGGCACATCGACGTCCGCTCAGGCGGCGTCGTCACCGAGGCCGACCTCGGCTCGGGCTTCACCGCCGCCGAGCTGGGCCTGTCGCGCCGCAAAGCCACTCAGAACGTGCTGGCCCGCGTCGCGCCCGAGGTCAGCACCGCCCGCAACCTGCAGCGCGCGCCTGACGTCGTGGTACTCACCGACGCCGTCGTGCCCGCCCCGGAACTGGTGGCGGAGCTGGTCGACGACGGCGTCACCCACCTGCCGGCCCGCGTCCGCGACGGCACGATCCTCGTCGGCCCTCTCGTCGTGCCGGGGCGAAGCACCTGCCTGCGCTGCTGCGACCTGAGCAAGACCGACCTCGACGACTCGTGGCCGCGCGTCGCGACCCAGCTCGTGGACGTCGACCAGCGGCCCGATCTCGGGTCCGTCCAGGCCTGCGCGTCGCTGGCCGTCGCGCAGGCCCTGCGCGTGCTGTCGCCGAGCGCCGAGCCACCACCGACGTGGAACAGCACGCTCGAGCTCGACCCGTTCGAAGGCCATCTGCGCCACCGCTACTGGGAACCGCACCCGGACTGCGATTGCGGAGCGCCCGAAGCACCACCGGAGACGTAGCCCACACCCCCTGGCAGGCTGCGGCCACCAAGGTCACCAAGGCAGAATCGGAGGGTGACCGACTCCGCAGACCGCGAATCCGCAATGCCGCGCAAAGGTGCGGCGCGCACCGCGAAACTCGCCAGCATTCCCCTCGGGATAGCCGGCCGAGCCGTCGGCGGATGGGGCAAGCGCCTCGCGGGCCAGAGCGCGGAACAGGTGAGCGCGACGCTGTCGGCGAAGGCCGCGGAGCAGCTGTTCGAGGTGCTGGGCACGCTCAAGGGCGGCGCGATGAAGTTCGGCCAGGCTCTGAGCGTCTTCGAGGCAGCGGTGCCCGACGACATGGCCAAGCCGTACCGCGAAGCGCTGACCAAGCTGCAGTCCGCCGCGCCGCCGATGTCGGCGCAGCAGACGCGCCGGGTGCTGGCCCAGCAGCTCGGCCGTTCGTGGGAAGGGCGGTTCAAGCACTTCGACGACGTCCCGGCGGCGTCGGCCAGCATCGGCCAGGTCCACCGCGCCACCTGGCACGACGGGCGCGAGGTCGCCGTGAAGGTCCAGTACCCGGGGGCCGACGAGGCGCTGCGCACCGACCTGCGCCAGCTGCAGCGGTTCAGCAGGCTGTTCCAGGCGTTCGTGCCCGGCACCGACGTGAAACCCCTGATGGCGGAGCTCGCCGACCGCATGGACGAGGAGCTCGACTACCTCAACGAGGCCGACAACCAGCGCGCGTTCGTGAAGGCGTTCGAGGGCGACCCCGCGTTCCTCATCCCGCGTGTGGTGGCGAGCGCACCGAAGGTCGTGATCACGGAATGGGCCACCGGCACGCCGTTGTCCAAGGTCATCGCGGGCGGCGACCAGGAGACGCGCAATCTCGCTGGTCGGCTGCTGATGGAGTTCCACTACTCGTCGCCGGCGCGGGCGCACCTGCTGCACTCCGATCCGCACCCCGGCAACTTCATGGTCACCGACGACGGCCGCCTGTGCGTGCTCGACTTCGGCGGCGTCGCGAAGCTGCCGAACGGCATCCCGCGCCACCTCGGCGAGATGACGCGCCTGGCCCTCGACGGCGAGTCCGACGACCTCATGCGGCTCCTGCGTGAGAACGGCTTCGTCCGCACCGACTCCGACCTCGCCGCCGACGAGGTGCTGGCGTACCTCGCGCCGTTCACGGAACCGCTGGCCACGCCGACGTTCCACTTCACGCGCCGCTGGATGCAACGCCAGGCCGGCCGCGTCGGCGACACCCGCGGCAGTGACTTCCGCGTCGGCCGGTCGCTGAACTTGCCGCCGGAGTACCTGATGATCCACCGCGTCACGGCGGGGTCCACGGGCATCCTCTGCCAGCTCGACGCGGAAGTCCCGGCGCGCGGCATCGTGGAGCGCTGGCAGCCCGGTTTCGCTCGCTGAGTTGTCCACAGGCCCGGCGGTGCCACGGGCCCATTTCACGGAGTTATCCACAGATCTGAAAAGCCGGTTCCACTCGGATGGCCGAGCGGTCATCCTCGAACCATGACGACTACCGCAAGCATCAGGGACGTGGCTCACCGTGACTCCACGTCGGTCGGCGTGATCGACCTCAAGAAACTGCGCAGCGCCGGGATCTCGAGCCGAAGAGCCGCCAGGCTGGCGCGGCCGGGCGGGCCGTGGCGCCGCGTGTACCCCGGCGTGTTCGTGATCCAGGACAAACCGCCGACCCGATTACAGCTGCTGCACGCCACGATCGCGCGCTACGGCCCCGGCGCCATCATCACGGGCACCGACGCGCTGCGCGCCCACGGCGTCACTCACCCGCTCACGGGCGAGATCCACCTGCTCCTGCCGCACTACCGTCGCCCGGGTTCCGAACCCGGCGTCCTGACCTACCGCACCGCCCGCATGCCCGAGCCCGTGATCATCGACGGCCTCCCCTACGCCGGGGCCCCGCGCGCCGCCCTGGACCTGGCGCGCCGAGAGAGTGATCCGAAGGCCGTCGAGCGCCTGGCAACGCTCCCGCTGTTCTGGGGCCTGTGCGACCGCACCGAACTCCTGGCCGAGCTGAACGCCGGCAACCAACGCGGGTCGTCAGCGGTCCGCGCCGTGCTGCGGGGATTGGACGACCGCGAAACCTTCACCCACGGCCAGGCCCTGCGCCTCCTCCGCGACACTCCCCTGCCGTCCCCCCAGTGGAACGTCACGGTCTGCGACCTGCGCGGCCGCCGCATCGGCATCGCCGACGCCTGGTGGGACCAGGTCGGCCTCGCCTGGCGCTACCGCACGGCCGCCGGCCCCACCGACTTCAGCCACCTCGCGCTGACCGCCACCGGCACCGTCCTCGTGCGCTGCACGCCCCGCCAACTCAACGACACCCCGGCCGACATCACCCACGAACTGGTCCGCGCCTACACCCAGGCCGCCCGTACACCCCGCCCGAAGGTCCGCGCGGTGCACCGCCGGGAGACAGCCGCATGACGCCGGGGTGACCACCCACGGCGGGACTGGCCGACGCGCGCCCGTCACGCCGGCCGGCCAGGCGGGCATGGCCTGCGATTCGCACGCCGGCCACTCCGGCCACGCGGGCATCGCCTGAGGTGCGCAGGCCAGTCACTCGGGCCACGCGAGCCTTGCCAGAGGTCCGCACGCCGATCACTCCGGCCACGCGGGGCATTGCCGGAGGTTCGCACGGAGCGAGGGCCGTGCCGAGCCTCCCCGCAAAGCACGGGCGGCCGGGCCAAACACCACGCGCGCACCGCCGAGCTGACCTGCCGATCGCCGGCCGCCCTGGAAGGTCCAGGCGGCGACGGCGGTGCCAGCGCCTCCGACAACAGCTCCCCGAGTCAGCTCCACGTCGATGCGCTGCCAGAGCGGCACTGCCCGACAACCAGCGAAACGAAGGTGAGAGCCACCCGAGGGGTCACCAGTACTCGTCGGGGAGTTTGGCTTCGATGTCGCGGACGTGGTCGCGGGCGCAGGTCGCGCAGAGCCACTGGGCGCGGCCGTTGTCCTTGGTCGAGACCCAGGACAGCGCGGCGAGCGGGTCGGGCTCGGCGGAGCGGGTGTGACCGCAGCGGGAGCAGGTGGGGTCCGGGGCGGTCACGGGCGGCGTCCACAGTGGACGGTCTTCGCGCCGGTGAGGTAGAGGTCGCGGCGGGCGGCGAGGTGGTGGGGGCTGTTCGGGTCGAGGAGGGAGGTGAGCGTTTCGCGGTCGTCCGGGGTGAGGTACTCGCCGCCGAACTCGAAGATGCGGGCGACGCGGTGGACGACGTAGTCCGCGAGCATGGCGGGGCCCGGAGCGGGGTGGTGCACGAGCGCGCCGAAAGAGTCGACGTCGGTGAGCCCGGCGCGCTCCAGCGCGACGGACCAGCCGTAAGGCATCGCGACGGCTCCCTCGATCCCCTCGCGCATGCCGATGAACCACTCGGCCTGCGCGGCGAGCAGCCGGTCCTCGAGCCCGGGCCTGCCGACGCCCAAATCCCAAGGCAGGCAACGGAAATCGAGCCCGCCCTCGGCCAGCGCGACCAGCCCGCCCGCCTTCGCGACCGCCGCGACCGTCCCCACGGCCTCCTGCTGGTCCGGCAAGTGGTGCACCACGCGCGACGCCCACACCAAATCCGCCGCCGGCAGCGACCCGGGCAGCCCGGCATCCGCGAGATCACCCCGCACCGCCCGAACCTCGACGGCACCGGAGGCTGCATTGGTCGAACCACCGTCCACGCGGTCATCCGGCGCCGGCCGGCGTCCTGCCGAACCAGTGCCCACAACGTCGCCGCGCGCGGCCTGCACATCGGCCGCACCGGCGCTGTTCGAGGCGGTGTCGACGGCTGCCCGGACCGACTTCTCGGCTTCGGCGAGCAGCTCCGGCGTCGCGTCGACGAGGACTAGGGTGCCGCCGCCGTGGGTGGCCAGGGCGCGGGCGAAGTGGGTGCTCATGCCGCCCGCGCCGCAGCCGAGGTCGACGATCGTCGGGGTCGGGGGCAGGGCGGCGACCAGCCGCCGGGCGATGGCCGAAAGGGCGTTGGCGTCGAGGGCGTCGGCCGTGCGGAGCTGAGTCAGCCGGTCGGCCCAGTCGATGTGGTCGTGCGTATGAGCGGACACGACTTCATTCAACACCCGAAGCCCCACCGGAACCGAACCGACAAACCGGCGGCGGCATCCGTCGAACGGAAATGCCGGAAGGCCGGTCACCAACATGGGTGACCGGCCCTCCACACAGACAACAAACCGAGGACTTCGAAGGCCTCAAAGGTCTCAACGCTTCAGAGCCTCAACGACCCCGAAGATCACTCAGTCCTCAAACCTCTTCGAGCGATCCGCCGCCCAGCGGGCGAGGCGGGACCACCGGCGGGCGGCTCGGGCGCGGCGCCAGGGGCGCAGCGCTTGGGATTCTTGGTAGAAGTCCCGTATTCGGGCCCGGGACAGTTCTTCGTGAAGCAACATTTCGCTGGTCTCCTGAGTATCGAGCTGTTCGGGTAGCGGGTGTGCGCGGTCGGGTTCGCGGGTGCGCGCTTCGTAGTCGCGGATGGTGATGAGTTCGACGGTCATGCGGCGGCGCTCCGGGCTGCGGCGGCGGGCTCGAGGGCGGCGTTCTTGCGCGGGCGGCCACGGGGCCGCTTGCGCGCGATGACGGCACCGCGCTCGAAGATCTCGCCACCCCAGACGCCCCAAGGCTCGCGCCGGGCGAGGGCACCCGCGAGGCAGGCCTCGCGGACGGGGCAGTCGGCGCACAGGGCCTTGGCGCGCTCGAGCTCGGCGGGAGACTCGGCGAACCAGAGGTCGGCGTCGCGGGAACGGCAGGGCAGGTCGAGCTCAGGGGCGGCAACCCCGTCGAGCAGGTCGCCGATACCGAGGTCGAAGCCCTCGGCGAAGGCGATGGCGGACGACATTTCCGTGCTCCTTCTTGTCGTTTCGGTGGTTTTGGGACTGTCGATCGAACTGGACAACTTGTTCCTCGTGGGGGTTGTGCAGCCAAAAAAACACGAAGGCCGCGGATCCGGTTACCGGTTCCGCGGCCTTCGTGAGCCTCGTGTCCTGACTAGGTCAGGAACTTCGCTCCCGTATCGACAACGGAACACGGAACTGCTTGATGGTCGGCAGATCGACGTCAACCTGCGGGTACGCGCCAACGAGGGCGGCGTTGGCCAGGGTGACCTCAACCGCGGTCCACGTACGCTCGTCAATCCGACGGAATCCGCCGAAGTGGGCGCTCGTGGACACACCGGTACCCTGGCGCGAAGCGGGGATGAGACCGCAGCCGGACAGACCGGTGCCAGGGTTCGAGAGCATCATGTTGCTGATCATTTCACCGGCACCACCTTCCGCTGTCCGGACGTTCGCCACCCGAGGCGGCGCGCGTCATGTGAATCCCCAGACCGGGGGCTTCCCACCCGGGTACGAGCAGATTATTGCCCCTCGCACACCGGGGCAACTTATTTTCCCGAAAACTCTCCGAAGCTACGAAGATCGCCTGCGAGCAGCGGGTTCGCCGCACCGATCAGGGTGCGGACGCGGTCAAGACCGCATCGAGGCGCGAACCACGTCGAGCACCTCCGCGCCGAAGCGTTCGAGCTTCGTCGCGCCGATGCCGGAGATCGACACGAGCGCTCCGTCGTCGGTCGGTCGCTGTTCGGCGATGGCCATGAGTGTCGCGTCGGTGAACACCACGAACGCCGGCACCTTCAGCTCCCGCGAACGCTCGCCGCGCCACGTCTTCAGCTTCTCCAGCAGCCCTTCATCCACTGTGGACGGGCACTTCGAGCACCGCCCCAGCTTCACCTCGATCGTCTGCAGCAGCGGCCCGCCGCAGAGCCGGCAGCGCGCCGTCTTCGAACCCGGCGCCGACGACGTCTGCTGCGACCGCGCGACGCGGGCGGCCGGGTGGTCCTCCGGGATCAGCCCGTAGAGGAAGCGGCTGCGGCGACGGTTGCGCCGGCCACCCGGCGTACGCGACAGCGACCACGAGAGTGACAGGTGCTCCCGCGCCCGGGTGACGCCGACGTAGAACAGCCGCCGTTCCTCCTCGATCGCGGCTTCGTCGTCGCCCGCGTGGAGGATCGGCATGGTGCCCTCGGACAGGCCGACGAGGAACACCGCGTCCCACTCCAGGCCCTTCGCCGCGTGCAGTGACGCCAGCGTGACGCCCTCGACCGTCGGCGGATGCTGCGCCGCCGCGCGCTGCTCCAGCTCCGCGACGAGCCGCGGCAGGTCGGCGTCGGCGACGCTCGCCGCGAGCTCCTCGGCCAGCTCCACCAGCGCGAGCAGCGCGTCCCACCGCTCCTTCGCCGCACCGCCGGCGGGCGGCTGCTCGGTGAGCCCGACGCGCGCGAGCACCGACCGCACCGCCGTCACCAGGTCGAGCGACGTCGGATCGGCCGACGCCACCCGCAGCGCCGACATCGCCTGCCGCACCTCGGCGCGTGCGAAGAACCGCTCGCCGCCGCGCACGAGGTACGGGATGCCGGACTCGGACAGCGCCTGCTCGTAGGCCTCCGACTGCGCGTTCACGCGGAACAGGACAGCGATCTCGCTCGCCGACACTCCCCCGTCCAGCAGTTCGCGCACGCGCCGCGCGACCGCCGCCGCTTCGGCCGACTCGTCCTCGTACTCGGCGAAGCGCGGCTCGGGCCCCGGCGGCCGCTGGCCGACGAGCTTCAGCCGCGACCCCGCCGGACGCCCGCGCGCCGCGCCGATCACCCGGTTCGCCAGCCCGACGACCTCGGGCGTCGACCGGTAGTCGCGCTCGAGCCGCACGACGGTGGCCTCGGGGAAGCGTCGCGTGAACTCCAGCAGCGGCCGCGGCGAGGCGCCGCCGAAGGAGTAGATGGTCTGGTTGGCGTCGCCGACGACGGTGAGGTCGTCGCGGCCACCGAGCCACGCGTCGAGCAGGCGCTGCTGCAACGGCGTGACGTCCTGGTACTCGTCGACCACGAAGCAGCGGTAGCGATCGCGGAACTCGACGGCGACGGCTTCGTGTTCTTCGAGCACGGCGGTGGTGTGCAGGAGCAGGTCGTCGAAGTCGAGGACCTGCGCGGAGTTCTTGATCTCCTCGTACAGCCGGTAGACCTGCGCGACCTGCGCCACCGGCGCCGGGGTGTCGCGCTGCGTGCGCGCGGCGACGGCCGGGTAGTCGTCGGGCGAAACGAGCGAGGCCTTACTCCACTCGATCTCGCTCGCGAGGTCGCGCAGCACCTCCGTCTCCGTGCTCAGCCGCGCGCGCTGCGCGGCCTGCGCCACGAGCCGGAACTTGTTGTCGACGAGATCCCACGGCCGGTCGCCGACCACGCGCGGCCAGAAGTACCGCAGCTGCCGGCGCGCGGCGGCGTGGAAGGTGAGCGCCTGCGCGGCGTCGACGCCGAGTCCGCGTAGCCGCGTGCGCATCTCGCCCGCCGCGCGCGTGGTGAAGGTGACGGCGAGTACTTGCCCGGCGGAGACGTGACCTGCGCCGACCAGGTGCGCGATGCGGTGCGTGATCGTGCGCGTCTTGCCCGTGCCGGCGCCGGCGAGAACACAGACGGGCCCGCGCGGCGCGGAGGCGGCGGCTCGTTGCTCGGGATCCAGCCCGTCGAGCAGGCCCTGGCGACTCTTCGGAGACGATGCGCTTGCCACCCCTCGATCCTCGCAGAGGGGGCCGAGGGATTCGTGGCAGGGCACGCGGCCGTATCCTGGTCAGATGGCGGGAAAGCAGGACAAGGAAGCGGCCAAGCTGGCCAAGCAGGAGAAGCGCGCGGCCGGCAAGGCGCGGCGCGGGCAGCTCTTCGAGGCGTTCAAGATGCAACGCCGCGAAGACCCGATGCTGATTCCTTGGATGGCCGGCTCGATCGTGGTCGTCGCGGGCGTCCTGTTCGGTGTCGGGTTCATCTTCAACGTGCAGTGGGCGCTGCTGCCGCTGGGCATCGTGCTGGGCGTGCTGCTCGCGGTGATCATCTTCGGCCGTCGCGTGCAGAAGACCGTGTACACGAAGGCCGACGGCCAGCCCGGCGCCGGCGCGTGGGCGCTGGAGAACATGCGCGGCAGCTGGCGCGTGACGCCGACCGTCGCCGCGACCACGCAGCTCGACGCCGTGCACCGCGTGCTCGGCGCGCCCGGCGTGATCCTCGTGGCCGAGGGCGCGCCGCACCGCGTGAAGGCCCTGCTCTCGCAGGAGAAGAAGCGGGTGTCGCGCCTGATCGGCGACACCCCGATCTACGACTACACCATCGGCAACAGCGAGAACGAGATCCCGCTCAAGAAGCTGCAGAGCACGCTGATGAAGCTGCCGCGCAACCTCAAGCCGCCGCAGGTCGACGCACTGGAGGCCAAGCTCGCGGCGCTCGGCAACCGCGGCGCGGCGATGCCGAAGGGCCCGATGCCGGCCGGCGCGAAGATGCGCAACGTGCAGCGGACGATCCGCCGACGCTGACCCTCTTACCGCTGAAAAGGCCTCCCGCTCGCGCTGAGCAGGAGGCCTTTTTGTTCGGGGACGGTCAGCGCATCCGGATCACGACGGTGCCGGTCACGCGGTCGAGCCAGCTGCGGCCGTCGGTGTTGCGGACGAGGGCGGGCACGATCACGACCGTCAGCACCATTCGCAACACCGCGCGCCAGGGGCCGACCATCGTGGCGCCGTCGAGGCGCGCGACGCGCACGCCCACGGCGCCCATGCCCGGCGTGAAGCCGAAGAACATCGCCGGCACGGTCGTGATGACGGCCCAGACGACGCCGGCCCACCGGTTGAACGTCTGCATCGCGGCGACGTCCTGCACGTCGTAGCGCACGAAAAGCGTGGTGATCAGGCCCGCGAGGACCAGGTCGATGACCAGCGCCAACAGCCGCGACCCGAAGCCGGCGACGGAGCCGACGCCCGATTCGGGCAGACCGAACGTTTCACCGGGCCACTTCGGCGCGGTTCGGTTTTCCGAGCCCGGGCCGCTGCCAGTCCCGGGGAGCCATTCGCCCGTCCATCTCGCCACCCGTCCAGGGTATGCCGGTGGCGCACACCACATCCGCCCTGGTCGGATGGCGCGTGTCACGCCACCCGTTAACGTGTGTGAAACATACGGGTGACGGTCGGGCAACACCGCACTCTTAGCGTGAGCCGAAGAGAGTACTGCCGAGCGAGCTCGATCGAAGAAGGAGTCACCGAGGGTGCCCACTACTCCAGACGACATCCAGCGCCTGATCGCCGACGAGAAGGTGGAGTCCATCGACGTCAGGTTCTGCGACCTGCCGGGCGTGATGCAGCACTTCACGGTGCCCGCGAAGGCCTTCGACCTCGAAGCCTACGAGGAAGGCCTCGCCTTCGACGGCTCGTCCGTCCGCGGCTTCCAGTCGATCCACGAGTCCGACATGCTGCTGCTGCCGGACCCCGAGACCGCGCGCATCGACCCGTTCCGCAAGGCGAAGACGCTCTCGCTGAACTTCTTCGTGCACGACCCGTTCACGCGTGAGGCCTACAGCCGCGACCCGCGCAACATCGCGCGCAAGGCCGAGCAGTACATCGCCGAGTACGGCGTGGCCGACAACGTGTACTTCGGCCCGGAGGCGGAGTTCTACATCTTCGACTCCGTGCGCTTCGACTCGGCCGAGCACGCGTCGTTCCACGAGATCGACTCCGTCGAGGGCTGGTGGAACACCGGCACCGACGAGGTCGGCGGCAACCAGGGCTACAAGACGAAGTTCAAGGGCGGCTACTTCCCCGTCCCGCCGGTCGACCACTTCGCCGACCTGCGTGACGACATCGTCCGCCAGCTGCAGGGCTCCGGCTTCGAGATCGAGCGCGCGCACCACGAGGTGGGCACCGCCGGCCAGACGGAGATCAACTACAAGTTCAACACGCTGCTGCACGCTGCCGACGACCTGCAGCTGTTCAAGTACATCGTGAAGAACACCGTGTTCGCCGCCGGCAAGACCGCGACGTTCATGCCGAAGCCGCTCGCCGGCGACAACGGCTCGGGCATGCACTGCCACCAGTCGCTGTGGAAGGACGGCCTGCCGCTGTTCCACGACGAGTCCGGCTACGCGGGCCTGTCCGACACGGCGCGCCACTACATCGGCGGCCTGCTCAAGCACGCGCCGAGCCTGCTGGCCTTCACGAACCCGACGGTGAACTCGTACCACCGCCTCGTGCCGGGCTTCGAGGCCCCGGTTTCGCTGGTGTACTCGCAGCGCAACCGTTCGGCGTGTGTCCGCATCCCCATCACGGGCAACAACCCGAAGGCCAAGCGCGCCGAGTTCCGCTGCCCGGACTCGTCGGGCAACCCGTACCTGGCCTTCTCCGCGATGATGATGGCCGGCCTCGACGGCATCAAGAACAAGATCGAGCCGCCGGAGCCCATCGACAAGGACCTCTACGAGCTCCCGCCCGAGGAGGCCAAGAACGTCAAGCTCGTTCCCGGCGACCTCGGCACGGTCCTCGACACCCTGGAAGCCGACCACGACTTCCTGCTCGAGGGCGGCGTCTTCACGCCCGACGTGATCGACACCTGGATCTCCTACAAGCGCGAAAACGAAATCGACCCGCTGCGGCTGCGTCCGCACCCGTACGAGTTCTCGCTCTACTACGACGTGTGATCCTGGAAGTCCGCACAATGTCCTGACCAGCGGAAACGCTGGCAGGCCACTTCCCAGGCCGTCTGAACGCGAAGTCATGGCCCGCCGACGCTCCGTCGGCGGGCCATGACTTTTTCGCTGTCACGACGCGAACGCCGAGCGCTTCAGGGGACTTCCTCCACGATGCCGCGTGCCACTGCTGCTCCTTCGCGATGGGTCGGGGCTCAGCCCCTAGGCTGTGCTTGTGCTCGCTTTGGACACGTTCGACCTCGGTGAGATCGCGGATGCCCGCTTTCCGCCGCTTCAAAGACCAGCCGTACAGCGACTATCCCGAACTTCCTTCCTTTGGCACGCCTTCCGCGACGTGCAGCGAGGACCGTGAGACCGCGATGCGCACGTATTTCGAGCTTGAAGACACCGACGCGTTCGAAGCGGCCAAGGCGCTGCTGATACGTCGCTGCGCGGCCTGGGCAGAGCACGAGGACGTCGATCCGGTGGCGCTGGAAGCGGCGTTGGAGTTCCGGCACTACAGCGTCGACGGACGCCTGGGGTACTGGACCACCGGCCTGGTCGAGGAATTTCTGCTGTCGCACACGCCTCGAACGCTGTCGGCCACCCCAGAGGACTCGGCCCATGTCCCGGAAGGCCTGCGGCTACTTCTGCGTTATCTGCACGCGACCGGACTGGCCGACCCGACCGGTGATCCACTGGCGGATCTCGAGGCGGCTGTGACGAAAGCCGGCGCCGAATTCGCTGCGGCAATGGCCGATGAACGCAACTTCGGCGTGTCCAAATTCTGGGTGATGAACGCGTTCCGGCACGGAATCGATCCCGCTGACGAAACCGCCATGGAGAGCTTCGTCAACGAGGTCCGCGAGGGCCGGGTCGACTACGACGACGAGGTGCTCAGCGAGATCGCCGCGCGACACGTCCTCGCCGGTGACAGCCGGCCCGAACGAGCAATGGCGCAGCTTCCGGTATCGCTTCCCCCCGATGCAGAACTCGCGGCAGCCGCCGAGCAGACGCCGGTCGTCACCTGGTTGCGCACATTGGTCGAATGGGCTGGCAACGGACGAGCGCTGACACCGACCGGCAACCTCAAACTGGCTGATGCACGCGAGCTCGTGACACTGCTGGACACCGGCGACGAGCTCGATCCGAGGATCGGGGACCGGACCTATCGGACCCAGAGCAGCGCCGATCTGCCCGTCTTGGCCAGTCTGGTCGAGCTCGCCAAGAAGATCCGCGTAGTCCGGGTGATCAAGGGCAAGCTGGTACGGGTGGAGAAGAACGCGCGGCTGCTGCGCGAAGGCCTGGCACTCTGGACCGCAGCGTTCGACGCACTACCCTCCTCCGACCTCGTCAGGCGCGGGCGTGGCTGGGTACCCGAGTACACCTTCATGCTCGGCAGCATCATCGACGAAGTGCTACCCGACGTCCTCAACACCCTCTACAGCTTTCCCGAACCGATTCCGGTGGTCCGGCTCGAAGAGAGCGTCTGGCTGTCGTTTGGCGAAGCGTTCTACCTCGACGAGCTGGATGAGACGACCGAGACGGCGTGGCGCGAGGGAGTCCTCGCGGACCTGCGCCGGCTGTTTACCACGCTCGCCGACTTCGGTGCGGTCAAACTCACGACCGGTGACCCCGATCCAATTTTCGGCGCGGACCTCGGACGGGACGGACCTGACGTGTTCCCGCCGGATGCAGCCGATCGCCTGCGGTCCGCGCTCTCCGCCGGCGCCGTGGACCTGATGACCCTGACGCCACTCGCCGCTCGGGCGGTACGCACCCGCCTGGTTGAAGCGGGCCGCCACGCGCCGCTGGTCGGGGAGCTGTCCAACGCCGAACCCGCCGGGCTGCTGGGTGCGCTCACCGAGCACTACACCCCGGAGACGGCGGAAGCGGAACTCGCCGGATGGCTGGACACCCACGGTGGTCTGGAGCGTGGTCTGTCTCTGCTGCTGGACGCCATCCGCAACTGCCCATTCCGTTCGCGCGCAGGCGCAACGCTCGACGTGTTGACCCAGGCCATTCCCGACGGTTCCACGTTCCTGCGGGGTCTGCGTCAGGACCGGCAGCTGGGCCCGATCGTCGTGCAGATCCTCGTCGGCAACGGAGAGCTCGCGGTGGAGGAGCTCAGCGACGAGGAAAGACTGTGTGCCATGGCTGAGCAGTTCATCCTCCTGCTTGAGGTCGGCGGCCCCGACGCCATTGCCGACGCCCTCGCCGCGATCCCTCCCGACGAGGCTCGCAGCCTGACTGCGGAACTGCTGGCCTGCGGCCATCCGAACGAGCCCGGGATAGCGGAGCTGCGGGAGATATTCACCAAACGGCGGTCTGGGCTTGCGACTGTGCACCCGCTGGCCGGAATGCCACGGCCGTCTCGAAAGGTCCGGGGGAAGCGGAAGAGCCGGTGACGTTGAGGGCGTTCGGCCACAAAGGAGCAGGTCCGCGCGGCGGAGTCGCTGTACCGCGACGTGTGCTGGGCGGCCCTGAACCGACGGCCCCATAGAACGCGCGGGACGGCGGCCGAGGGGAAACCCCAGCCGCCGTCCCGATTTTCACGCCCCCGCCGAAAAGCTCAGTCCACCAGCAGGTCCTCCACCATGATCGGGATGTGGCGGACCCGCACGCCGGTCGCGTTGTAGATGGCGTTGGCGATGGCGGCGGCGACGCCGACGGTGGCGATTTCGCCGATGCCGCGGGCGCCGACGGCGTTGTGGAAGGTGTCGGGGTACTGGACGAAGTGGACGTCGATGTCGGGGATGTCGGCGTTGACCGGCAGGAGGTAGCTCGCGAAGTCGCCCGTGGCGAAGCGGCCCCAGGTGTCCAGCTCGAGAGCCTCGTGCAGCGCCGCGGAGACGCCCCAGATCATGCCGCCCTTGATTTGGCTGCGGGCGAGCTTGTCGTTGATGATACGGCCGCCGTCGAAGACGCCCAGGAGGCGCGAGACGCGGGCCTCGCCGGTGAGGCGGTGGACGCGGACCTCGCAGAACTGGGCGCCGAACGAGCTGAACGAGTGTTTGGTCAGCTCCTCGCCCGGCGCTGAGGAACCCGTGGCGGACAAGGAATCCCGGCCGACGGCGCGCAGCAGTGAGCCGAAGGGCATGGTGTCCGTGTCGCTGTGGATGTGGCCGTCGGCGTAGGTCACCTCTTGGCCCGCGAAGGGGGCGCCCGGCGCGGAAGCCAGAGCCAGCAGCGCGTCGAGGACCTCGCTCGCCGCGAGCATGATGGCGGTGCCGACGCTGGCCGTCGCCGTGGAGCCGCCGGACATGCCGCCCGGGGGGAGCTTGGAGTCGCCCAGCCGAGGGGTGATCCGGGACGGCACGAGGTCCAGCGATTCCGCGCCGACCGACGACATCACGTTCAGCAGGCCCGTTCCCGGGTCGGCGCCGCTGGTGGCGACCTCGGCGGTGCCGTCCGCGTTAAGGGTGATGCCGACCGTCGCGGGGAAGCGCAGGGCGGGGAACATCGCCGTCGCCATGCCGACGCCGACCAGCCAGTCGCCGTCGACGCGGCCCTGCGGCCGCGGAGACCAGCCGAACTCGCGCGCACCGACGGCGAAGCACTCGTCGAGGTGTTTGCTCGACCACTGCAGGTCTTTGCCGGGTGGGGCGAGCGAGCTGTTGCGCACGCGCAGCTCGATCGGGTCCATGCCCAGCGCCACGGCCAGCTCGTCCATCGCGCTCTCCAGCGCGAACGAGCCCGGCGCCTCACCCGGCGCGCGCATGAACGTGGTCGGCGGGATGTTGAGCGGCACCATCTTCTGGCTGATGGACAGGTTCTTCGTGGCGTACCACTCGCGCGAGGTGCCGTGCGAGGTCGGCTCCACGAACGACCGGTCCATCGCCGTGCTGGACCACGAGTCGTGGCGCAGGCCGAGGATCGTGCCGTCGGCGTCGGCGCCGATGGTGACCTTCTGCAGCGTCGCGGCTCGCGTGGCCGTCGCCGTGAAGACCTGCTCGCGCGTCAGCGCCGCCTTCACCGGCCGGCCCAGCTCCTTCGCCGCCGCGGCCGCGAGGAACGCGGGCGTGGACGTGCGCCCCTTGCCGCCGAACGCGCCGCCGACGTAGGGGTTGATCACGTGCACGGCCGAGACGTCGAGGGCGAGCGCGCCGGCGAGCTCCATGGCGATGAGGTTGCTGCCCTGGTTGCCGGTGTAGACCGTGAGCTCGCCGTCGTCCCACACCGCGACGGCCGAGTGCGGCTCCATCGCGGCGTGGTTCTGCGTGGCCGTGCGATAAGCGTGGTCCACCACGAACGGCGCGGCGGCGAACACGTCCTCAATGGACTCGACGTCGTCGGCCAGCACCTCGATCTGAGGCGGGTTCCCGCGCGACTCCGGCGCGTCCTCGGCCGAGGCGAGCCCTTCGTCGAACGAAACCAGCGCCGGCTTCTCGTCGTACGTGACGTCCACCAGCATGGCCGCGTCGCGCGCCTGCTCGAACGACTCCGCGACGACGAACCCGATCGGCTGCCCGTAGTAGTCGACGTCGGTGTTGCGCAGCGGCACCCAGGTCTCGCCCATGATCGGCGACACCGGCGGCGTGCGCAGGTCCAACCGGTCGAACGGCGTGTAGACGGCGAGGACGCCCGGCGCCTTCTTCGCCGCATCGGAGTCCATGCTCTCGACCTGGCCGTGGGCCACAGTGCTGACCACGACGTAGCCGTAGGCCATGCCCGGGAAGTTGTGGTCCATCGCGTACTTCGCGCGCCCGGTGACCTTCAACGGCGCGTCGAGCCTGTCAGTCATCGACGGCTCCCTTCGGTCAGCTCCAGCAGCGCGCGCACGACGGTGCGCTTCACCAGGGACACCTTGAACGAGTTGAACGCCAGCGGCCGCGCGCCTTCCGCGGCCAGAGAAGCTGCCTGCTCGAACGACTCCTGCGTGACAGGCTTGCCCCGCAACGCTTCCTCCACCGCCGTGAGCCGCCACGGAACGGTCGCCACCCCACCGACGGCCACCCGCGCGTCGGCGATCACGCCATCCCGCACGTCCAGCGCCACCGCCGCCGACGCCAACGCGAACTCGTACGACTGGCGGTCGCGAACCTTGACGTAGGTGGAGTTTTCGGCCCAGTCCAGCCGCGGCACGCGCACCTCGGTGATCAGCTCGCCGGGGCGCAGGTCGTTCTCCACGTCCGGTGTTTCGCCTGGTGTGCGGTAGAAATCGGTGAGCTTCACCGTGCGCTTGCCGGTCTTGCCGGTGAGTTCCACCTCGGCATCCAGCGCGACGAGCGCCACCGCGACGTCGCTGGCGTGTGTCGCCACGCAGGAGTCGCTGGTGCCGAGGATCGCGTGCATGCGGTTGACGCCCGCCAGCGCGGAGCAACCGCTGCCCGGGTCGCGCCGGTTGCACGGCATAGTGACGTCGCGGAAGTACGAGCACCGCGTGCGCTGCATCAGGTTGCCCCCGATGCTGGCCATGTTCCGCAGCTGCTGCGAAGCACTCAGCAGCAGCGCGCGCGAGATCGCCGGGTACACGCCGGGGTGCGCGGCGATGTCGCCCATTCGTTCCAGAGCCCCGAAACGCAGGCCGTCAGTGGTGTCGATGCCGCGCAGCGGGAGGTCGTTGATGTCCAGCACCCGCTGCGGGGTGAGGACGTCGAGCTTCATCAGGTCGACGAGCGTGGTGCCGCCGGCGAGGAAGGTTCCGGACGCGTCGAGCGCGTCTTCGACAGTGGTGGGCGCGGTCAGCTCAAACGGTCGCATCGGCCCGCCTTGCCTGCTCGGCGGCCTGCTCGACTGCGGCCACGATGTTCGGGTACGCCGAACAGCGGCACAGGTTGCCGGACATGTACTCGCGGACGTCCGCGATGTCGTCGCGCACGGCGGCGACGGCCGACATCACCTGCCCGGACGTGCAGAAGCCGCACTGCAACGCGTCCTGGTCCACGAACGCCTGTTGCACGGGATGCAATCCGTCCTCAGTGGACAGACCTTCGACCGTGGTGACCGGCCTGCGCACGGTGGCCGCGAGGGTGAGGCACGACAGGACGGGTTTGCCGTCGACGTGCACGGTGCAGGCGCCGCACTGGCCGCGGTCACAGCCCTTCTTGGGGCCGGTCACGTCCAGGCGTTCGCGCAACGCGTCGAGCAGCGTGACGCCGGGTTCGACGGCGAGCTGTTCGACGCGTCCATTGATTTCGAGGGAGATGTCCACTGGAACTCTTTCCCGCAGGATGGGGTTGTGGTGGGAGAAGCCGGCCACTCGGAACGCGAGCGCCGGGTACGCTAGCGGATAGTCATCCGCTCAGACTCGCGTTTCGAGGTTATCGGATTACTATCCGCTTCGCAACGAGGTGCAGGTCCTGGAGCTGCTCCAAGCCCTGCACTACAGTCCTGAGCAGGGAAGACGCCGGCTGGAACGGGAGGAACGATGTCGACGGGATCGGTCAGCCCGCGACGTGCGGACACCCGGCGCAACCACGAGCGCATCCTCGCCGTCGCGGCCCAGTCGCTCGCGTGCTCGGGCGAGGTCTCGTTCAACGCCATCGCGAAGCAGGCCGAAGTCGGCGTCGGCACCGTGTACCGCCACTTCCCCACCGTGGCCGACCTCATCCTCGCCGTGTACGAGCGGGAGGTGTGCCAGCTCGTGAACGTCGTGCCGACGCTGCTGGAGCGGTGCCCGCCGGAACAAGCGTTCCGCGTGTGGGCGAGCGAGCACCTCGCGCACTACCTGATCACCAAACGCGGCCTCGCCACGGCCTTGCGCGCGGCCTCGAGCAGCGCCCAACTGCCGGCCCACGCGTACAAATCCCTGGTCGACGCCCTCGACACCCTGCTGAAGGCCAACATCGCCGCCGGCACCGTCCGCCCGGACATCTCGGTGGACACGGTGATGCGCGCCATGGCGGGCTTGCTGCTGCTCCGCCCGGACGAGGACTGGAAGGCGGCCACGGAAAGTCTCGTGGACTTCGTGTGGCGAGGGATGCGCGCGGACTGACGGCCGAGCTCAGCGACCGCAAATCCGCAGTGCCGGCCGTAGTCGCGCCAAGCGAGGCACTCTTCAACTACTGGGACTGACCTGCCCGCGCGATGACCACCGCGACCGGAACTCGGGCGTCCGGGTCGAAGAGCGTCTCCGATTCGATGGTGAAGCCCGCGGTGCGCAGGAAAGCCGACATGGTGGCGGGCCGGCGGCGGTGGATGTGGACGTGCATGGGGTGGCCGCCGTAGCCGGAGGTTTTGCACGTGGTCACGTCGCCGAGTGGAAACCGACCAGGGCCACGCCGCCGGGGCGGAGGGCCCGGTGGAAATGGGTCAGAACCGTCGGCAGGACGGCGTCGGGAATGTGGATGAGGGACCAGAAGGCGAGGACGCCGCCCAGCGAACCGCTGGGGACGGGGAGGTCCGTCATCGAACCGACGGCGAACGGCACGCCGGTGTGGGCGCTGCGGGCGAAGGCGATCATCGCGGGTGAGAGGTCGAGGCCGAAGGCGTCGACGCCCAGGGTGCGCAGGTGGGCGGTGACCCAGCCGGGGCCGCAGCCGATGTCGGCGACGCGGCCGTCGGTGAGTTCCGCGAAGAGGCCCAGCAAGGAGCGCAAGTGCGGCTTGCCGGCGAGGGTGTCGCGCAATTGGGCCGCGTAGCTGGGGGCGACGGTGTCGTAGGAGGCGCGGATATCCGACAGCCAGGAAGTCACTGCTCCCCCGTCGAGAGGACCTTGAGGTTCAGGCCGGCGCGTTCGAAGCGGCCGCGGGGGTCGTCGACGAGGCGGCGGGCCTCCAGATCCATCAGGCCTACCGTGCAGGTGATCTCGGCCGAGAGGGTGCCGTCGAGTTTGAGGATGCGGGAGGTCATCCAGAAGACCTTGCCGTCGCCGAAACGGGCGTCGCAGGTGACGTCGACGGTGTCGCCGCCGCGGAGTTCGCGGCGGTAGACGATGTGGGACTCCAGCAGGACCGGCGCGAGGTTTTCCTCGCGCAGCCGGGAATCGCCCGCGGATTCGAAGAGTTCGATGCGCGAGACCTCGCCGTAGGAGTGGTAGACGGCATGGTTGAGGTGGCCCAGCGAGTCGAGCTCGTAATGGCGCACCTTGATGCGGGTGCGGAACGGTTCGCGATCGGTCACGCGCCCACTCTAGATCTCGGTGAAAGCTAGGTCTCGTAGAACAGCTCCTCGACCACCGCGTGCGCGCGGCGTGTGACGCGGCGGTAGGTGTCGAGGAACTCGCCCGGGTCGTCGTCCACGGTGTAGCCGAACACGCGCGCCACGGCGGCCAGGTCCCGGCCCGAGCCGGGCACCTCGTCGACGGCCTTGCCGCGCACGAGCATCCCGGCGTTGCGCACGTGCGTGGCCAGCAGCCACGCCTCGCGCAGGTAGTCGACCGACTCCGCGGGCGCCAGACCCGTTTCCGCGAGCGCCGTCAAAGCGTCGAGCGTCGACGCGGTGCGCAGGCTCGGCTGCTCGTGTGCGTGCTGCAGCTGCAACAGCTGCACGGTCCACTCGACGTCGGCCAGCCCGCCGCGGCCGAGCTTGGTGTGGCGCGTCGGGTCGGCGCCGCGGGGCAGCCGCTCGGTTTCCACGCGCGCTTTGATGCGGCGGATCTCGCGGGCCTTCGTCGCGTCCAAGCCGCCCTCGGGGTAGCGGACGGGGTCGATCATCGTGATGAACCGCTCGCCCAGCTCCTCGTCGCCGGCGATGAACCGCGCGCGCAGCAGCGCCTGTGCCTCCCAGACCTCGCCCCAACGCTGGTAGTACGCGCGATACGACTCCAGCGTCCGGACCAGCGGCCCGCTGCGTCCCTCCGGCCGCAGGTCCGCGTCGACGACCAGCGCCGGGTCGGAGCTCGGCGCGCCCAGCATCTTGCGCACGGTCTCGGCCACCGACGAAGCGAACTTCACCGCGTCGGAGTCCGACACACCTTCCGCGGGCTCGCAGACGAACAGCACGTCGGCATCCGAGCCGTAGCCCAACTCCGCGCCGCCGAGCCGGCCCATGCCGATCACGGCGACGGTGGCCGGCGTGCGTCCCAGCTCCGCCTGCCGCTTCCGGTACGCCGCGGCCAGCGCACCCTGCAGCACGGCGACCCACACACTCGACAGCGCCTCGCACACGGCCGGAACGTCCAGCAACCCCAGCAAATCCGCACACGCCACGCGCAGCAACTCGTGCCGCCGCAACGAACGCGCTGCCGCCACCGCCGCGTTCAACCCGGGCTGACGCCGGACGGCCGCCCGCAACGACGTCGCCACCTCGGCCGGCTTCCGCCCCGTCAGCCGAGCCGGTTCTCCCAGCAGCTGCAACACTTCCGGCGCACGCACGAGCAGGTCGGGCACCAGCTTCGACGTGCCGAGCAGGAACGCGAGCCGCTCCACCACCGTGCCCTCGTCGCGCAGCACGCGCAGGTACCACGGCGTGTCCTCCAGCGCCTCGGACACCTTCCGGTACGACAGCAGCCCGCCGTCGGGATCCGGTGTGTCGGCGAGGAAATCGAGCAGCACGGGCAGCAGTGCCTGCTGGATCGCCGCGCGCCGCGACACGCCCGAAGTCAGCGCCTTGATGTGCTGCAGCGCGCCTTCCGGCGCCGCGTACCCGAGCGCGGCGAGCCGGCTCGCGGCCTGCTTTGTCGTGAGCCGCAACGCTTCCGTCGGCACGTTCGCCACCGACTGCAGCAGCGGACGGTAGAAGACCTTCTCGTGCAACCGCCGGATGCCCTGCGCGTGGCGGCGGAACTCGGCGAGCAGCTCCTGGCCCTGGCTCCGCCCGCGCACCGCGCGAATCCCGCACGCGCGCGCGAGGATGCGCAGCTCGTCGGTGTCGTTCGACTCCGGGAACAGATGCGTGCGCCGCAGCCGGCGCAGTTGCAGCCGGTGCTCGACGGTGCGCAGGAACTCGTACGAAGTCCCCATTTCGGCCGAGTCCGCGCGCCCGACGTATCCGCCCTCGCCCAGCGCCGCCAGAGCCTCCATTGTGGACGGTGAGCGCAGCTCGGGGTCCACGCGCCCGTGCACGAGCTGCAGCAGCTGCACAGCGAACTCGACGTCACGCAGCCCGCCGCGGCCCAGCTTCAGCTCGCGCTCGGCGTGCGCCGCGGAGACGTGGTCCTCCACGCGCCGGCGCATCTGCTGCACTTCGGTCACGAAGTTCTCGCGATCGGCGGCCGCCCACACCATCGGGGCGACCATCTCCGCGTATTCCTCGCCCAGCCCGGCATCACCTGCGACCGGGCGCGCTTTGAGCAGCGCCTGGTACTCCCAGGTCTTCGCCCACTTCTGGTAGTACGCCGTATGTCCCTCGAGCGTGCGCACGAGCGCGCCGCTCTTGCCCTCCGGTCGCAGCGCCGCGTCGACCTCGAAACACGCCTTGCCGACCACCCGCATCATCGTGCTGGCCAGCCGCGTCGCCACGCCGAGGTCGCCGGCGCCGACGAAGATCACGTCGACGTCGCTCACGTAGTTGAGCTCGCGCCCGCCGGTCTTGCCCATCGCGATCACGGCCAGCGCGCCCTCGGCACTCGCCCCAACCTCCTGTTCGGCCACGGCGAGGCCCGCCTTCAGCGCGGCCTCGGCCAGAAGCGTCAGCTGGTGGGTGATGTCCTTGAACGACGGGTGGTCGAGCCCCTCCTCCACGAGGTGCCCGAGGTCGACGGCCGCGATGCCGAGCAGCAGCCGCCGGTACGCCGTCCGCAGTGCCTGCTCGGCGGCCAGACCGGTGACGTACGTGCCGTCGTCCTGGCGCAGGTCGTCGCACAGCCGATCGGCGAACTGCTCGGGCACGGTGCAGCGGTGGTCGACAAGGCAGTGCCACTCGCCGGGGTTGGCGGCGAGGAAGTCGCCTAGCGCGGTGGACGTGCCGAGCACCCCGAGCAGGCGGCCGCGAAACGTCCGGTTGTCGCGCAGGGCCCGGTCCAGCTCGGGCCACGCGCCTTCGTCGGCCTCGCGGATGCGGTCGAGGCCCTGCAACGCGAGGTCCGGGTCGGCGGCGCGCGAGAGGGCCGCGAGCACGTCGGCGGTGCCCTCGACCGGTCCCGCGGCGTCCCACCAGCCCGCCGCACGCAACTGGGCGTCGGCCTTGTCGTCGGTGAAGCCGTACCGGGCCGCCGATGCGGCCGTCCGCGCGCGCTCTGCCATCTCCTTCACCGTAGCCGGATCCGCGTCGGCTGAGCAGGCAGGCACGCGTTCACTTTCAGGCGGCGAGGCGGTCGGGTTCCGTGTCGGCGGCCGAGGGCTCCGGCACCTGGAAGCTGTGCGCGGTGACGGGCCGGCGGCGTGAGAGCACGTAGATGCCGACGCCGATGGCGATGCCCACGACACCGACGCCGATGGTCCCCGCCGTGCCGAGCGACGCGAGCTTCCCCGCGGCCGCGCCGACGAGGGCGGCCGCCGGCAGCGTGAACAGCCAGGCCACGACCATGCGCCCGGCCATCCGCCAGCGCACCGGCGCCTCGCGACGGCCGACACCCGAGCCGACGATCCCGCCGGAGCACACGTGCGTGGTCGAGAGCGGGAAACCGAAGTGCGACGACAGCAGGATCACGGCGGCGCTGCTCGTCTGGGCGGCGAAGCCCTGCGGGCCTTCGATGTCGGTGAGGCCCTTGCCGAGCGTGTGCGTGATGCGCCAGCCGCCGAGGTACGTGCCGAGCGCGAGGGCCGACGCAGCGCTGATGATCACCCAGATCGGCGGCGCCGAGCCCGCGGGCAGGCCGCCGGCGCTGACCAGCGTCAGGGTGATCACGCCCATGGTCTTCTGGGCGTCGTTGGTGCCGTGCGCGAGGGAGACGAGCGACGCGGACAAGATCTGACCGACGCGGAAGCCGCGTCCGCCGCGCTTGCGGACGAACAGCTTGTAGACCAGATACGTGAAGCCGGCCGCCACCAGGCCGGCGATGATCGGCGACGCGGCGGCCGGCACGAGGACCTTGTCCACGATCTTGCCGAAGTGCACCGAGTCGGCGCCCGCCGAAACCCAGGTGGCGCCGATGAGGCCGCCGAACAGCGCGTGCGACGAACTCGACGGCAGGCCGACGTACCAGGTGACGAGGTTCCAGACGATCGCCCCGATCAGGCCGCCGAAGACGATCGACGGTCCGATCTTGGTGTCGTCGACGAGGCCGCTCGAGATCGTCTTCGCGACCTCCACCGACAGGAACGCACCGGCGAGGTTCAGCACCGCCGAGATGGCTACCGCGACCCGCGGTTTGAGCGCGCCCGTGGCGATGGAGGTAGCCATCGCGTTGGCCGTGTCGTGGAAGCCGTTGGTGAAGTCGAAGACGAGGGCCGTGCCGATGACGACGACGACCACTAGCGAGGGATCCACCCCGGTCCTCCATACCTACGGGAGCATCTCTCGCAAGGTACCCGACCGATCGAGTGAATCGTCAACGCTGCGTTAGTGATCCGTGCATCATCCGTTAAGCGAGCGGCAATGTGTGTTGACTCTCCGCCGCCGCGTCGAGCTCCCCGGCGGCCAATCGAACGAACCGGTGCGCGAACGGCCGCCAAGTCTCGGCGATGTCCGCGTGCACAGAGATCAGCCTCTCCGGCGTGAGCGCACCCGGTCGGGTGAGTTCCGCCATCTCGGGCTCGTCCTCGGCCCAGCGGCGCACGAGGTCCGGCGTCGTCTCGATGTGGAACTGCACGCCGTAGACGCAGCGCCGCAGGCGGAACGCCTGGTTTTGGTACAGCGGCGCGGACGCGAGCAGCTCGGCGCCGGGCGGGAGGCGCTTGATCACGTCGTTGTGGAACTGGATCACGTCCTGCATCAGCGGCAGGTCGGCGAACAGCGGGTCGGTCCAGGCGGCGTCCTTCTTGGAGACGAGCGCGGGGCCGACCTCGGGCCCGTCCTCGCCGACCACGACCTGGCCGCCGGTGGCCGCGGCGAGCAGCTGCGCGCCGAGGCAGATGCCGAGCGTCGGGAGCTGCTTGCCGGTGGCCTGGCCGAGCAGCTTGCGAACGTCGGCGAGCCACGGGTGGCGCTCGTCGTCCAGGGCACCCATGCCGCCGCCGAGGCAGACGACGCCCGCGTAGCCGTCGAGGTCGGCGGGCAGCTCGTGCTCCGGTGGGTTTCGGACCTCGAGCTCGGCGCCGGCCTCGGTCAGCCAGTCACCGAGCGGGCCGAGGGGGTCGCCGACGTCGGGTTGGATGATCAGCAGACGTGTCACCTCTCCAGGGTACGGAGTGGGGTGAGGTGCGCGGTCTCGGTGGGGTAGCCGGCGTTCTGCCACGTGGTGATGCCGCCGGAGAGACGCTTCGCCGTGAAGCCGAGGGCAGACAGGCGGAGCGCGCCCTGGGTGGCGGCGTTGCAGTGGATGCTTTCGCAGTAGCAGACGTAGACGAGGTTCTTGTCGAGGTCGCGGGTGCTGTCCTCGGTGATGTTCTTGTAGGGCAGGTGGATGGCACCGGGGATGCGCGCGCTCGCGTACGCCTCGGCCCCGCGGGTCTCGGCCAGGACGTACCCGTCGGTGCGGCCCGCGGCGAGGTCTTCTGCCAGGTCGACGGGGTCGACCTCGAAGCCGAGCTCGCGCCCGAAGTAGGTGACGGCTTGGTTCGGTGCCGGGGTCTCGAACTGGAGGATGCGGGGTTTCATGGGGTCAATCGTCGCTTGGCGCTGGGTGTTCGCCACAGAGCCGAACCCTGGTGATCGGGTTGGTTAGCCTGGGATTTCCTCGTTCGGGCCGCGCTCTGCCGGGAGTTTGTTCTGTGAACCATTTCGTGGACCTCGACACCGTCGACTGGCAGCTGATCGAACTCCTGCAGTCCGACGGCCGCCTCACGTTCTCCGAACTCGGCCGGCGGGTGTCGCTGTCCGCCCCCGCCGTGACGGAGCGAGTGCGCCGGCTCGAGCAGCGCGGGGTGATCACGGGTTATGCCGCTCGCATCGACGCGTCCAAGCTGGGCCTGCCGATCGAGGCGATGGTCCGCGTGCGCGTCCGCAGCCTCGACGGCCCACGGTTCCGCGCGACGATTCTGCCCCTGTCCGAGGTTGTCGCTGCCGACCACATCACGGGCGACGAATGCTGGCTGCTGCGCGTGCGCTGCCGTTCGACGGGCGAGCTGGAGACCTTCGTGGAGCGCGCCCAGCGCTACGGCGAGACGACGACTTCGCTGGTCTTCTCGTCTCCCGTGGTGAGCCGGCCGATCACCCGTCTTAGATGAGCCGGCCGGTCGAAAGGGTCTGGAAATAGAGTCAGGCCCCGGGAGAACCGTGAAGATTCTCGACCGGGGCCTACTCTAAGTAAGTTCGGCGGCGTCCTACTCTCCCACAACCCTTC